>NZ_JBSFIH010000069.1:0-38045 GCF_053597455.1 Streptomyces sp. NPDC001393
GACACGGTTCTCTTGGTCGAAAACCCATCTACCAGGGGCTTCACCATGTTGTCAGCCCAACTACCAGGCTGCAGCAGCAGGTTGGAAAAGGCTCAGTGGCTGACTATTTCAGAAACCGGATCGCGTAGGCGGCGGGTCACCGAAAGAACGCTCGCCTTGGTGTCCTGAAGCGACACGGTCTTTCCTGTGTCGTCGACGGTGATGGCGTCCGCACGGACGTCGTCGGCTGTCGCGATGAGGTCCGTGCAGGCCCCCGGTGCCAGCAGACGGAATGACGAGTCGAACGTGATCAGAACACCGTGATCCGCACCCCATTCGAGAAGTCGGCGTGTGGTGTTCGCATCCAACATCGCACCCGTCGGGTTGTTCGGCAGGACAAGAAACAGAGCGTCGAGGTTCAGCCGACTCAGCTCGTCGAAATCAGGCTCCGGCATCAACCACTTCTCGGGAACGGCGATCAGGTCGACACCACTCATGGCCATGAGCGCCGGAAGGTTGTCGAAGGTGGGCGTGATCATGCCTGTTCGAAGCCGTTGTGAAGCAAGGTGTTTGGCTACGATGTCCACACCCACCGACGCCGAATAGACTATGTGCGATGATGCCGCAGAATATCGCTGGCCGGTGTGCCGACCGAGGGCCTCCAAGAAGTCATGCTCAACTCGTTGAACAAGACCCCGGCGCGATTCCTTGAACGACTCCGCGAAGGCGTCTTCGAGGACTCTTCTGGTTTCCGGCAACAGGCTGTGATTCGCATGCCCGTCAGCGAGGTCGAGCCGCGATGCCTGAGCCTGTGACTCGAATTCTGTAAGATTGCGCGGAGTACTTTCACTCATCTTCAGAACCGACAGACCACTAGGGAGAGGATCCCTGCCCCAGAGAAGTCATCGGTGGCCAGTATCTCGACAACTTCTCCTTCCGTTTCTTCGTTTATACGATCGGAGAGCACCTGCAGCCTCTTGCCTGTGCTGTCGTCGCCGGGCTCGTGCTCGATGATGGCAATGCCATGGGCGGCGACGGACATCATTGCCCGTAATGAACCGATGACAAGGTCGCAGTACTGGCCGGATGGCTGAGGTTGGGTGTCCGGTCTGCCGAGCCTGGCTGGTTTGGTGTCACAGAAAACCGCAGACGCTGCCCGGCGCACACGCTCGGGAACATGCGGTGGCGACCAGGTGCTGTAGAAGGGCGGGGAGGTGAACACCACCACGTCACGGTCGGGGATACTCAGATCCGACCAGTTCGCCGGGACCGTCGAGTCACCGCACACCATCGCGCCGCCGGGAACGGCTGCCGGTGCCCGGGCCAAGTCCTCTGTGATCTGTTGTTCGTTGAGCCGTCCACTGCCATCGAGACTCTGCAGTTCCTGAACCACGCGCAAGCAGCGGAGCGGCAGGTCGTCATCGCTTCGTTCAGGCCGGTGCAACCCTGCGCCGTGCACCGGCTCACAGTGGGACTTGGCCAAGCTGACACAGGCAAGGACCGGGTCGATCTCCATGCCGACAAAGGGAATCCCGAGGTGGCGGGCAGCGATAGCGGAGCTGCCCGCGCCACAGAACGGATCAAGTACGACGGCCGGAAACTCCGGAGTGAGGTCGATGATGGTCCTGGCGATCGCGCGCGCGTTTCCAGTGTTCGGTGCGTTGAACCAACGCTCGACGGGTTCGTCGCGGTCAGGTAGATATTCAGCAAGGCGGCCTGGAACTCCGTACGCACGGATCATTTGTTCCATGCACCCCCCTCGCATCAGCAGCGCACACAGCCACCGCCTTGAGTCTGCCCCGCTCCTTCAACTCGCTTGCCCCGC
Source organism: Streptomyces sp. NPDC001393 (assembly GCF_053597455.1). NCBI lineage: Bacteria > Bacillati > Actinomycetota > Actinomycetes > Kitasatosporales > Streptomycetaceae > Streptomyces > Streptomyces sp. NPDC001393. The sequence goes on from NZ_JBSFIH010000069.1 coordinate 1,805, forward strand.
AAGAGAACTATAGGGAATCGTAGGCCGTCAAGACGGACGCCCGAAGACGGAACTGCCCTTACGGCCAACGAAGTTGATCGAAATGGCCGCGATCACCGGCCTCCGTCGGGTGTGCTCTTTCCTGCCCCCGCGCGTGCCCAGCGCCTCGTGCGGCAAGGAAATCGCCTGGAGAGCCAGTTGGTCTCGGATGTGCTGAACCAGGGCCGCATGTCCCCCAGGTGACCTGGCGTGTGTTCCACGCGGCACGCGCGGGCCTCGCCAGCCGGTGACCTCGCCCATGGCGCCACGCGACGTGGGCGTCCGCCGGCCACGGGCTTGCCGGAGCCGCAGCTGTTCGGCGGTGACTCGACGAGGCGGTGCATCACCGACTCGGCCAGCTCGACAACCCCGGAACCTGATGGTTCCCCCTGACGCCAAGTACAATTACGCCGCAGGGCGCAGGGCCCGCCCTAGTCGGCAGCGCGGGTGGGCGGCAAGTCCTTGACTCCTTTCCGCAGGGAGCGGCATGACTGCTCTTCCAGAGGATCACCTCCCTTCGTGCGACAGACGACCGCTGACGATAAGAGCAGTCACAGAGGCGGATCTACCCCAACTTGCACGCGCCGACAGGGAGATCTTCCGGGAGGACGCATACCCGTATTTCGTGCTCCGCCAGCTGTTCGATCTGCACGGAGACCGCCTACTCGTTCTCGACGACGGGGAGAGCCTGTACGGCTATGTTCTGTACGTCACCACACCGGACCGAGACCGGAGCTGGATCCTCAGCCTTGGGGTCACCCTCGGCCAGCGGGGGCAGGGGCTGGGCCGACGGCTGATGCTGGAGGTGCTGCGCCGGCTGCGTGCCGAGGGCGTGAGCGAGGTGCGCCTCACAGTGGAGCCGGGGAACGACGGCGCGGTCCTCCTGTACCGGTCACTGGGTTTCGCGTCCGACGCGGGCCCGCGCAAGGACTACTTCGGTCCCGGCGAGGACCGGCTCATCATGACGCTCGGACTGTGAAGCTCAGGGCTATGGCCTCTGAGCAGCGCTGATGGTACGGCGAGTAACCACATCACCCCGCGTCGTCATTGGCGACTCGCCGCACCCTGTCCGGGTAGGGCACCCAGGAGGCGATCAGGCGCCGCGGCCGGGACAGCCGTCGCACGCCGAGCAAGCACTGTCCGCATCCGTCGCAGGGGTTGGCGGCCGCCACCAGGACGGCCTTGCTCAGCCCAGGAAGCTCAGTCGAACCTGACGATCGGGATTGTCCCTGTTCGTGTCGACCAGGCAGACCGACTGCCAGGTGCCCAGCTCCAGGCGGCCGCCGATCACCGGGAGGGTCGCGTGGGGTGGGACGATCGCCGGGAGGACGTGGTCGCGGCCGTGGCCGGGGCTGCCGTGGCGGTGCTGCCAGCGGTCGTCGGCGGGGAGCAGGGTGTGCAGGGCGGCGAGGAGGTCCTCGTCGCTGCCGGCGCCCGTCTCGATGACGGCGATTCCGGCAGTCGCGTGCGGGACGAAAACACTGAGCAGGCCGTCGCGGCCGGCCGCCGCCTCGCGCAGGAAGTCCTCACAGTCGGCGGTGAGGTCGACGACGCGCTCCCGGGAGCCGGTGGAGACGTGCAGCATGCGGGTGGTGAAGGCATCTGGCATGCCCCTATCCTGGCCCATACGCCGGGTTTCGCACCCTGTGGCACGAGCACGTCGTAAGACGGCCGGTCCACTGGACGAGACGCCGTTGACCTTGGCGCGGCCATCTGGCTACGTTCTGCCGCATGTTGCGTTCAGCCCTGCTCACCACGCGCGGTCACATCGACCTGCTGCGGGTGGCCTCCGCCGCGTGTCGTAGCGGCCGCTGACGCCCTTCCCGCTTTCCCGTTTCTTTCTCTTCCTCGGCTCCGCCGCCGCTGTCTGTGATCATCTGCCGTTGAGGCCGGTGTGACGGGTCGGCGTGCGAGCCGAGCCCCCCGTATCCCCACCTGCGCTTTCCCCCGTGGAGCAGTCCATGAGCATCAGCCATGCCCCACCCAGCTCTCCTGAGCCGGATATTTCCGGTATATCCAAGTCCCATGACCCCGAGGCGCCGCACTCCGAACGCACCGGCCCGGACCTCCAGCCCGTCGTCCCCGCCTCCTCCCGCCGCCTCCGCGTCCCCCGCTGGGTGCGCCGCACGGCGGGTCCGGTCCTGCTGCTCGCCCTGTGGCAACTCCTCAGCGCCACAGGTGTGTTGACGGCCGATGTGCTTGCCTCCCCGGGCCGGATCGCTCAGGTCGGCTGGGACCTGGTCAGTGACGGTTCGCTGCCGTCGGCCATGGGGACCTCGCTCCGGCGCGTCGCGTTCGGCCTGCTGTTCGGGACCGTGATCGGCACCGGACTCGCCCTGGTCTCGGGGCTGTTCCGGATCGGCGAGGACCTGGTGGACGCGCCGGTGCAGATGCTGCGGACGGTGCCGTTCGTGGGTCTCATCCCGCTGTTCATCATCTGGTTCGGCATCGGCGAGACCCCGAAGATCGCCATCATCACGCTCGGTGTGACCTTCCCGCTCTATCTGAACGTGTACGCCGGAATCCGCGGGGTGGATGCCCAACTCATCGAGGCCGGTGAGTCATTGGGGCTCTCCCGGTGGGGTCTGGTGCGGCACGTCGTGCTGCCGGGCGCGCTGCCCGGGGCGCTGACCGGCCTGCGCTACTCGCTCGGCATCGCCTGGCTCGCGCTGGTCTTCGCCGAGCAGGTCAACGCCGACGCCGGCATCGGCTTCCTGATGGTGCAGGCGCGGGACTTCCTGCAGACCGACGTGATCGTGGTCTGCCTGATCGTCTACGCCTTCCTCGGTCTGCTCGCCGACTTCATCGTCCGCTCCCTCGAAAGGCTGCTGCTGCAATGGCGACCGACGTTCACCGGCCGGTGACGGCCGAGCCGGCCCCGGCCGTGCATGTCAAGGGGCTGATCCGCTCCTTCGACGGACGTGCCGTCATCGACGATCTCCGACTCGACATCGCTCCCGGCGAGTTCGTCGCCCTGCTCGGCCGCAGCGGCTGCGGCAAGTCGACGCTGCTGCGCATCCTCGCCGGACTCGACCGCGACATCCAGGGCACCGCGCTGGTCCCACGCCGCAGGGCCGTCGCCTTCCAGGCGCCCCGGCTCATGCCCTGGAAGAGGGTGTGGCGCAACGTCCTGCTCGGCCTGCCCGGCAAGCCCGGACGCGCCGTGGCCGAGCGGGCGTTGGAGGAGGTCGGCCTCGGCCACCGGACCGACGCCTGGCCGAAGACCCTCTCCGGAGGCGAGGCGCAGCGTGCCGCCCTCGCCCGCGCCCTGGTGCGCGAACCCGATCTGCTGCTGCTCGACGAGCCGTTCGGCGCTCTGGACGCGCTGACCCGGATCAAGGCCCAGCGTCTGGTCGGGGAGTTGTGGCAGCGCCGTGGCTGTGCCGTGCTGCTGGTCACACACGACGTCGAGGAGGCCGTACTGCTGGCCGACCGCGTCCTGGTCATGGACGGCGGCCGGATCGCCCACGAGCAGCGCATCGACCTCGACCGGCCGCGCGAGATCACCGACCCCCGCTTCGCCGGGCTCCGGGCCGGCCTGCTGGCACGGCTCGGCGTCAGCACCGCCGCCGAAGCCGCCTGAATCCCCTGAAAGCTCCTGCACATGAACGGAACCGTCATGCGACGACGCCTCGTCCCCGCCGCCCTGCTCCTGCCCTTCGCGCTCCTGCTCACCGCCTGCGGCGGGAACGCGTCCGCCGGCACGGGCGCCCACACCGACGGAAGGGGCTCCGTCACGCTGAACGTCGGTGATCAGAAGGGTGGTTCAGAGGCGATTCTGCGCGCCGCCGGTGAGCTGAAGAACCTGGACTACAAGATCAAGTGGTCGACGTTCACCTCCGGCCCGCCGCTGCTGGAGGCCGTCAACGCCGGGGCCGTCGACATCGGAGGCGTAGGCAACACCCCACCCGTCTTCGCGGCCGGCGCCGGCTCGAAGATCTCCGTCGCGGCGGCCTGGCACGGCACCTCCAAGGGCGACGCCATCCTCGTGCCCGGCAACTCCGAGCTGACCAGGCCGGACCAGCTCAAGGGCAGGTCCGTGGCCGTGGCCCAGGGGTCGTCGGCCCACTACCAGCTGGTCGCCTCCCTGAAGGCAGCCGGACTGAGCCTGTCCGACGTCCACGTCAAGTACCTTCAGCCGGCCGACGCGCTCGCCGCGTTCACCTCCGGCAAGGTCGACGCGTGGGCGGTGTGGGATCCCTACACCTCCCAGATCCTCCAGGCCAAGCAGGGCCGGGTGCTGACCACCGGTGAGGGCGTCACCAACGGGCTCACCTTCCAGGTGGCCGCGCCCGCCGCCCTCAAGGACCCGAAGAAGGCCGCCGTCATCAAGGACTACCTGGCCCGGCTGCGGCGGGCGACGGCCTGGGTCCACGACCACCAGCAGGACTGGGCCAAGGTGTGGGCGAAGGACACCGGACTGCCGTACGACGTGGCACTGGCCTCGGTGAAGCGGACCAACTCCACCCGTGTCGCAGTCGCCGTCGACAAACCGCTCGTCGCATCCGAGCAGCAGATCGTCGACACCTTCGCCGGGCTGAAGCTCATCCCGAAGAAGGTGGACTTCGGCGACTTCGTGGACACGCGGTTCAACGGCGGCCTGCCGCCGTCGACAACCCCGGCCAAGGACTGAGGAACGAGGCTCCGGCATGACCGTATGACTGCACTGGTTCCTGCCGACCGGTGGCGACGGGCGCACCCTCGTGGACCGGCACGCCTACGGCGCACCGACGAGGTCCTCTCCGTCGTACGCGGGGTGTGGCGCGGGGAGCCGTACGACTTCGACGGAGCCCACTACCGGGTCGAGGGCGGACTGACCGCGTTGCCGCCGGACCCGGTGCCGCAGCTGTTCTTCGGGGGCTCCTCGGCGGCGGCTGGGAAGATCCGCAGCCGGATCCCGGTTAGTAGAAGCGTGAACGAATCGCGTGAGGTCGAGGTCGTCGTCATCGGCGCTGGTCAGGCCGGGCTGTCCAGCGCCTATCACCTGCGGCGCACCGGTTTCGAGCCGGACCGCGACGTCGTGGTCCTAGACCACTCCCCCGCGCCGGGCGGTGCCTGGCAGTACCGGTGGCCCTCGCTGACGTACGGCAAGGTGCACGGGATGCACGCGCTGCCCGGCATGGAGCTGACCGACGCCGATCCCGGCCGGCCCTCGGCAGAGGTGATCGGTGAGTACTTCGCCCGGTACGAGCGGACCTTCGGCCTGCGCGTGCGACGGCCCGTCGACGTACGGGCGGTACGGGAAGGAGACGGCGGGCGGCTGCTCGTGGAGACCTCGGCCGGCATCTGGTCGACGCGCGCCCTGATCAATGCGACCGGCACGTGGGACCGGCCGTTCTGGCCGCGCTATCCAGGTCAGGAGACCTTCCACGGGCGGCAGTTGCACACCGCGCAGTACGCCGGCCCTGAGGAGTTCGCCGGACAGCGCGTCGTGGTGGTGGGCGGCGGCGCCTCGGGCACCCAGCACCTGCTGGAGCTGGCCCCGTACGCGGCCGCGACCACCTGGGTCACCCGGCGGCCTCCGGTGTTCCGCGAGGGGCCGTTCGATCAGGAGGCGGGCAGGGCGGCCGTCGCGCTGGTGGAGGAGCGGGTGCGTCAGGGACTGCCCCCGCGCAGTGTGGTCTCGGTCACCGGGCTGCCTCTCAACGACGCCGTCCGGCAGGGGCTCGCGGACGGGATCCTGGACCGGCAGCCGATGTTCGACCGGATCACCCCGGACGGCGTGGAGTGGGACGGCGGACGGCACGTCACCGCCGATGTGATCCTCTGGGCGACCGGGTTCCGCGCCGCGCTGGACCATCTCCGTCCGCTGCGGCTGCGCGAGCCGGGCGGCGGGATCCGGGTCGAGGGCACCCGGGCGGTGGCCGACCCACGCGTCCATCTGGTCGGCTACGGCCCGTCGGCCAGCACCATCGGCGCGAACCGGGCGGGCCGCGCGGCCGTCCGGGACATCAGGCGGCTGCTGGCCGAGGCTCGGCCGCTCGCCGCGTGACCTCCCGCCGGCTCAGCGAGCCTGGGACCGCGGGGTGCCCGGACCCTGGCCGTGGCTCGGGCTCTGCGCCCGAGCCGTGCCCTGGTGGAGGGAGTTGAACTCCGCCACGTTGCGCATGTGCGTCGCGTAGTCGGAGGTGAAGCGGGTGTCCCCGGGCTTGACGGTGACGAAGTACAGCCAGTCGCCCGGCGTCGGATTGAGCGCGGCATGCATCGCATCCTCGCCGGGATTGTCGATCGGTGTGGGCGGCAGGCCCATGCGCTGGTAGGAGTTGTAGGGACTCTCGATGCGCGTCTCGATCCGGCCCGTGTGGACGGTGTTGCGGTTCAGCGCGTAGTTGATCGTCGAGTCCATCTGGAGCGGCATCCCTCGCTCCAGCCGGTTGAAGACGACCCGGGCGACCTTGCCCATGTCCGCCCTGGTCGCGGCCTCGGCCTGGACGATGCTGGCGATGGTGACCGTCTGGTACGGGTTCATCGCGTCGCGCTGCGCCCCGGCGGCGATGGGCGCCGCGTTGAACCTGCTGTCCGCGGTGTCGACCATGAAGCGCAGGAGGGACTCGGGCGTCGCTCCCTCGTGGAGGGGATACGTCGCCGGGAAGAGGTAGCCCTCCGGGTTGCCCGCGGCGTCGCGCGGCAGCTTCAGACCGGCATTCGCCACGGACTTGCCGGTGCTTCCGCCAGGCAGTCGAAGAGCCCTGTCGATCGCGTCGTACACCTGGCTCGCGCGCCAGCCCTCGGGGACGACCAGGGCGGCGGCCGGTGTCGGCTCGGGCCCGCTGTCGGGGGTCAGCAGCGGCACCGCCACGGCGGTACCGGCCACGACGGCGCCGGCCACGACGAGGCCGAGTCTGCCCCGGCGTGTCAGTCGAAGCGTGCTCCGTGGCGGAATGTTCGTCTGCATGCGGGAACGGTAATACGCATATCGTCGCAAACCTGGCATATGTTCAGTTCGTCGGCCGCAGCGTCAGCGCATCGGTCACGGCCGCGTTCGAGCCGCCGGTCAAGGCCGCGTTCAGCTTGTCGGTTCGAGCTGCGCGTCCCGCCGCACCAGTGCGGCGTACCGCCCGTCCAGTTCCAGCAGTTCCTCGTGGCTGCCGCGTTCGGCGACCCGTCCGGAGTCGAGGACGACGATCTGGTCGGCGCCGCGGATCGTGGACAGCCGGTGGGCGATGGTGATCGTCGTCCGGTCGGCCGACAGGGCGTCGATCGCGTCCTGGACCGCCGCCTCCGTACGGGTGTCGAGCGCGCTGGTCGCCTCGTCGAGGATGAGGACCGGCGGATCGCGCAGGATGGTGCGGGCGATCGCGAGGCGCTGCTTCTCACCGCCGGAGAAGCGGTGGCCGCGTTCGCCGACGACCGTGTCGTATCCGTCGGGCAGCGCGGCTATGTGGTCGTGTATCTGCGCCGCCCTGGCAGCCGCCCGCAGTTCCTCGTCCGTGGCGTCCGGCTTGGCGAAGCGGAGGTTGTCGGCGACCGAGGCGTGGAAGAGGTACGTCTCCTGCGAGACGACACCGACCGCGCGGGCGAGGGTGTCGAAGTCGAGGTCCCGGACGTCGACGCCGTCGATGGTGACGCGGCCGCCGGTGACGTCGTAGAGGCGGGGCACCAGATAGCCGAGCGTGGACTTGCCGGCGCCGGTGGGGCCGACGACGGCGAGGCTGCCGCCCGCGGGCACGGTGACGTCGATGCCGTCGAGGACGGGGCGGGTCCGGTCGTCGTTCTCGTAGCGGAACTCGACGCCCTCGAAGCGGACTTCGCCCTTGACCTCGTCGAGGTGGACGGGCCGCTCGCGCTCGGTGATGTCGATGGGCAGGTCGAGATACTCGAAGATGCGCTGGAAGAGGGCGAGAGAGGTCTGGATCTGGACGCCGGTGGCGAGCAGGCTCACGGCGGGCCGGAACAGTCCCTGCTGGAGCGAGACGAAGGCGACGATCGTGCCGAGCGAGACCTTGGGGCCGCCGAACTGCAGGGCCAGGCCTGCCGTCCAGTAGATGACGGCCGGCATCGCGGCCATGACGATCGTGATCACGGCCATGCGCCAGCGCCCGGCCATGTTCGACTTCACTTCCAGGTCGACCAGGCGCTCGGACTCCTCGGCGAAGGACGCGGTGAGCGAGTCGGAGCGGCCCATGGTGCGACCGAGCAGGATGCCGCTGACCGAGAGCGACTCGGTGACGGTGGCCGCCATCGCGGCCATCTGCTTCTGCCGCTGTGTGGTGATCTTCTTGCGTTCGTTACCGACGCGGCGGCTGATCCACACGAACACCGGCAGCAGGATCAGCGAGACGATCGTGAGCCGCCAGTCGAGGGCGACCATCGCGATGATCGTGGCGACGACGCTGGTGGCGTTGGAGACCAGGGAGGTCGCGGTCGAGGTGACGGTGGCCTGCATGCCGCCGATGTCGTTGGCGATCCGGGACTGCACCTCGCCGGTGCGCGTGCGCGTGAAGAAGGCGAGCGACATGCGCTGCAGACGGCCGTAGACGGCGGTGCGCAGGTCGTGCATGACGCGCTGGCCGACGGTGGTCGAGATCAGCGTCTGGAGCACGCCGAAGACGCTGGAGAGGACGGCACTGAGGATCATGCCGAGCGCGAGCAGGCTGAGCAAGCCGGTGCGGCCCTGCGGGATCGCGACGTCCAGGGTCTCCTTGAGCAGGAACGGCGTGGCCACCGAGACCAGCGAGGAGGCGCCGACCAGCAGGCCGACGGTCGCGAGCCGCCCGCGATAGGGACGGAAGAGCTTCAGGATGCGGCGCACCTGCCGGGGTTGTTCCTTGGCGTCGGCAGGCGGGGTCCAGGAGGGTTCTCGGTCGGGATGCATGGGCTCCTACGGAGGTGAACGGGCGCCGGCCGGGGATCGACCGACGATGACGAACGGATCGTAGCTCATTGTTACCTATACTCACAATGAACGGCATCCTGATATTGTTCCCGCATGACCACCCCAGATCCCGACGGCCTGCTCGCCGAGCAGTTGCTGCGGCTGACCCGCCGGGTGCACCGCATCCAGAAACGCCATCTGGAACGGCACGACCTGGGCGTCACCCCGGCCCAGTCCCGACTGCTGCGCACCCTCGCGCACTACCCCTCGCCGCCGCGCATGGCCGATCTCGCCGAGCGCCTGGAGGTGGTGCCGCGCGCGGTGACGACGCTGGTCGACGGGCTGGAGGCGAGCGGGAAGGTCCGGCGGGTGGCCGATCCGGCGAACCGGCGAGTGACCCGGATCGAGCTGACGGACGAGGGGCGCACGACGCTGCGCCAGCTGCGCGGCGCACGACGCTCGGCGGCCGAGGAGATCCTCGCTCCGCTGACCGAGAAGGAACGCCAGGTGCTCGGCGTGCTGCTGGACACGCTCATCGAGGGGGACGGCGGCCAGCGCTGCTGACCCCTGCGCACCGGGCTCGGTGCACAGCACGGCGGGCCGCACACCACCCTCGGTGCACGGCCCGCCGGCAAAGGGCTGACAGGCAAGGAGCCCACCGCAGGTGGGCCGACCGCCGGTCACCTCAGCAGCCGTAGCGATCCTCCGTCAGCACCCCCTGAACCGTGGTCAGCGAACGGTCGTAGCAGCCGTCGGAGCCGTACAGCCGATAGCGCTCGCTCGATGTGCCGACCGCGTGCCGCTGGTCGCGCGGGACGTTGATCGTGTACGCAGCGTCGCCGGTGTAGGTGTCGTCGAGCCGTGACCACGTGGTGCGCCGGCCGTCCCGCAGGTCCACGACCGACGCGCGGTCGCCGAGCGTCAGCACGGTGCGTAGCCGGTCGTCCGTGCCGATGGTCGTGGAGCCGTTCATGGTGTACGTCCGGTCGGTGTGCGTCGTCCGCGCCGGACCGTCTCCGCCAACGGTGACCGTCTGGTCGTCGGACCAGGTCGCGTCCAGTCCGTCCGTGTTCTCGCCGTCGGTCCAGCGGTGGTCGGAGGTGTTGGCGAGCGTCCGGGTGACGGTGGTGGTCACGCGGCCGTGCGAGGTGTCGAGGTATCCGGACACGGTGAGGCGGTGTCCGGCGTCGGTGTTCACGCGGTTCTCCGAACCCGGCGTGTAGGTGGAGGAGTTGGCGATGTCCGTGGCCTTGTTCCCGGTGAGCGCCCCCATGACGTGGGCGCGGTGCGCGTCCTGCCAGACCAGGACGTTCACCGGTGTGCTCCAGCCCGACTGGCCCGCGGGCACGCCGACGACGGAGACCTCGACGCGGTGCGGCCGCCCGTCGTTGAGCAGGCCCGCGAAGGGTGTGAGGTCGTATTCGATCGGCCGGACGTCGAAGGCGCCCGGCGCCGGAATGACGTACCAGAGGAAGGGGTTGGACCAGCCGCCCGTCCAGACGTTCGGGAACGGCGCGGCGATTCCGGCGAGTTGGCCGTCGACCTTGACCTGCACCTCGCGGTAGGGGCCGTGATCGGCCTTGCAGGAGTACGACGCCGGGTCGGCCACGGTCAGGTACCAGAACTCCTCGCAGCCACCGCCCGAACCGGTCGCGTAGACCTCGGCGACGATCCGCTCGCTGTTGCGCGGGGTGGTGAGTGTCGTGCCGTCGGGCGTGTCGGCGAGGGTGAGCACGCGGTCGGGGGTCCGCTGCGCGGGACGGCCCGCATAGAAGGTCAGGGTGACGTGTACGTCGATGACGCCGGTGTAGGTGTCGTCGACGACGTTGCCGATGAGCATCTCGACGTCCTGCGGACTGCGGAAGGTGTCGCTGTATCGGGTGACGTCCTTCTCGACGTGCCATGCGATGCCGTCGGGCGAGGGCTCCGGGGTGGAGGTGCGCAGGATCTCGACCCCGCCGACGTGCAGATAGCCGAGGCGGTCGTACTGACGGCCCTTCACCTTGCCGTCGAGCCGCAGGACGACCTTGCTCCAGTGGTCGCCGCAGCCCTGGGGCGGGGTGTACGTGCCCCGGTACGGCGTGAAGTCGCGGAACTGGGCGTCGGCGAGGGTGACCTGGCACGACTTGGTGTGCGGCCGCTCGACGGGGGGTGCCGCGGTGACCGGGTCGTGCCAGTCGGTACCGAACTCGGCCGGGACGTCGGCCGCTTGGGCCGCTGCAGCTCCGGTGCCGAAGAAGGCACTCGCCAGGAGGGTCGCTCCGGCAAGCATGGACATGACTATCCGTCTTCTCATGGCCGGTGTTCTACGGCCAGTCGGGGCGGGGCCGCAATGACGCCTCGAGGAGTACGGCGCGATCGCGTCGAGGGCGCGACTGCCCTCGGCCTTTTCCGGCACGGCGGGGCGGGCGCCCACCCTGCAGCGGCGGCACGGGGGCGGGCCGGGGCCCCGCCCGCTCCAGCGGAGCGGAGAGCGCGGGCGAGCGCCTGCCCAGGCACGGGCACGCCGGCCGTCCCGCGCAGGCTCCGGGCCGACCGGGTCGGGCGCTCGGTTCCGGCCGCTCGCCCATCACCATCACGCCGTGGTCGAGATGCAGCCAGATACCGCCGCCCTTGTCGTCACCCTGGGGACGCGTGGGGTCGGGCGCGGCCCGGACAGACCGCGGGAGCCGCCCGCCTGCCCGGCGAGAGTCGACGGCGGTGTCCCGACCGGCGCCGGGCCCGGCGGCCAGTGGCCGGAAGCCGGTGGATTTCTGCGCTCCGTCGGGAAAACCGTTTGAAATTCACCACGCGGTGACGCGAACCTTTCACGGCTTGTCACCGCTTTGCGCCGCCTCCCCATTTCGCCCCATCCCCTCCCCACTTCACCCCAGCCCCTGGTCATCCCTTCCCTCCTGACACGAGCCACTGGGACGTCATGCAGATCCAAGACCTTCCGTACTCCGATCCGGGCGCCCCCGACACCCGTTCGGGTCCCCGATTCCTGTGGTGGCTCGGGCGTCACCAGCTGGGCGGCCAGCTGAAGTCGCTCGCCTGGGGCCTGCTGCACTTCGTCTCCGTCTCTGCCCTGCCCTTCTGCGTCGGCCTCGCCGTCCAGGCGGTCGTCGACCGCTCCGGCAGCCGGCTCGCCCTGACGGGTGGTCTGATGCTGCTGTGCGGCACGGGCATCGCCCTCGGCGACACCTTCCTGCACCGGGCCGCCGTCACCAACTGGATCACGGCCGCCGCCCGTGTCCAGCAACTGCTGGCGCGCAAGGCGGCCCAGTTGGGCTCCGCCCTGACCCGGCGGGTCGCCGCCGGCGAGGTGGTGGCGGTCTCCACCGGCGACGTCGAGAAGATCGGCTGGTTCGTCGAGGCGGTCTCCCGGTTCACCGCGGCCGCGCTGACCGTCGTCGTGGTCTGCGTCGGCCTCCTCGTCTACCAGCCCGCCCTGGGCGTCGTCGTCGCCGTCGGACTGCCGATCGTGGCACTCGCGGTGCTGCCGCTGCTGCCCCGGGCGACGCGCCGCGCCGATGTGCAGCGCGAGAAGGCGGGCCGGGCCACCGAGCTGGCCTCGGACACGGTCGCCGGGCTGCGGGTGCTGCGCGGCATCGGCGGCGAGGAGCTGTTCCTCGACCGCTACCGCCGCGCCTCGCAGGAGGTACGGCACGCCGCGGTGCGCAGCGCCCGGATGTGGTCACTCATCTCGGCCATCCAGGTGCTGCTGCCCGGACTGCTGCTGATCGCCGTCGTCTGGCACGGCATCCACCTGGCCCGCCAGGGCCGGATCACCGTCGGCGAACTCGTCACCGTCTACAGCGCGGTGATGGTGCTGAATTATCCGCTTCGCCATTTCGAAGAGATCGCGATGGCCTATTCCTTCTCCCGGCCCTCGGCGAAACGGGCGGCCCGCGTGCTGTCCCTGGAGCGGCCCACGGCCACCGAGGGCACCCTCGAGGCGGAGGTGCCGGGCGGAGACCTGTACGACCCCGCGACCGGTCTGCTCGCTCCCGCCGGCCGGCTCACCGCCGTGGTCTGCGGCGATCCGGACGCGGCGGGCAGACTCGCGGAGCGGCTGGGCGGCCACCCGACCGTGCCGGGCCGCTCGGTGCTGCTCGGCGGGGTCGCCCTGGACGACCTGCCCCTGGACAGCGCGCGTACCGCCGTACTCGTCCAGGACAAGGACCCGGTGCTGCTCTCCGGCACGCTGCGCGAGTTGCTCGAGGTACCGGCCTCGGGAGGCGTGCCCCCCGCGGACGCGCTGGCCGCGGCGCAGTGCGACGACGTCCTGGACGCGCTCGTCCAGGGATCCCTGGACGCCGCCGACCCGATGGACTCCCGCATCACCGAGCGCGGACGGTCCCTGTCCGGCGGCCAGCGCCAGCGGCTCGCCCTGGCCCGGTCGCTGATCACCGACCCGGAGGTACTGGTGCTGGACGAGCCGACCTCCGCGGTCGACTCGCACACCGAGGCGCGGATCGCGGATGGAGTGCGCCGGCTGCGCTCGGGACGCACCACCGTGGTGTTCACCTCCTCGCCACTGCTGCTCGACCGCGCGGACCGGGTCGTCCTGGTCCACGAGGGCGCGGCCGTGGCGGTCGGCGTCCACCGCGAACTGGTGGAGAGCGAGCCCCGATACCGGGCCGTGGTCACCCGGGAGACGGACGACGAACGGGCCGCGGCCGACCAGGACGCCCTGGTGGGCGCGCGCCCGAAGCTGGAAGAGATCGAGGAGAGCGCATGATCGGCGTTGCGCCACCGGCGCACGACCCGGCGGCCCCGACGACCGCCACCACCCTGCCCGTCGGCGCGACCGCGACCGTGCGCGGCTACGTCGCCGAGTTGTTCCGCCGGCACCGTCGGGCGTTCCTGCTGCTCATCGGCGTGAACACGGTGGCCGTGATCGCCTCCATGGTGGGTCCTTACCTGCTCGGCGACCTGGTCGAGCGGGTGTCCGACCGGACGCGGGAGCTTCATCTGGGCCTGATCGCCGGGCTGTTCGTGCTCGCGCTGGCCGTGCAGGCGGGGTTCACCCGGCAGGTGCGGCTGCGGGGCGCGATGCTCGGCGAGCGGATGCTGGCCGACCTGCGCGAGGACTTCCTCGTCCGGTCGGTCGGGCTGCCGCCGGGCGTACTGGAACGGGCGGGGACGGGCGACCTGCTCTCCCACATCACCACCGACATCGACCGGCTCGCCAACGCGATGCGCGAGGCCGTGCCGCAGCTGGCGATCGGAGTCGTGTGGGCCCTGCTGCTGCTCGGCGGGCTCGTCGTGACGGCCCCGCCGCTCGCGGCCGCCATACTGCTCGCCGTGCCGGTGCTGGTGGCCGGGTGCCGCTGGTACTTCAAGCGGGCACCCTCCGGCTACCGCTCCGAGGCCGCCGGGTACGCCGCCGTCGCCGCCGCGCTCGCCGAGACGGTGGACGCGGGTCACACCATCGAGGCGCACCGGCTCGGCGCGCGCCGCGTCGCCCTGTCGGAGCGGCGGATCAAGGAGTGGACGTCCTGGGAGCGGTACACGCTGTGGTTGCGGTCCGTGCTGTTCCCGGTCATCAACGCCGTGCACGTGATCGTGCTCGGCTCGGCGCTGATGGTCGGCGGCGTGTTCGTCCTGAACGGCTGGATCGGGGTGGGGCAGCTGACCACGGGCGCCCTCGTCGCGCAGATGCTCGTCGACCCGGTGAATCTGATCCTCAGGTGGTACGACGAGGTGCAGGTCGCCCAGGTGTCGCTGGCCCGTCTGGTCGGTGTGCGGGACATCGAGCCGGACGCCGGGGACACCTCGCTGGCGCCGGACGGGCGGGACGTGCACGCCGACCGGGTCCACTTCGGCTACCGCGAGGGCGTCGACGTGCTGCGCAAGGTGTCCCTGGAGGTCACCGCGGGCACCCGGCTGGCCCTGGTGGGCCCGTCGGGCGCGGGCAAGTCCACCCTGGGCAGGCTGCTCGCCGGGATCTACGCGCCCCGCGACGGCCGGATCACCCTGGGCGGTGCGGAGCTGTCCCGGATGCCGGCGGAGCGTGTCCGGTCGCATGTCGCCCTGGTCAACCAGGAGCACCACGTCTTCGTCGGCTCCCTGCGCGACAACCTCCTGCTGGCCCGCACCGATGCCACGGATGCCGAGCTGTGGGCGGCGCTGGGCGCGGTCGACGCGGACGGCTGGGCGCGCGCACTGGGCGACGGCCTGGACACCGAGGTCGGCTCCGGCGGCCTGGCCCTGACCCCGGCGCAGGCCCAGCAGATCGCCCTGGCCCGGCTGGTGCTCGCCGATCCGCACACGCTGGTCCTGGACGAGGCGACCTCGCTGCTGGACCCACGCGCGGCCCGGCATCTGGAACGCTCCCTGGCCCGGGTGCTGGACGGCCGCACCGTGGTCGCCATCGCCCACCGTCTGCACACCGCCCATGACGCGGATGTGATCGCCGTCGTGGAGGACGGCCGCATCAGCGAGCTGGGCAGCCATGACGAGCTGGTCGCGGCGGACGGCGCCTACGCGGCGCTGTGGCGGTCCTGGCACGGGTGAGGACCCTGCGAGCGTGCGGGCGTGCGGCCGGTGCGGCGGCGCAGTGCCTGCCGGCAAGGCCGCTTCCCGCGATCGCGGCGGCCCTGCCGGCAGGGACCGGGGGCGTGCCACCGGGCGCCGTGGCCCAGACTGCCGGTTCTTGGGACTGCCGGTCCGCCGCGAGCGGGCGGGGGGCGACGAGGTTTGCCATCGGCCCTGGGCCCCGGCGTGTCACGCGGCCAGGTTCACACCCGCACCTCGGGATACTTCAGTCACTTCCGATACTTCCAGTACTTCCAGCACTTCCATTACTTCCGGCAGCAGCCGGGCCATGACCGGCGGGCGCGCAGTGGGGGTGTGGCCGGTGCCGGTACCGGATGCGGGCACGGACCGGCACCCGTGCCGTTGCGCGGTCCCGAGCAGGGGTGGAAGTCTGGAGAACGGCACCGGTGCGGGGAACGCCCCCGAACCACCCGGTTCGCGGCGTGTGAGCCTCGTCCTCGTGCCATGCGTGCCGACGGCCCGCCGCCCGTTGTGGTGGCACATGGCCGTCCTCACCACCTGGAGGTACTCGTGGACAGCGCCGACGGCTGGGGGGACGACGTCTACCAGCCCGATCCCTCGGAGATCCGGGAGGATTCGGGGGTGCTCGACGTCGAGGACACACTGGACTTCGACGGCGTCGCCGACCCGCTCGACCGTGGCTGGTCCCCTCCCGAACGACCCTGGGCGGTGGAGCACATCGGGGTGACGGCGGCCGAACGCCAGGCGGGCGAGACCCTGGACCAGCGGCTCGCCGAGGAGCAGCCCGACCTCGTGGCCCGCGACGGCGATGACATCGGTGACCACGACTCCGACGGGGAACTCCTCGACAACGAGGTCGGCAACCTGCGCTCCGGCCGGCTGGTGGCCCCGGACGAGGGAGCACACGAGGACGAGGAGGCCGCCCTGGTCGCCACCGACGTCGGCATCGACGGCGCGGCCGCCTCCGCCGAGGAGGCCGCGATGCACATCGTCGACGAGGATTCCCTGCCCGGCTGACCCTCGGGCCCCCGCCGGTCCGCGCCCCGCCCGGCCGCGCGGAGCGAGCAGACCATCGAGTGGGACGACGGCCGGACCCACCCGGTGATCGATGTGGAGATCTCCTCGGAGAGCCACCCCTTCTGCACGGGCGAGGCCCGCACGGTCGACGCCGAGGGGCGTGTCGCCCGCTTCGAGCGCCGGTACGGCTTGGCGGGGGCCGGCGAGACCGCCTGAGCCACCGCTCAGCCGGCCGATCCGGGCCGGGTCCCTCAGATCACGTTGAGGGCCGCGGCGCAGCCCACGCCGCCGAGCAGCATGAACACGGGCATCAGGACCTTCAGCTCCACCCAGCTCCCGGCCCGGAACCGCAGGGCCTTCGGCGGCCCCACGGGGTACCAGCGCTTGCGGCCCACCGGGATCGGCCACAGGATCGGGCAGCCGGACACTGTCAGTGCGTCCCCGATGTCGTGCACCAGCGCACCCAGCACGACCGGCAGCCCCAGCCACAGGTACTGCTGGCCCGGTGCCGTGAACAGCCAGTCGGAGCCGTTGCCCGGCTTGTCCAGGATCCCCGCGAGGATCCATGCACTGGTCGCCGCCAGCAGCCAGACCAGGACATCGGCGCTGGAGCCCCGGGCCGCCCGCCACAGCAGGCCCTCGATCGCCAGCACCATGTGCACGAAGAGGATCGCCAGCACCGCCCAGCGGCCCCCCGAGATGGCCACGGCCGAGCAGCCGGCGCCGATCAGGACCGCCCAGACCCAGGTGTGTGTCAGCGTGCGGTGCCCGCCATTGCGCCGCGGGTCGCCCTTCATGCGCGTCGCCTTGTAGACAGCCCAGGACAGCTTGTCCACGATCTCGCAGATCCAGTGGGAGATCGGCCCGAAGGAGCGCGAGATCGTCGCCGCCTTGTGGTCGAGGTCCGGGGCGAGCGCGGCGCCGGCACAGATCAGGGCGCCACAGAGGAGGACCGGCCAGGGCATCGGATGCCCGGCCGCGGCGGCTGCCGCTCCGACGCCGAGCCAGGCCGCGGCCCCCGACAGTGAGTGTGCTGGTCCCATCATGGCCGCTTCCCGCCCCATTCCTCGTGTGCCGCTGTCCAGTTGACCTGGTGCGCTGACGTCCCGTCGGCGACACAGCGTAGCGGCCATGATCTTCGCGCCCACAGCCGATTCCCCTCTCGGCTGCGAGTCCAGGCAAGATGGGTGCGTGACCCTCATCGATCAGCTGCCGCCGACCGCCGACCCCGACGCCCTGTACGAAGCCTTCGAGTCGTGGGCGCAGGAGCGCGGCCTCACCCTCTACCCCCACCAGGAGGAGGCGCTGATCGAGGTGGTCTCCGGGGCGAACGTGATCGTCTCGACACCCACCGGCTCGGGCAAGAGCATGATCGCCGCGGGAGCGCACTTCGCCGCGCTCGCCCGGAACGAGGTCACCTTCTACACGGCCCCGATCAAGGCCCTGGTATCGGAGAAGTTCTTCGAGCTGTGCAAGCTGTTCGGCACCGAGAACGTCGGCATGCTCACCGGCGACGCGTCCGTGAACGCCGACGCCCCCGTGATCTGCTGCACCGCCGAGGTGCTGGCGTCGATCGCCCTGCGCGACGGCAAGGACGCGGATGTCGGCCAGGTCGTGATGGACGAGTTCCACTTCTACGCCGAGGGCGACCGAGGGTGGGCCTGGCAGATTCCGCTGCTGGAGCTCCCCCAGGCGCAGTTCATCCTGATGTCGGCGACTTTGGGTGATGTGTCCTTCTTCGAGAAGGACCTCACCCGTCGCACCGGCCGCCCCACGTCGGTGGTCCGTTCGGCGACCCGCCCGGTGCCGCTCTCCTACGAGTACAAGCTCACCCCGCTCACCGAGACGCTCACCGACCTGCTGGAGACCAAGCAGGCCCCGGTGTACATCGTGCACTTCACGCAGGCGCAGGCCGTGGAGCGGGCGCAGGCGCTGATGAGCATCAACATGTGCTCGCGCGAGGAGAAGGACCAGATCGCCGAGCTGATCGGCAACTTCCGCTTCACCACCAAGTTCGGCCGGAACCTCTCCCGGTACGTCCGGCACGGCATCGGAGTCCACCACGCCGGCATGCTGCCCAAGTACCGGCGCCTGGTCGAGAAGCTCGCCCAGGCGGGCCTTCTGAAGGTCATCTGCGGCACCGACACGCTCGGCGTGGGCGTCAACGTACCCATCCGCACGGTGCTGTTCACGGCCCTGACCAAGTACGACGGCAGCCGCGTGCGCACCCTGCGGGCCCGGGAGTTCCACCAGATCGCGGGCCGGGCCGGCCGGGCCGGGTTCGACACGGCGGGGCTCGTCGTGACACAGGCGCCGGAGCACGTCATCGAGAACGAGAAGGCGCTGGCGAAGGCGGGCGACGACCCGAAGAAGCGGCGCAAGGTCGTCCGCAAGAAGGCGCCGGAGGGTTTTGTCGGCTGGACGGAGAACACCTTCCAGAAGCTGATCGAATCGGACCCGGAGCCGCTGACCTCGCGTTTCCGGGTGACGCACACGATGCTGCTGTCGGTGATCGCCCGCCCGGGCAACGCGTTCGAGGCGATGCGCCACCTGCTGGAGGACAACCACGAGCCGCGCCGGCAGCAGCTCAGGCACATCCGCCGGGCCATCGCGATCTACCGGTCGCTCCTCGACGGCGGGATCGTGGAGAAGCTCGACAAGCACGACGCCGAGGGCCGTATCGTCCGGCTCACCGTCGACCTGCAGCAGGACTTCGCGCTCAACCAGCCGCTGTCCACGTTCGCCCTCGCCGCGTTCGAACTCCTCGACCCCGAGTCGCCGTCCTACGCCCTCGACATGGTCTCCGTCGTCGAGTCCACCCTGGACGACCCGCGGCAGATCCTCGTCGCCCAGCAGAACAAGGCGCGCGGCGAGGCCGTTGCCGCGATGAAGGCCGACGGCGTCGAGTACGAGGAGCGCATGGAGCGCCTCCAGGACATCACGTACCCGAAGCCGCTGGAGGAGCTCCTCTTCCACGCGTACAACACCTACCGCAAGAGCCACCCCTGGGTCGGCGACCACCCGCTGTCGCCGAAGTCGGTCATCCGGGACATGTACGAACGGGCGCTGTCCTTCACCGAGTTGGTGTCCTTCTACGAGCTGGCCCGCACCGAGGGCATCGTGCTGCGCTACCTGGCCAGCGCCTACAAGGCCCTCGACCACAACATCCCGGACGACCTCAAGTCCGAGGACCTGCAGGATCTGATCGAGTGGCTCGGCGAGATGGTGCGGCAGGTGGACTCCAGCCTGCTGGACGAGTGGGAGCAGCTGGCGAACCCGGAGGAGATGACCGCCGAGGAGGCGCAGGAGAAGGCCGACGAGGTCAAGCCGATCACCACCAACGCGCGCGCCTTCCGGGTCCTGGTCCGCAACGCCCTGTTCCGCCGCGTGGAGCTGGCCGCCCTCGACCAGGTCGAGGAGCTGGGCGAGATGGACGGCGAGTCCGGCTGGGACGCCGACGCCTGGGGCGAGGCGATGGACAAGTACTGGGACGAGTACGAGGACCTCGGCACCGGTCCCGACGCCCGCGGCCCCAAGCTGCTCGTCATCAACGAGGAGCCGGAGAACGGCCTCTGGCGGGTCCGCCAGATCTTCGACGACCCGAACGGCGACCACGACTGGGGCATCAGTGCGCAGGTCGACCTCGCGGCCTCGGACGCCGAGGGCCGTGCCGTCGTCCGCGTCACCGAGGTCGGCCAGTTGTGAGCCGTTCGCGACCAACTGTGAGCCAAGGAGAATCCCACCGATGACGAACCCGGCCGAGCGACTGGTCGACCTGCTCGACCTGGAGCAGATCGAGGTCAACATCTTCCGTGGCCGCAGCCCGCAGGAGTCCCTGCAGCGGGTCTTCGGCGGCCAGGTGGCGGGCCAGGCACTGGTCGCCGCCGGACGCACCACGGACGGCGACCGCCCGGTGCACTCGCTGCACGCGTACTTCCTGCGCCCGGGCCGCCCCGGCGTGCCCATCGTGTACCAGGTGGAACGGGTCCGTGACGGGCGCTCGTTCACCACGCGCCGGGTCACGGCCGTGCAGCAGGGCCGCACGATCTTCAATCTGACCGCCTCCTTTCACAAGCCTGAGCAAGGACCGTTCGAGCACCAGCTGCCGCCGGCCCGTGAGGTGCCGGACCCGGAGTCGCTGCCAACGGTCTCCGAGGAGATCCGCAAGCACCTGGGCGCGCTGCCGGAGCAGTTGGAGCGGATGGCGCGTCGCCAGCCCTTCGACATCCGCTATGTCGACCGGCTGCGCTGGAACGCCGAGGACGTCGAAGGGGCCGAGCCACGCAGCGCCGTGTGGATGCGCGCGGTCGGACCGCTCGGCGACGACCCGCTGGTCCACACGTGCGCGCTGACCTACGCCAGTGACATGACCCTCCTGGACGCGGTCCGCATCCCGGTCGAACCGCTGTGGGGGCCGCGGAACTTCGACATGGCCTCGCTGGATCACGCCATGTGGTTCCACCGGCCGTTCCGCGCGGACGAGTGGTTCCTGTACGACCAGGAGTCGCCGATCGCGGTGGGCGGCCGGGGCCTGGCCCGGGGCCGCATCTACAACCTCTCAGGGCAGCTGATCGTGTCCGTGGTCCAGGAGGGACTCTTCCGTAAGCTGGGCTGACCTGCGGTTTCACCGGTCGTTACGACATTGTGGTCGAGTCCACTTCCCGCGAAAGCCCGGGTTGAGGGCCGTGTCGGCCGCTCAGGTCGAGCCGTCCGTCAAGCTCACGCCGTGGGATGTGCTGCACGCGCTGGGGCGTGCCACCGTACTGTCACGGCAGGGCGCCGGGCGCGGGCGGGATTCGCGACTGGCCGAATGATGCCCCTCGGATGGCCGTTGAGCCAATGCCGGGGGCATCTTCGTGCCAGAGTCATCGCAGGTGACGGGGCGACAGCAAGGAGTGGTGCATGGGGGACGGGGGGCGCCGGTGGCACCTCGTGGTGCCGGCCGGCGGAGACGCGCTGCGGCAGGAACGACTCACACGTGACCTGTGCGCCGCCCTGAGTGAGGCAGAGAACCTGGAAGTCGGGTTCGTCGACGGCCAGGCGAAGACGGAGCCCGGTCACAAGGGTGCCGGTGCCGGCGACATCGCGCTGTGGGCGACCACCGCCACCGCCCTCGCCAGGCCCGCTTCCCAGGTCCTGATCACCGCGATCAAGGAATGGTGCGCCAAGGAACGGCACCGCAAGGTCGAGGTCACCTACGACGGGCACACCGTCGCCATCACCGGCCGTCCGGACCCTGCCCAGGAGCGCATGATCCTCGACTTCCTGGACAAGGTCGGCCCGGGCCGGTCCGGCGGACCGGAGGGCGGCGGGGAGTGACCCGACTGGTCAAGCGCCGCGCCCTGCTGATCGGCAACGAGCACTACGACGACAGCCGCTTCCTGCCCCTGCCGTCCACGCGGGCGGACATCTGGGGCCTTGAGCAGGTCCTCAGGCACCGCAACATCGGCGGCTTCGTCTCCATCATCTCCCGCGGCAACCTGACCGCCGACGACATGCGGCTGGCCATCAGCGAGTTCATGGGGGAATGCGAGCCGGACGAACTGGCCCTGGTGTACTTCTCCGGGCATGGCACCCGGCTCGTGCGCGACGGTGGGGAGTTCCACTTCGTCGCCACGGATACCGACTTCGACCGGATCGCAGAGACCGGCGTGAGCGCCGGCTTCGTCAACGAACAGCTGGAGCAGGGCTGGGCCGCACAAAAGGTCATGATGATCGACTGCTGTCGAAGCGGCGGCTTCGCCGTGGGTCTGCGCACCTCCGACCGGCAGCCCGGCTCGGTCGCGAAGTCCGCCGAGCCGGAGCAGCCCCTGCTGACCAGCCGCGGCGTCTACGTGCTGTCCTCCTCCCGGGCCGGTGAGGATTCGTACGCCGACACGGACAGCACCGGCGAGGTGCAGCCGTCCGCCTTCACCGCCGAGGTCATCGAGGCCCTGCGCACCGGCAAGGTGAGCAAGGACGGGAAGGGCGACGTGTCGGTGGAGGACCTCTTCCTCTATGTCAACCGGCGCATGCGGGCCCAAGGTGCCCGCCAGATACCGGTCAAGTTCGCACATGCGGTGGACGACCGCATCGTCATCGCCGACTGCCCCCTCGGCGCCGCGCCGCTGCTCGCCCCACTCACGCGCCAACCCGCCTCGTCCGCCGAACACTCAGCACAGGGGCCCGCTCGCAAGTCCGCGCGGTCTCAGCCAACTTGGCCGCAGCTTCTGGACTACTACCGCGAATGCGTGCTGTCCGACGAGACCGAGACCCCGCTGATGTCGGTGGGCGACCGGGAGACCTCGTACGCCTGTCTCTTAGGCACGGAGCGTTTCCTGTCCGGCGAAGTCGAAGACGACGGCTGCGTCCCCGTCCCCACGGAGGCGGAGGCACTGATCGAGTCGGCCACCGAGCAGGAGGCCGAGCTCTGGGCCGGCTACCCGGCCGTGGTCGTGACCGGACCGCGCGGCGGCCGGCCCTGGCGGCACCCGAAGTTCGCCCCGCTCCTGATCCGCCGCGTGGAGATCGTCTCCCAGGACGGTCAGGTACGGCTCAAGCCCTACGGTCCCGTCCAGCCGCATCCCCAGCTGGCCCGGGACTGGCTGGGCGAGGAGGAGGCGGCTCAGCTCGCCGACACCTTCCAGCCGACGTGGCATCGCGGCCAGCACGACCGCCTGGCCGTCGAGGCGAGAAAACTCCTGATGGAGGAGTTCGAGATACCGTGCGTTCAGGAACTCCATCCTGATCGGCTTGCCGACCGCATCGACATCCACACACCCGGTCACGGCGCACGCAACGCCGCCGTTCTCTTCGCGGCACTGCCCGACACCGCCTACACGAAGAAGCTCCTCGACGACTTCGCCGACATCGCGGGGACGACGGACCGCATCCAGACGACGGCACTCGCAGCCCTCTCCCCCGACCCGTCGGAACGCATCCGCGCGCTGGCCCTGTCGGATGCCGAACCACCTCGCCTGGTGACGCCACTGCCCTGCAACGAGGCCCAGGCTGCCGTGCTGCGCTCCGCGATGACCCGGCGTCTGACCGTCGCCACCGGACCGCCCGGCACCGGAAAGAGCCAGCTCGTGGCCAATCTCCTCGCCACAGCGGTGACCAGCGGGCAGACCGTTCTCGTGGCCTCCAACAACAACGAGGCCGTGGACGAGGTCTGGCGTCGCTGCGAGAAGCTCGTACCGGGAAGCGTCATCCGCACCGGCTCGGCCCGGGCCAAGACCGGGAACTACGTCGAGACCGAGGCCACGGGCCTCCAGTCCCTGCGCACTGCGCCGGACCCCGTGCCCAACGTGACCACCGCGGCCATGGACGTCGACATCGCCGTCGAGCAACTGAAGCGCGGTCGCCGTGACCTCGCCCGAGTCGCCAGGTCCGAGAAGGACCTTCTGCAAGCCGGCCAACTGCGCGAGGAGCACGCCGAACAGCTCGGTCTGCCCGTGTCCGAGCTCACGGAGAAGCTGTCGCAGGCAGGGCGACTGGACGAGCTGGAGGCCAGGGCACGACGGCTCGCTCACGCCCGATTCCTCGGCTCGTGGCGGCGCGGTCGCTTCCTCCAGAAGACGGGCCTGGGGACGTTCGAAGGCGACCGCGTGGAGGGCTGCCTTGCTCTCTCCGCCTTCGCGACCG
The DNA here is from genome assembly GCF_053597455.1 of Streptomyces sp. NPDC001393. NCBI lineage: Bacteria > Bacillati > Actinomycetota > Actinomycetes > Kitasatosporales > Streptomycetaceae > Streptomyces > Streptomyces sp. NPDC001393. The sequence goes on from NZ_JBSFIH010000069.1 coordinate 25,782, forward strand.
CCGAAGCATCCTGGCGCAGGGGATACGCGCAGGTCGCCCATGTCGATGACACGGCCCTCGCTACGACGCTCGGCACCGCCGAAGCCGCCGTACAGTCCGCCTCGCGGACCCTCCTGGAAAGCACGGTGCGAACCAAAGCGCGCACCGGACGCCAGCGCATCCTCAACCTCATGACCGCCAGGGACAGCAATCGCACCGACTGGGCCGCCGTTCGCGAAGTACTTCCCGCGGCACCCGGCTGGGCGGTCACCAGTCTCTCCGCACGCCGCTTCCCTCTGGGACCCGCCCTCTTCGACCTGGTCGTCATCGACGAGGCCAGCCAGTGCGCCATCCCGCACGTGCTGCCCCTGCTGTTCCGGGCCCGGCGCGCCCTGGTCATCGGGGACGCGATGCAGCTTCCGCACATCGCGAAGATCACCCCCGAGCGGGAGGCTGTGATCCGCCGCAAGACGGGCCTGCGCTCCGACTGGCTGGAGAAACACCGCCTCGCCCACCGCCGCCACTCTGCGTTCCATGCCGCCGAGCGTGCCGCGGGAGGCACGCTCCTCCTCGACGAGCACTTCCGCTGCCACCCGGACATCGCCGCCGTCTCGAACGATCTCTTCTACGACCGTGGGCTGACCGTCCTCACCGACACTCGCGGTCGGCCGTCCCTGCCCAGGCAGCCGATCTTCTGGTCGCACGTTCCGGGACGGGCCACCCGGCCCCCGTACGGCAGCTCCTGGGTGAACCACGACGAGATCCGGCAGGTGGACAGTTTCGTCCGCGCCCTGCTGGAGCAGCTGCCGGACGAGGCGACCATCGGTGTGGTCACCCCCTTCAAGCCCCAGGCCGACGAACTGCGGGGCCGACTGAAGCAGTACGACCGGCAACGTGTCCGTGTCGGCACCGTGCACACGTTCCAGGGCGGCGAACGCGATGTCATGGTCTTCTCCCTCGTCGCGGGCGAGGGCATGCACGACGGCGCAATCAGCTGGGTCCACCGCCAGCTCAACCTCTGGAACGTCGCCATCACACGAGCCCGCAGCCGCCTCATCGTGGTCGGCGACATGAACCTCTGGCGTGAGCGCGGCGGTGTGGCCGCCGAACTCCTCAACGCCGCCACCACCAGCGGCCCCCGGATCGATGTCCGGGAGGGAGACGACCTGGTGCGGCGTCTGTACCAGGTCATGTCCACGCAGCCAGGAACGACAGTGACGCTCGGCGAGTGCGCCAACGGGCACCCCGCCGACGTACTGGTACACCATCCAGACGCTGCCGATCCAAGCCCCGTACTGCTCGATCGCGGCCCGGACGACGGCAGCGACGAGGCACGCCACCTGCGTCTGATGCTGCGTCGCCGCCAGCTTCTCGACGGAGGCGAAAAGGGCGGCGAGGCCCTGCGGTACCCGGCGTGGAAGCTCTACGACACCAGCACCATCCGACCCTGAGGCGCACCCGCGGCGCCCTTCACTTCCCGTAGGCCTGCTTCCAACGCGTACGGTGCCGGGCGTCTCCCTGACCGCGGCCGTTCACGCGGCTCAGCGACAGCAGGGACGCCCCGTTGTTCCACAGACCGAGGTGACCGCACCTTGGCTCCGAGCAGGTCACGTAACTCACGGCTGGCGATGGTGCTGCTGGGCGCGTACCGCTTGCGCTGGATCACCATCGTCCTGCCGTCAGGGAGACGACCGAGGGCCTCCGCTGACGCCGACGAGCCGGAATCCGTCCACGACGCACAGCCATCTCGCCCATCTCGCCCTCCCCCGCACCGCCCTGAACGAGAGTCTCGACACCCCAGCGCAAGTCAGCCATGGCTGATTCACCGCTGTACCCGCCAAGGTGGCGCCGCAGCGGCCGCCGGATGGGTGATCAGGACTGTGTGAGGCTGCGGCCATGGTCAGCGGCGTAGGCGGCGAAGACCCCCGTCGTGTTCCGCCTGTATGCAGAAAACGCTGGTCGGATGGTGGCGAGACCTTCCAACAGCGAGACCAGGCGAAGCCACCCTGTCCCAGGCCGATCTGCTGCCCAGGGTTGGGCCCGCCTCCGGCGGCGTCCCGCCGGACACAGCGCCTCCCTCGGCCATGACCGGCCAGGACGGCTCGTCGGTGATCCCGAGCCCGTGCTCAGGGTGACGGATGTGCGCGTCGGGGCCGGGAAACACAAGCTTTGCCCGACTCGTCCCGCTTCTGGGCTCGGCTCAGCCGGTGATCTCGATGCGGTGAAGCCTGGTCTTCTCGGCCTTCGGGACGCGCACCGTGAGGACTCGGTTGGTCAGATCCGTTGGTCAGATCCGCGCTGCGTCCCCGGGGCGGCGGCGACCTTCGCCCGGTCAAGAGGCGGGAGGCTTCGATCCGCCCGGAGGCGATCCCCGGAGGGTGGTCAGACGGCGGTGGTATTCCTCCTCGTCGATCTCGCCGCGCGCATACCGTTCGGCCAGGATCTGTTCCGGGCCGCTGCCCGGAGGCGTCTGCGGCCAGGGGTGATGCTCCCTGCCCGGCGGTGTGGGGCGGGCCAGGGCCCTGAAGACCAGGACACCGACGACGATGATCAACGCCCAGAACAGCAGCGTACCGAGCGACATCATGAACCAGACCCAGCCGTTCATGCCGTGGCCGTACCAGAACATCGCATCCGCCCTCCCTTCCCTGGCAATCCCGGGTGCAAGGCCCGCGGGGCAGATCCCTTGACCTCCATGGTCGCTCGCAACCGGGCGAAGGGCGATGGCCAGCCCTATCGTGGAATGCGCGGCGCCGGGATGCCCACGCCGCCCGCTCCACCATGGTCAGGGAAGGGGCGCGCCATGAGGTCGGACCAGCAGTCGCTCCGGCCCCGACTGGACCTGCACGTGAATGCAGAGCCGGGTCGCGTCGCCGATCAGCTCGACCTGCTCTACCGCGCCCAGGAGCGACTGCAGGGCCTGCTGGAGGCCGTTCTGGAGATCAGCCGGGAACTGGAGCTGCCCGAGGTGCTGCGCCAGATCGTGAGTACCGCGATGGAACTCGTCGGCGCTCTGGCTGTGGTGAACGAGCGGCGCACGGGCCTGTCCGAGTTCATCGCGGTGGGGCTCACCGATCAGGAGAGGGCCGATCTGGGCGGTGTCGGGCCGCCGCAGGGGCGGGGATTCCTGGGGTACCTGATTCACCACACCGAGCCCCTGCGGATCGACGAGATCGCCGCCACCCCCTCTCCGCGGGCTTCCCGCCAGGACACCCGCCGATGCGCACCCTGCTGGGTGTGGCGATCAGCGTGCGCGGCGAGATCTACGGAAACCTGTACCTGTCCGAGCGGCGCGACGGGCAGCCCTTCGACGAGCACGACGAGGCTGTGGTCGTAGCCCTTGCCGGTGCCGCGGGCGTGGCCATTGACCATGCCCGCCTCTACGAGCGGGTGCGTAGCGGAGCCGAGCGGTTCCAACGCCTCCTGCTGCCGAGACTGCCCGATCTGAGCCCCTTCACCGCCGCAGCGATCTATCGTCCGGCCACCGCGCCCGCGCACCTGGGCGGGGACTGGACGACGCCGTCCTTCTCCCGGACAAGGCCTGTGCGGCTGTCATCGGCGATGTCGTCGGTCACGACCTGGAGTCGGCGGCCGCCATGGCCCAGACCCGCCACATGCTGCGCGCCCTGCTCTATGACCGGCGCAGTCCGCCCAGTGCCGTCCTCCGCCAGCTCGACCTCACCTTGCAGGCGATCACCGACAACCCCTTCACCACGGCGTGTCTGGCCCGCATCGAGCCCGGCGGGGCCCCTGGACCTTGCGCTGGAGCAGCGCGGGGCATCTCCCGCCGCTGCTGATCACCTCCGGCAGCGAGGCGGTGTACCTGCTTGGCGAGCCTGGCGTACCCCTGGGCGTCGATACCGGCCAGCCCCGTCCCGATCACAGCCGTCCCATGCCGGCGGATTCCACGGTGGTCTTCGGGCCGTGTTCCCGTTTCCAGGGCCGGGTGCCGTCAAACGGCTCCGGGGCGTCGAGCGTCCTGGGGACGGGGCAGCGAAACAGTGAGGGGAGCTGTGGTGGACGAGCACGCGCAGGGTTCGCGTGAGGTGGGGACGTCCGGGATATCTCCACAGCTGCGGCTGGACGTACTGCTGGACGACCTGCAGCAGCAGGTGGCGCAGGTCCGGGCCGCCCGGGACCGCGTCCACACGTTGCTCGACGCGGTCCTGGCCGTGGGCTCCGACCTCGACCTGGAGGTGGTGCTGCACCGCATCGTGGAGTCGGCGGTCACCCTGGTCGACGCCCGGTACGGGGCGCTCGGTGTGCTGGGCGAGGAAGGCACGATCAAGCAGTTCGTCACCGTCGGCATCGATGAGGAGGCCATCGCTCGCATCGGACACTACCCGCGCGGCGAAGGCATCCTGGGCCTGCTCATCCGGCACCCGGAGCCCCTGCGCCTGGCGAACCTGGCCGAGCATCCGGCATCCGCCGGCTTCCCGGCCGGGCACCCGCCGATGACCAGCTTCCTCGGCGCCCCCGTCCGCGTGCGCGACCAGGTCTTCGGCAACCTGTACCTGACGAACAAGAAGAGCGGCGCGGAGTTCGACACCGACGACGAGGCGATGCTGCGCACCCTGGCCGCGGCGGCCGGTGTGGCGATCGACAACGCCCGGCTGTACGACGACGCGCACCGCCGGCAGCGGTGGCTTGCAGCCAGCAACGAGCTGACCCGCAGCCTCCTGTCCGGTGCGGAGCCCGCCGCGGTGCTGGAGTCCTTCACCGCCACCGTGCGGGAGATGGCCGACGCGGACCTGGTCACCCTGGCGGTTCCGGTGGGTGACCATGGCGAGCTGGTCATCGAGGCCGCCTCCGGAGCGAAGGCCGAGGAAGTCCGCGGACTGGTGCTGCCCGCCACGGCATTGGGTACGAAGGTCTACTCGTCCGGGGAGACGATCACCAGCGACGCCGTGAGCGCCGACCCGCGCACCGAGGGCGGCAGCGCCTCGGTGGTGGAGCTGGGACCGGCGTTCTTCGTCCCGCTCGGTACTCGGGAACATGTCCGCGGGGTACTTCAGGTGGCGAACGTACCCGGCCGCTCCCGCTTCACCGACGCCGTGATCGACATGGTCACCGGGTTCGGCAACCAGGCCGCCCTGGCACTGGACGTCGCCGAACACCGGCGCGACACCGAGCGCATGGTCGTACTCGACGACCGCGACAGAATCGCCCGTGACCTGCACGACCTGGTCATCCAGCGGCTGTTCGCCGGCGCACTGTCGCTGCAGTCGACGCTGGGCAGGGTCTCCGACCGTCCGCAGGTGAGCGAGCGGATCCAACGGGTCGTGGACGACCTCGACGACACCATCAAAATCATCCGTACCACCATCTACGGTCTGCGCGAACACGATCAGGCCCGCGGCGGCAGCGGGCTGCGCGCCCAGCTGGTGACGGCCACCGAACGGGCCACCGAATCGCTCGGCTTCGCCCCGGCGCTGCGCATGACCGGGCTGCTGGACACCGCCGTGTCCGCCGACCAGGCCGAGCAGCTGCTGGCGGTGCTCGGTGAGGCACTGTCCAACGCCGCCCGGCACGCGCACGCCAGCACCGTCGACGTCACCGCGGAGGTCGCCGATACCGAGCTGAAGCTGCGGGTGGCGGACAATGGCCGCGGAATCGACCCGGCGGTCACCCGGCGCAGCGGCTTGGCCAACCTACGCAAACGTGCGGAGGAGTTGGGCGGCAGCTTCAGCGTCTCGGCGCACCAGCCGAGCGGCACCGTCGTCGCGTGGGTCGTTCCGCTCCCGGCAACAGGCTGACGGGGCCGCCGCCACGATGTCGATCCCTCCCCGCCCCGACCAGCCGCGACGCGAACGTCGGTCTTGAGTTCCAACTCCTGCTCGACGAAGTCGTGGTCAGCCTTGATCTACTGGAAGGCCGCGGCCAGCGGTACCTGGTGGGAGCGCCAGGTGACCTCCAGAGGCAGGCCGTCGCCGGTGACGTGCACGGGGGCGTGTCCGTAGCCGCGCAGCAGGTCGTCGAGTTCGTGCTCGGGGAGTCGGGACAGCACGGCCGGGTTGGCGATCTTGTAGCCGTTGAGGAGCAGGATCGGTAGGGCCGCACCTTCGTTGACGGGGTCGAGGAATTTGTTGGAGTGCCAGGAGGCGGCCAGCGGGCCGGTCTCCGCCTCGCCGTCACCGATCACGCAGGCGACCAACAGGCCGGGATTGTCGAGGGCGGCGCCGTAGGCGTGGGTGAGCGAGTAGCCGAGCTCGCCGCCCTCGTGGATCGAGCCCGGCGTCTCCGGTGCGACATGGCTGGGCACCCCGCCGGGAAAGGAGAACTGCTTGAACAGCCGGGCGGCCATGCCCGCCGCGTCCCGCGTGATGTCCGGACAGGTCTCGGTGTACGAGCCCTCCAGCCAGGAGTTGGCCAGCACGGCCGGACCACCGTGACCCGGTCCCCAGATGCACAGGGCGTCCAGGCCGCGACGGCGAGGTAGTTCGCGGCGCGCCAGTGGGCGTCCAGCGCGCGGGCGGCGACGACGCCGTTGCGGTTGACCGCCTCGATCCAGTCGTGCGTTGGCGGCGAACTCCAGGGCGGCGGGCCGCCTTCTCCGCGTCCACGCCGGTGATGGCCGCCTGCCACGCCGGGGTGTACGGCTCCTCAGCGTCGTCGTAGCCCGTGGGCCGGCGGCCGGGCAGACCGTCGCGGGCCACGCCGTACTGGGCCAGCAGCAGGTCGTAGACCGTGGTCACCGTACGTCCGCCGAGCCGGTGCACCGGCACTCCCCGCCGCAGCTTCCCCGCGCTGCCGTCCGGGGCGTCGAAGCAAGGCAGTTCGACGCTGACCGGGACCTCGTCGCTGTCTCCAGCGGACAGCAGCGGGTCGATGCCGTCCAGGTCGAGCTTGCACATCCCGGCGCCCGTCTCGCCGAAGCGGTCGTCGAGGGTGCCGCCCGGCACCACGGGCCGGGTCGCCCTGCTCACCTCCGAGGGCTTCACCGCCGCCCGGCGGCGACCGCCGATGGCCCTGCTCGAACCGCGCCGGCTCATCGCCGACGAGGGCCTCGCCAACGCCGTGGCGACCGACGGGAAGGCCCGCAGCATCTCGGCCGGCACCTGCATGGGCGCACTGCGGGAGTGGGTGGCAAGCCAGTCGCTGTTGGCGCGCGACAGCGTCGTCGACGGTGGTGTCGGGGCCGGCGGATGCGTGCGGTGGGTCCGACACGGGGATCACCCGTCCCCCTGCCGTGTGAGCTGCTTCTGCAGATTCGGCTCTCGATAAAATGAGTGAGCCGGAGACGTACACCTGAGCAGCAGGGGAACGGGCCCACCAATCCGCACTCGCGGGTGGGTCGGCCGGTGGAGAGGGATGGCCATGCGAACGAACATCATCCGGCACGAGGACATGATGGCCAGCTACGACGTGGTGAACGGGTGGACCGTTGTCGAGGTCGACGGTGACCTGGACGCCCACACCTCCCCCATGATCCGTGAAGCGGTGATCAAGCTCCTCGATGAGGAGCACCGGCACTTCGTCCTGGATCTGGGCTTCGTTCCCTTTATGGATTCGATGGGGCTGGGCGTGATCGTGGCGGTGACGAAACGCATCCGCGAACACGAAGGCTCGCTGCGCATCGCATCCGCCTCCGGCCGGATACTGCGGATCTTCGACCTCAGCGGCATGCGCGAGAGCTACGAGTTCTACGACTCGTCGCAGGAGGCGACGCGATCCGCTCCCTCGCGCGGCGGCCTCGTGCACTGGCCCCACCCCTCCACCAGTTGAGGAACCGCGGCACCGGGCTCTGGAAGGGCAGTCCCGATCAGTACGGTCGGAGGGGCGACCGTCTCATCGGGCTGGGCCGTCCGGGATGCGCAGGGCGAGGACGGCCACGTCGTCGTCGAACACCTGCCGGCTTTGGGTGATCAGGGTGTCGCACAACTTCTCCAGCGGTTCCCGGGCCAGGCGGGCAGCGTTCTCGGCCAGGTCGTGCAGCCCCGTGTCGATGTCCTGGTCGCGGCGCTCGACCAGCCCGTCGGTGAACAGCAACAGGGTGGCACCTGGCGGAAGCGGGTGCGCGTGGTTGAACCGTGGGACGGACGCGTCGATGCCCACCGGGATCCCGTGCCGGGCGGGCGCCAGGTAGCAGGTGCTGCCGTCCGGCCCGATCAGCAGCGGAGGCGGATGCCCGGCGTTGCTCCAGCCGAAGGTGTATCCCTCACGAGTCCGTTCGAGGCGGCCGAACACCAGGGTGGCGGTCGGCGGGTCCTCGAACATGGTCAGGGCGCGGTCCAGGCGCGACACGACCAGGCCGGGCGGCTCACACCGGTCGAAGGCGAGAGCCCGCAGCATGTTGCGGATCTGTCCCATCAGCGGGGCGGCCTCCACGGCGTGGCCGGTCACGTCGCCCACCACCACACAGGTGGCGCCATCGGGCAGGACCATGGCGTCGTACCAGTCCCCGCCGAGCTTGGGCAGCTCGGATGCGGGCTCGTAGCGGGCCGCGGCCTTCAGGGGCGCCAGGTCCGGAAGGACGGGCAGCATGCGGCGCTGGAAGTGTTCGGCGGCGCGTTTGAGGTGCTCGTACAGGCGGGCGTTCTCGATGCTGACGCCCGCGGCACTGGCCAGGGCGGTCAGCAGGTGCTCGTCATCGTCGTCGAAGGGCGTGCCGTCCGTCTTGTCGGCGAGGTAGAGGTCGCCGTAGACGGTCCCGCGCACCATCAGCGGAACGCCCAGCAGGGTCCGCATGACCGGATGCCCGGCCGGAAAGCCCGCGGAACGGGGGTGCGCGGCCACATCCGCAACACGCAACGGCTGCCGGTCGTCCACCATGGTGTGCAGCAGGCCATGGCCCTGTGGCAGGCCCATGGCGGCGCACAGGCGCGGGGCGTCGACACCCACGGTGATCAGGTCGGTGACCTTGCCGCTCTCCGAGAGCACGCCCAGGGCACCGTAACGGGCGCCGACGAGGTCGGTGGCCGCTTCCACGATGTGGTGCAGCACGGCGCGGGTGTCCATGTCGGCGCTGATCGCCGCGACCACACCCAGCAGCTGCCACAGACGTTGCGGGCCGAGACCGAGCCGCAATGCATCGGGGGCCGCTCCGTCCCCGGCCGCCTGCGACGGCTCGCCGACCAGCGGGGCCCCGGACCGCGGGCTGTCGTAGGACCGCCGACCCGGATCGTGCGCCATGGTGAGAGACCTCCTGGCGCCGTCCGACGCCGTCATCACCTCGCCCTTCCTTGCCACCCTACGCGCTCACCCGACCGTGAGCAGACACCGCCGCCACACGGCGGGCAACGCGGTGACCAGCGTGTCTGCCGGTAGGTGCTCCTTCGGCTCCCTCAGCCGAAACGCCCCACCCGGCCCGGACCCGAAGGCGGCGCCGCGGGCACCACCGGCGCCACATCGCCGTCCGTTTCTGCCCCGGAAAGGACACAGCGCCGTGCAGAAGCTCTCGCTCGACGCCCGTGTCCGCGAGCACCCGGAACGGGCCGCTGCGAGACCGCCGAGCAGCCGTCGGGACGCCGCCATGCTCGCCTGGCCACCGGGCAGTTGGTCCACCAGGCGTCAGTTGGAGACCTCGCCCTCGGGGGCGTCGGCGACGCTCGCCACCCGCTTGACGGTGATGCGCCGCAGGCGGTCGCCGGGAGCGTTGGACAGGCTGTACTGGCGGGTCTGGCGGATGCCGTCCGGCATGAGCACCCGCACGCTGACGTACTGGCCGGCCCGCGCCTGGGGCAGGGGGCCGTCGTCGGCCGGGCGCAGCAGGAAGGAGACCACGTCCGGGGTTTCCTCCCGGCGCTCCACCACGGTCCACTGGCGCCACGGCTTGCGCGGGTCCACCTGCGCCTCCTGGTAGAGGCGGGCCTCCTGGGCTATGAGAGCGCCGGCCATCAGCCAGTACACCTCGTCCCAGGCCGCGGCCACGTCCGGGGTGACCGCCTCACCGAGTACGTCGGCGATGGCGCGGAAGAGGTACTTGTGGACGATCGTGTACTGGTCCTCGGTGACGCCGAGCGCGGCGTGCTTGTGGGCGATGCGCGCGAGCAGGGCGTCCGGGCAGGCGTCGGGGCTGGCCAGCAGGGCCTGGGCGAAGCCGGCGATGGATCCGGCCAGCGCACGGCGCTGGTCGCCGCTGGCCTGGTTGCCGCGGTTGAACAGGCCGTCCAGCAGTTCGGGTTGTTCGGCGAACATGGTGTCGTAGAAGCGTGTGGTGATCTCGTCCAGGGCGCCGCCGACGGCAGGCAGGGTGGCGCGAACGGCGGCGGCCGACTCGGGCGAAAGCACGGAACTCCTCCGGGATGTATGCACGTAGAAGGGCGGCGTTCACCGTCACAGCGGGGATCCGTCGTGCGGGACCGACCGGCACATCGACCCGCCACCGCCGTCGCGCTTGTCGCGGATCAGCTCGGGAGCGGCGTCGTCACTGCCGTAGGCTCGGCGGTCTTCGAACCGAGGGTGAGGAACGCGTAGTCACCGTCCCCGAGGTCGTACGTGCCGTGCTGCCCTGCGCGGTCGAGGTGCAGGCGTCGCACCCGCCGGCTGCCGTCCTCCTCGGTGACGAAGTCGACGTCGGTGACCCGCACGCCGTGCTCGAAGCGCCCCCCGCGCTCCTCCAGCCGGGGCTTCGGAGTCACCCGATACGTGCGCTCTATGAGCTGGCGGGCGGCGACGTCGCGGAGCTCCTCGCCGCCGCACGGCGGATCCTGGCCGTTCTGCTGGCCGGGCGGCAGGACCTGCTGGACGAACTACGCGAGGCGGAGACACCACGGTGAGCAGCGGGCATGGGTTCCGACTGCCGTGGAGAAAGGGCAGACCCGTGGCAGCCATGGAGCATGTTCCGACACCGGTACGACGTCACCTCGCCTCGGTGACGACGGGCCCGGAGGCCGCACGACGAACCCGGGAAGCGGTGGCCCGGCACCTGCCCACGGTCGGCGTAGCGGCGAACTCGGCGTTCGCCGACGCGGTGTTGCTGGTCGTGAGCGAGTTGGTAACGCACGTGCTGCGGCACGCCCCTCGCTCGCCGGCCATCGACGTGGGGGTAACGATCGCGCCGGACAGTTGGTGGTCAGCGTCGCGGACGCCGAGCCGACACAGCCGGACCTCAGCGACGAGGGCATGGGCACGGGACTGCGCATGGTGGCCGAACTCGCCGCCGACTACGACGGCGACGTCAGATGTCTGAAGTGATCGCTGTTGTGGGACACCCTGACCTCACCGCGCCCACGTTGGAGATGCTGGAGGAGGAACTGCGTCGGCGCCTGGTCGAGTTCGCACGGGCGGGCAAGGCGGGACTGGTGCGTGCCGGGCAGGGTCTGCCGGTCGCCTTCGGGCGGGCTGCCCGCGCCGCGGGACTGGCGCTGGTGACCGTCCTGCCCTCCAGGAACGGCGTGCCCGACGTGCTCGCGTCGCGCGACCGCAAGGCGGCCGGGGAACTGCTGTTGCTGTCGGAGCAGGTGCGACTACTGGAGTACGACCCGTCCGACCGCGGTGCCTGTGTGGGCGCGGACGAGAACCTGCTGCGCTCCTGCGCCAGGCTTCTGGCGGTGTGGGACGGCTCCCCGTCCAACGGCCGGGACGCCACTGCCCATCTCGTGGCCTTCGCCCGCAGCAGCGGCATCGACGTCGAGGTTCTGTGGCCAGATGGAGCCGGCCGCATGGCACCGGTCCAGCAGAAGTCATGAGGGGCTGGAGCGCGGCACAATGCCCCGACCCCGACCGTCAGAGGTCGTTGCCTGCGTAGGAGAGATTGAAGCTCTTGTTGGTCAGCGGGAAGTCGGGGACGATCGTGTCCGCGAGCGCGACCGGCAGAGCGGGCCAGTTGAAGAAGGACGGGTCGACCGGCTTGACCCGGGTCAGGGTGCCGTCGGGGGCGAGTTCGACGCGGGTGGCGATGGTGCCGCGCCAGCCCTCGACCAGGCCCACGCCAGTGCCCGGGCCTGCTCCGGGCGAGGGCTGGGCCGCGAGTTTCGCCCCGGGGGACAGTCCGTCGGCGAACTGCTCGATCAGGGCGAAAGAGGTCTCGATCTCCTCGGCGCGGACGAGGAAGCGGGCCAGGACGTCGCCGCTGTCGTGGACGGGTACGTCGAGCCCGGTGTCGTACGGCGTGAAGGGATGCGCGACGCGGGCGTCGTACGCGAGGCCGCTGGCGCGGGCGACGTAGCCGAGGCAGCCGATCTCCCGCGCGGCACTCGTCTCCGCGGCGAGGGCGAGCAGGCTCATGTGCTCCATGGACGAGTAGGCCAGCATCCGCTTGTAGTCGCGCTGGGCGAGCAGCAGCCCGGCCGCGAGGGCGAGGGTGAGCAGGGCGATCCCGGCCAGCAGGACCCGGGTGAAACC
>NZ_JBSFIH010000070.1:0-37854 GCF_053597455.1 Streptomyces sp. NPDC001393
AAGGCCCAGCACGACCTGTTGATGGCCAACTTCTTCGCCCAGACCCAGGCGCTGGCCTTCGGCAAGAGTGCCGAGGAGGTCCGCGCGGAGGGCGTGCCGGAGGAGCTGGTTGCGCACAAGACCTTCCCGGGCAACCGGCCGACGACGACCATCCTCGCGAAGGAGCTCACCCCGTCCGTCCTCGGCCAGCTGATCGCGCTCTACGAACACAAGGTGTTCGTGCAGGGCGCGGTGTGGAACATCGACTCCTTCGACCAGTGGGGCGTGGAACTCGGCAAGGTCCTCGCCAAGCGGGTCGAGCCGGCCCTGACCGAGGGGGCCGAGGTCGAGGGCCTCGACGCGTCGACGAAGACGCTGGTCGCCAAGTACCGGCAGCTGCGCGGCCGTAGCTGACCGGCCGGCGCGGGAGCCGGGCGAGGCAGGGCAGCCCGGCTCCCGTTGACTCCCGGTGATCGCTGACCGCTTGCCCGGGGCCGGCTCAGGCCACCGCGCTCAGGGTGTCCGCGAGCCGGCTGCGCGCCGCTCTGGTCGCGGGCAGCGCGGCGAGCGCCGCCGCCCCGAGCACCGCGGCCGCGCCCAGCCCGAGCAGCAGCGGGGGCGAGGGGGACTGGGCGATCCCGGCGCCGATGCCGCTGGAGCTGCCCTGGGCGTCGATCAGCCGGTGCGCCAGCGGCAGTCCCAGGGCCGTACCGGCGATCACCGCGGCCAGGGCCGTGCAGCTCGTCGCCGTGACGGTGATCGCGGTGATCTGCCGTGGGGACATGCCGATCGCCTTCAGCGCCAGCACGTCCCGCTCGCCCTCGCGGACGCTGCCGCCGATCGCGGTGAGCAGTTCGACCAGCCCGATCAGGGCCAGTACGGCGATCAGCCCGGCGACGACTCCGCGCAGCGGCGAGAGTCCGTCGGCGGGGTTCTCCACCGGGTGCACGTCGAGGTGGCCCCGGCCGGCCGCGGACAGTGCGGCGGCCACCCGCTGCGGGTCGGCACCGGGGCGCAGCCGCAGTTCGTAGAAGGCGGGGGTCAGGGCGGGGTCGTTCTCGCGGAGGGTGTCCAGGGAGGTCGTCACCACCCGGCCCGCGTTCTGCGGTTCGATGCTGCGGCCCACGATGTGCAGGATCTGCGGCCGGTCGCCCACCGTCATGCGCACCCAGTCACCGACCTGGGCGTGCAGCAGGTCCAGCAGGCCCTGGCCGGCCACCGCCTCGTCCGGTCCGCGTGCGGCCCGGCCCTCGGCGAGGGCGTAGGGGTAGGGCTGGGCGTGGGTGCCGACGCCGCGCAGCGCGATGGTGCCGGTCTGGCCGGGCACCAGCGCGGCGACCTCGACCCCGGGATAGGCGGCGGCCACCCGGTGATCGCCGGTGAGCAGGGAGCGCAGGGCGGACGTGTCCAGGGCACCGTCGGAGCGGACCGTCAGGGACGTCGGCAGACCCATGCGCTCCGGGCTGCCGTGGAAGCGGTCGATCGTGGTCCAGGCACTGAGCGCCACCACGATCAGCAGCAGCGGTAGCGCCAGCCGGGCCACGGTGGCCAGTGACCGGCCGCGCCCCGCGAACGCCTTGTGGCAGCCGAGCACCAGCGGAGCCGGCAGCCGCAGCCCGAGCGCCCGGCGGGCGAGGCCCGTCAGCCGTCCGCCGGCCGGTGCGGCCTTGCGTGGCACCGGAACCGGCGGCACCCGCCCGGCCCGCCACGCCGCGAGCCCGGTGGTCAGGCCGATGAACAGCACCGCGCCCACGGGCACCACGAACAGCGCCACGGTGTGCCCCGGCAGCCCCTGCCACACCCCCACGGCGTCGCCGAGCCGGCCGGGGATCCGGCGGCCCAGGGCCTTCGTGAGCGCCGCGGCGGCCACCGAGCCGAGCAGCGCGTACGCCAGATGCTGGAGCAGGAAGATCCGCACGACCTGGCCGGGGGTGAAGCCGATCGCCTTCAGCACCGAGATGTCCCGCAGATGTCCGCGGATGCGGGTGGCGATCGCCCCGTGCACGGCGAGCCCCGCGGCGATCAGGGCGCCCAGGCCGAACAGGCCGAGCACCTGGCCCAGCAGCCGGTTGTCGCCCTGGGCCGCGGAGCGCGCCTGCTGCCACGTGGAGACCTCGCCGACCGCGCCCGCGCCCAGCACCGTGACGGCACGCTGCACCGCGTAGTCCGTGTCGCCCGGGTCGGCCAGGCGCAGCCCGATCACCTGGCCGCCGGGGGCGCGCACGGCGGAGGGCAGGGCCCACACCAGCCCCGGCTGCTCGCCCGGGCTGTAGCGGGGCTCGGCACTGTCCGCGATGCCCTCGACGGTCAGGGTGCGGGCGGTGCCGGGCAGCGTGAGGGTGTCCCCGGGCTCGGCCAGCAGCGCCCGGGCCAGGCCGCTCTCCAGCACCACGCCGTCCGGTTCGGAGGCGGTGAGCCAGTGCCCGGCGGTGAGCAGCGGCCGACCGACGGACGGCAGCCCCGGCGTGCCGCGCAGCTCTACGGAGGCGCGGGTGCCGCGTACGGCGACGGTGGCCGACTCGGTGCGGTAGGGGCCGGCCACGGACTCGACGCCGTCCAGCCGGGCGAGCCTGCCGGTGTCCGCGGAGGGGACGGTGTGGATCCACACGTGCGCCCCGCGGGCCTGTGTGAAGGTGCGCTGCCAGGGGTTGGTCGCGTACCCGAACAGGGCGGTGGCCAGCAGCAGCGAGGCGACGATCCCGGCGGTGGCCAGCACGAGGAACAGCGCCTCGCCACGGTGGGTGCGCAGATCGGAGTGCGCCCAGCGCAGGGTGGCTCGTACGTCCCTGAGGTCCGGCACCGTCAGTCCCTCAGCTCCAGCACGCCCGAGATCCCCGGCTTCCTGGGCGGCGGGCTGTCGTCCAGGGCGGCGTCGTCGGCTATCCGGCCGTCGAAGAAGCTGATCACCCGGTCCGCGGCGCTCGCCAGCCGGGCGTCATGCGTGACCAGCACGATCGTCTGGCCGCGTCCGTGGAAGCGGGACAGCAGCCGCATCACCTCGCGCGTGCCCTTGCTGTCCAGGCTGCCGGCGGGCTCGTCGGCCAGCAGCAGCGGCGGATGGTTGACCAGGGCCCGGGCGAGGGCGACCCGCTGCTGTTCGCCGCCGGACAGCTCGCCCGGCATGCTGCGCTCCTTGCCGGTGAGCCCCAGCTCGGCCAGCAGCTCCTCACGCTCGGCGCGCGCCTTCCTCGGCGGGACGCCGGCGAGCAGGGCGGGCAGCTCGACGTTGTCGGCGACCGACAGGTTGGACACCAGGTTGAAGAACTGGAACACGATCCCGATGGCCCTGCGGCGCTCCACCGCCCAGCGCGCCTCGCTGAAGGAGTCCGTGCACCGGCCGTCCAGCCAGATGCTGCCCTCGTCGGGGCGCTGCAGTCCGCCGAGCAGGTGCAGCAGGGTGGACTTGCCCGCACCCGACGGGCCGGTGATCGCCACGAACTCGCCCCGCGCCACCGACAGAGCGACCCCGCGCACGGCATGCGCGGGCGCGCCCTCGCCGTGGTGGGTCTTCACCAGACCCTCGGCGCGCAGCACCGGAGTGCGGTCGGTGCTCACTGAAGGTCCTCCAGTTCCTCCTGGCACCGTTCCAGCCAGTCGAGGTCGGCCTGCAGATGCAGCATCGCGCCCTCGATGAGCAGATGGGCGATGCGGTTGTCCCGGTTCTCGGCCGCGGCCAGTTTCGACAGGTTGCGCATGGTGTTGAGGTACTGGCGCCGCTGCTTGTTGATGAGGGCGATCTGATCGGTGAGACCGGTCTGCGGGGCGAGGGCGAGCTTCATGAAGAACTCGTCCCGCACCCGCGGCTCGTCCTCGGTCTCCTCGAACCAGGCGTGCAGCGCCTCCCGCCCGGCGTCGGTGAGGTGGTAGACCTTCTTGTTGGGCCGGCCGGCCTGCTCGACGTCCTCGCCCTCGATCAGTCCCGACTTCTCGAGGCGGCCGAGGGTGACGTAGATCTGGCCGACGTTGGGCTGAGGGTACGCGGAGCCCAGCAGTTGCTCAAGGTCCTGCTTCAGCTCGTAGCCGTGGGCCGGGCCGCGGGCGAGGAGTGCCAGGAGGGGCAGGCGCACTCGTGCTGTCCTCCTGTCTGCTCACAATGTGCTCCAGGCCCTAGTATCGCTCATACCTAACAGGTATACATGGCCTCTGACTCCCGGGCGAGGGTGCCCGGAGCCGTGTGCATGTGTTCAGGGAGGAACCTATGCGGTGGATACGCGCCGCCGGTAGGGGCCTTCTCGTTCTCGCCGTGATCCTCACCGGGTACGTCGCCTCCGGCGCGCAGGCCGACGAGGGCGCGGGCGACGGCCGCGGCCCGCTCACCCTGGCCACCGCCGGCGACCTCACCGGCTATCTCGCCCCGCTGCTCCAGGGCTGGAACCGCACGCATCCCGGCGAGAAGGTCACCCTCGTCGAGCTGCCCGACTCCGCCGACGAGACCCATGCGCAGATGACCACCGACCTGCGCGGCGGGGACCGGGGCCGCTTCGACGTCCTCAACATCGACGTCAACTGGACCTCGGAGTTCGCGGCGGCCGGCTGGATCCGGCCGCTGCCGCCGGGCCGCTTCCCGCTGAAGAGCTTCCTGCCGCCGGTCGTGGACACGGCCACCTACGACGGCCGACTGTATGCCGTCCCGTACGTCACGAATGCCGGACTTCTCCTCTACCGCAAGGACATTCTCGCCAAGGAGGGCGTGCCGCCGCCGCGCACCTGGGCCGAGCTGGAGCACGATGCGAAGACCATCGCGCCCAAGTACCACCTCGGCGGCTACGCGGGCCAGTTCCTGCCCTACGAGGGCCTCACCGTGAACGCGGCCGAGGCCGTGTACTCGGCGGGCGGCACGATCCTCGGCGACGAGGGCGCCCGGGTCACCGTGGACTCCTCCGCCGCCCGCGAGGGCATCGGCTTCCTCGCCCGCGGTGTGCGCGAGGGCTGGATACCGAAGGCGGCGCTGACGTACAAGGAGGAGGAGTCCAAGCAGGCCTTCCAGGACGGCAGGCTGCTCTTCCTGCGCAACTGGCCCTATGCCTACGCCGTGGCCTCCGCCAGGGGATCCAGGGTCGCCGGGAAGATCGGCGCCGTACCGCTGCCCGGACCCCACGGGCCGGGGACCAGCGTGCTCGGCGGCTCCAACCTCGCCGTGAACTCCCATGCCCGGCACCCCGATTCGGCCGCCCGCCTGATCGCGTACCTCACCAGCGCGCCCGTCCAGCGCCAGGTGCTCACCCGGGGCGCGCTGCCGCCCGTACGCGCCGCACTCTACGAAGATCCCGCGCTCATCAGGCAGTTCCCCTACCTCCCGACCCTGCGCACCGCCGTGCTCACCGCCGCGCCGCGCCCCAAGAGTCCGCACTACGACCAGGTCAGCCTGGTCGTGCAGGCGGTGATGCAGGACGCGCTCACCGGGCGGGAGAGTCCCGAACGGGCTGTGCGGCGGCTCGCGCGCGAGCTCGACGCGATCGCCCGCCGCTAGTTACTCGTTAAGTAACGCGCAGATCTCATCTCGGTGCGCGATGCCCCCTTAGGTCCAGTTTTGCGCAGCCAACTCGCCAGTAGCCTGCGTTCTTTTCGTTGACACCTTCGCGACACGCCTACCTAACATGCATGCATGCTGAGTAAGTACCACTGGTGGCGTGACGCGGTGATCTACCAGGTCTACGTCCGCAGCTTTCTCGACAGCACCGGCGACGGCATCGGCGATCTGGCCGGCGTCCGGGCCGGGCTGCCGTATCTGAAGAAGCTGGGCGTCGACGGGATCTGGCTGAGCCCGTTCTACCCCTCGCCCCAGCACGACCACGGCTACGACGTGGCCGACTACTGCGGGGTCGACCCGCTCTTCGGCGACCTCGCCGAGTTCGACCTGCTGATGGCGGCCGCCCGGCGGCTCGGCATCAAGGTGCTCCTGGACATCGTCCCCAACCACTGCTCCAGCGAGCATCCGTGGTTCCGCGAGGCGCTCGCCGGCGCACCCGGCAGCCCGGCCCGCGCCCGCTTCCACTTCGCCGACGGCCGCGGCCAGGACGGCGCCGAGCCGCCCAACAACTGGCACGCCATGTTCGGCGGCCCCGCCTGGACCCGGGTCGCCGACGGCCAGTGGTACCTGCACATGTTCACGCCCGAGCAGCCCGACTGGAACTGGCGCACCCCCGAGGTCGCCGCCGAGTTCGACCGCGTTCTGCGCTTCTGGCTGGACCGGGGCGTCGACGGCTTCCGCATCGACGTCGCCGCCGGCCTCTACAAGCACCCCGAACTGCCCGACTCCGACGACCCGGAGGCCGACGCCCGCACCCGCGACTCGGTCAACCCCCTCGCCTGGAACCAGCCCGAGGTGCACGAGGTGTGGCGGCAGTGGCGCGCGACCTGCGAGGAGTACACGGCACGCGACGGCCGCGAACGCCTCCTCGTCGGCGAGGTCTCCGTGCCCACCGCCCGCGAACACGCCCTGTACGTCCGCCCGGACGAACTCCACCAGGCCTTCTTCTTCGACCTGCTCGGCGCCCCCTGGGACGCCGACGCCTTCCGCAAGGTCATCTCCGAGGCCATGCAGGACATCGCCGGCACCGGCTCCACGGTCACCTGGGTCCTCAACAACCACGACCAGGTCCGCACCGTCACCCGCTACGGCGAACCCGCCCCCGAGGGCAGCGGCCCGGGGGCTGCGTCGGAAGTGGCGCCTGCCGGGCGACGCCTTGCACGCACTCTCGCCGCACCGGGCGAAAGCCCAAGTACGTCCAGTACGAGGGCTTCCGCCCGGCACGCCGAGAGCACGCACCATGCGCCGCCCGGCCCGCCCTTCGGGCGGACGACGCCACTTCCGACGCAGCCCCTGGGCGCCGCCCGCGCCCGCGCCGCAGCCCTGCTGATGCTGGCGCTGCCCGGAGCCGCGTACATCTACCAGGGTGAGGAGCTGGGCCTGCCCGAGGTCGTCGACCTGCCCGACGACGTGCTCACCGACCCGATATTCCGCCGCACCGGAAGCCGCGCCCGGATCCGCGACGGCTGCCGGGTGCCGCTGCCCTGGTCCGGACAGGCCTCCCCGTTCGGCTTCACCTCCGGCGTGGAGGGCGCCAAGCCCTGGCTGCCGCAGCCCGACTACTTCGCCGAGTACGCCACCGACCGCGCCCTCGCCGACACCCGCTCCTTCTGGCACCTGTACCGCGACGGTCTCCAACTCAGGCGATCCCTGCCCCAGTTGGGCGAGGGCACCCTCCAGTGGCTGGACACCCCGCCCGGCGTCCTCGCCTTCACCCGCGGCGACGGCCTGGTCTGCGCCGTCAACTTCGGTACGGCCCCCACGCCCGCCCCGGTCTCCGGCACCCCCCTGCTCTCCAGCGGCCCCTGCCCGGTGGGCGTCCTGCCCGGCGCCACGGCCGCCTGGTGGCTCAGCGACCTGTGATCAACCACCTCTTGAAGGGACATCGACGATGATGCGACGACGTACCACCCTGCTCACCAGCTGCACCGCCCTCACCCTCGCCCTCGGCGCGACCGCCTGCGGCGGCGGCCCCGTCTCGGCCGGCGGCGGTGACAAGGCGCTCAGCGGCCAGACCGTCACCGTGGCCGGCGTCTGGACCGGCAGCGAACAGAAGAACTTCCAGAAGGTGCTCGACGCGTTCACCGCGAAGACCGGCGCCAAGACGCAGTTCATCTCCACCGGCGACAACGTCTCCACCGTCGTCGGCAGCAAGATCGAGGGCGGCAACGCGCCCGACGTCGTGATGGTCCCGCAGATCGGCGTCCTGGACCAGTTCGCCAAGAAGGGCTGGCTCAGGCCGCTGTCGCCGACGGCACAGGCGACGATCACCGCCGACTACGCGCCCGTGTGGAAGAAGTACGGCAGCGTCGACGGCACCCTGTACGGCCTGTACTTCAAGGCCGCCCACAAGTCCACCGTCTGGTACAGCCCCGACGCCCTCACCCAGGCCGGGGTCAAGCCGCCGAAGACGTACGACGAGATGCTGAAGGCCGGACACACCGTCTCCGACTCCGGGCTCGCCGCCTTCTCCGTCGCCGGTGAGGACGGCTGGACCCTCACCGACTGGTTCGAGAACATCTACCTCTCCCAGGCCGGACCCCAGAAGTACGACGCCCTCGCCGCGCACAAGCTGAAGTGGACCGACCCGAGCGTGGTCAAGGCGTTGGGGACGCTCGGCCAGCTGTTCAAGGACAAGCAGCTGATCGCGGGCGGCCAGAAGGAGGCCCTGAACACCGACTTCCCCAGCTCGGTGGAGAAGGTGTTCGGACCCAAGCCCGAGGCCGGCATGGTCTACGAGGGCGACTTCGTGGCCGGGGTCGCGCACGACCAGTTCGGCAAGACCATCGGCAAGGACGCGAACTTCTTCCCGTTCCCGGCCGTCGACGGCGGCACGGCACCGGTCGTCAGCGGCGGCGACGCGGCGGTCGTCCTCAAGGACGGCAAGAACGCCAAGGCCGGCATGCAGCTCCTGGAGTACCTGGCCACCCCCGAGGCCGCGGCCGTGTGGGCGAAGGCGGGCGGCTTCCTGTCTCCGAACAAGAAGCTCGACCTCACCTCCTACGGCGACGACGTCACCCGCGCCACCGCCAAGTCCCTGATCGACGCCGGCGACTCGGTCCGCTTCGACATGTCCGACCAGGCCCCGGCGGCCTTCGGCGGCACCAAGGGCGCCGGCGAGTGGAAGCTGCTCCAGGACTTCCTGCGCGACCCGTCGGACCCGAAGGGCACCGCGGCGAAGCTGGAAGCCGCGGCGGCCAAGGCCTACCAGGGCTGAGCGGCAGCACCATGACCGCCACCACTGTCGTGAAACAGCAGGCGGGCCCGCAGGCCGCCGCCGGCGCGGCGCGCGGGCGCCGCGGCCGGCGGCGCGCCCGGCTGATCGCCCTGCTCTTCGTCTTCCCCGCGCTGCTCCTGCTCGGCGCGCTCGTCGTCTACCCGGTGCTGTTCTCCGTCGGCCGCAGCTTCTTCGACGCCTCCGGCACCCGGTTCGTCGGCGGTGACAACTACGCCGAGATGTTCCGCGACCCGGCCACCCTGAAGGCCATCCGCAACACCACCATCTGGGTCGTCGTGGCCCCGGCCCTGCTCACCGGCCTCGGCCTGATCCTGGCCGTCCTGGTCGAGAAGGTCCGCTGGGCGACCGCCTTCAAGCTCCTGCTGTTCATGCCGATGGCGGTGTCCTTCCTCGCCGCCGGCATCATCTTCCGGCTCGCCTACGACGAGGACCCGAACAAGGGCGTGCTGAACGCGGCCGTGGTCTCCGTGCACGACGCCTTCGAGGGCACGTCGTCCTACCCGACGGCACGCGGCCGCGAGGGCCTGCTGACCCGGGACCGGGACGGCGCGTACCGTACGACCGCCGCCGCCGGCCACTCGGTGACGCTTCCGATGGTCGGCGTGCTGCCCAAGGACCTGCCCAAGGGGGCCGAGCCCGCTGCGGCGGCGGCCGCCCGCAAGGCGGCACCCGGCGAGCTGCGCGGGGTCGTCTACCTGGACTTCACCCCGGGCGGGGGAGGCAGGCCGGGCAAGGTCGACCCGAAGGAGAGCGGACTGCCCGGCATGAAGGTCGAGGCGGTGCGCGACGGGCGTACGGCCGCGAGCACGACCACCGTGGCCGACGGTTCCTTCCGCTTCACCGGGCTGCGCGCGGGCTCGTACACCGTGACGCTCCCGGCGTCCAACTTCGCCCCGCCCTACCAGGGCGTCTCCTGGCTCGGCCCGACCCTCGTCACCCCGGCCATCATCGGCGCGTACCTGTGGATCTGGACCGGCTTCGCGATGGTGCTGATCGGCGCGGGCCTCGCGACCCTGCCCCGGGACGCGCTGGAGGCGGCCCGGATGGACGGCGCGAACGAGTGGCAGATCTTCCGCCGGATCACGGTCCCGCTGCTGGCGCCCGTCCTCACCGTGGTCTTCGTGACCCTCGTCATCAACGTGATGAAGGTCTTCGACCTCGTCTACATCATCGCGCCCGGGCCGGTGCAGGAGGACGCCACGGTGCTCGCCACCCAGATGTGGCTCGTGTCCTTCGGCGGCGGCAACAACCAGGGCCTCGGCAGCGCGCTGGGCGTGCTGCTCCTGCTCCTGGTGATCCCGGCGATGGTCTTCAACGTCCGCCGATTCCGCCGTAGTCAACGATGAGGAGCCAGCGATGAACTCGGCCATGAACGCGATGCGGCGGGGCCTGGGCAACGGCCTGGTGCAGGCCTTCCTGGTGGTGATCGGCCTGGTCTGGCTGACCCCGCTCGCAGGCCTCTTCGTGTCCTCCCTGCGGTCGGCGCAGGACACCGCGAAGGGCGGCTGGTGGACGGCGTTCACCAGTCCCCGCGAGCTGTCCTTCGACAACTACTCGGCGCTGCTGAAGAACTCCGGCATGACGCAGGCCTTCTGGAACACCGTGCTGATCTCGGTGCCGGCCACGACGCTCGTCGTGGTCATCGCCGCCCTCGCCGGATACGCCTTCGCCTGGCTGGACTTCCCACTGCGGGAGCCCCTCTTCCTGCTGGTGGTGGCCCTGTTGGTGGTGCCGGTCCAGATCGGACTGCTGCCGGTGGCCAAGCTCTTCGGCGCGCTGGGCCTGTTCGGCACGATGCCCGGGGTCGTCCTCTTCCACGTGGCATACGGGCTGCCGTTCGCGGTGTTCCTGCTCCGCAACTACTTCGCGGAGATGCCGAAGGAGATGCTGGAGGCGGCGCGGATGGACGGCGGCAGCGAGTGGCGCATCTTCACCCGCCTGGTCCTGCCCGTGGGCCGGCCCGCGATCGCCTCGCTCGCCATCTTCCAGTTCCTGTGGGTCTGGAACGACATGCTGGTGGCGTTGCTGTTCGCCGACAGCTCCTCGCAGCCGCTGACGGTGGAACTCCAGTCCCAGATCCGGCAGTTCGGCAGCAACATCGACGTCCTGGCCCCGGGCGCCTTCCTGTCCCTGATCGTGCCGGTGGTGGTGTTCTTCGCCTTCCAGCGGCACTTCGTCCAGGGGGTGATGGCGGGCTCGGTCAAGTGACCGGGCCCGCTGGGCTCACGCCGTCGCTGCTGCGGCAGAACTGGCCCGCCCGGTAGCAGTGGTTCACCGGTTCACGGCGAAGCCGGCGGATACAGCGACCTCGGCAGCTGCGAGGCCGCCGCCGAGTCCAGCAGCCACAGGGTGCGGGAGCGGCCGTACGCCCCTGCCGCCGGGGCCTGGATCTCGCCCGCGCCCGACAGGGCGATGGCCGCGGCCTCCGCCTTGTCCTCACCGGCCGCGAGGAGCCAGACCTCGCGGGCCGAGCGGATCGCCGGGAGGGTGAGGGATATCCGGGTCGGCGGGGGCTTGGGGGCGCCGTGGACGCCGATCACCGTGCGTTCCGTCTCCCGGACCCCGGGATGCTCCGGGAACAGGGAGGCCACGTGGGTGTCCGGGCCGACGCCCAGCATCAGGACGTCGAAGGTGGGCACCGAACCGTGGTTCTCGGGTCCGGCCGCCTTCGCCAGCTCCGCCGCGTACGCCTCCGCCGCCGCGTCGACGTCCTTGCCGTACGGGCCGTCGGAGGCGGGCATGGCGTGCACGCGCTCCGGGGCCAGCGGGACAGAGTCGAGCAGGGCCGCGCGGGCCTGCGTGACATTGCGCTCGGGGTCGCCCTCGGGGAGGTAACGCTCGTCCCCCCACCACAGGTCGAGCCGGCCCCAGTCGATGGCGTCCCGGGCCGGGGCCGCCGCCAGCGCGGCCAGCAGGCCGTTGCCGTTGCGGCCGCCCGTGAGGACCACGGACGCGGTGCCCCGGGAGGCCTGCGCGTCCACGATCTTCGTGATCAGGCGGGCCGCGGCGGCCTGCGCCATCAGTTCCTTGTCGCGGTGGACGACCAGCTGCGGAGTGCTCACTTCGCCGCCGCCTTCCTCGCCGGTGCCTTCTTCGCGGTCTTGGCGGCCGCCTTCTTCGCGGGTGCCTCGGCCGCTTCCGCCACGGGCTCCGGCCCGGCCACCGGCTCGCTCGCCGCGGGCTGCTGTTCCGGAACCGTGTTCAGCCGCTCCACGCCGTAGCGCAGCGCCGACGCGTAGGTGTCGTCCGGGTCGAGCCGGCGCAGCTCCTCCGCGATCAGCTCGGCGGTCTCCCGCCGCTTCAGCGCCACCGCGCGGGCCGGCTGGCCCTCGATGGACAGCGTGGCCAGCGTGCCGTCCGCGCGGTCCAGGACGATCGGACCACAGCTCGTGTCCATGCGGACCGCGGTGAGACCCGGGCCGCCCGACAGCGACCGCTTCACGGGCACCTCCAGCCGGTCCGCGAGCCACATCGCCAGCAGCTCGCAGCTCGGGTTGAACTCCTCGCCCTCCACCTCGACGGCCCGCACCTCGCAGGTGACCTGGTCGAGTGCCGCCGCGAGCATGGAACGCCACGGCGTGATCCTCGTCCAGGACAGGTCGGTGTCGCCGGGCGTGTAGGCCGCGGCGCGGGCGGACAGCTCCCGCACCGGCTGCTCGGCGGCGTAGGTGTCGGTGACCCGGCGCTGGGCGAGCGCGCCCAGCGGGTCCTTGGCCGGCTCCAGCGGGGCGTTCACCGGCCACCACACGACCACCGGCGCGTCCGGCAGCAGCAGCGGCAGCACCACCGAGTCGGCGTGCTCGGCGACCTCGCCGTACAGCCGCAGCACGACCGTCTCGCCGGTGCCCGCGTCCGCGCCCACCCGCACCTCGGCGTCCAGCCGGGACGTCGTACGGTCGCGCGGGGAGCGGGAGACCCGCTTGATGACCACCAGCGTGCGCGAAGGGTGCTCGCGCGACGCGTCGTTGGCAGCCTTCAACGCGTCGTAGGCGTTCTCCTCGTCGGTGACGATGACGAGGGTGAGGACCATGCCGACGGCGGGGGTGCCGATGGCGCGGCGACCCTGCACGAGCGCCTTGTTGATGTCGCCGGCGGTGGTGTCGGTCAGGTCTATCTTCATGGCCGGCGCCAGCTCCGTCCGTCTCGTGCGAGCATCTCGTCCGCCTCGGCGGGGCCCCAGGTGCCCGACTTGTACTGCGCGGGCCTGCCGTGCTTGTCCCAGTACTGCTCGATCGGGTCGAGGATCTTCCAGGACAGCTCGACCTCCTCCGTGCGCGGGAAGAGGTTGGCGTCGCCGAGCAGCACGTCCAGGATGAGGCGCTCGTACGCCTCCGGGCTGGACTCCGTGAAGGACTCGCCGTAGGCGAAGTCCATGGAGACGTCCCGGATCTCCATCGAGGTGCCCGGCACCTTCGAGCCGAAGCGGACCGTGACGCCCTCGTCCGGCTGGACGCGGATGACGATCGCGTTCTGGCCCAGCTCCTCCGTCGCCGTGGTGTCGAAGGGGGAGTGCGGGGCCCGCTGGAAGACGACGGCGATCTCGGTGACCCGGCGGCCGAGGCGCTTGCCGGTGCGCAGGTAGAAGGGGACGCCCGCCCAGCGGCGGTTGTCGATCTCCAGCTTGATCGCCGCGTAGGTGTCGGTCTTCGACTTCGGGTCGATGCCCTCCTCTTCGAGGTAGCCGGTGACCTTCTCGCCGCCCTGCCAGCCGGCCGCGTACTGCCCGCGCACGGTGCTGCGGCCCAGGTCCTTGGGCAGCCGTACCGCGCCGAGCACCTTCTCCTTCTCCGCGGCCAGCGCGTCCGCGTCGAAGGAGGCGGGCTCCTCCATGGCGGTCAGCGCCATGAGCTGGAGCAGGTGGTTCTGGATGACGTCACGGGCGGCGCCGATGCCGTCGTAGTAGCCGGCCCGGCCGCCGATGCCGATGTCCTCGGCCATGGTGATCTGCACGTGGTCCACGAAGGACCGGTTCCAGATCGGCTCGAACATGGTGTTGGCGAAGCGCAGCGCCAGGATGTTCTGGACGGTCTCCTTGCCGAGGTAGTGGTCGATCCGGAACACC
This sequence comes from Streptomyces sp. NPDC001393, assembly GCF_053597455.1. Lineage (NCBI taxonomy): Bacteria > Bacillati > Actinomycetota > Actinomycetes > Kitasatosporales > Streptomycetaceae > Streptomyces > Streptomyces sp. NPDC001393. The sequence goes on from NZ_JBSFIH010000070.1 coordinate 13,810, forward strand.
TGGTCCGGGGTGAACACCTCGTGCACGACCTTGTTCAGCTCCTCGGCCGACGTCAGGTCGTGGCCGAACGGCTTCTCGATGACCGCGCGCCGCCAGGAACCGCCCGACTGCTCGGCCAGCCCGTGCTTCTTCAGCTGCTGGATGACGACGGGGAAGGAGCGCGGCGGCACCGACAGGTAGAAGGCGAAGTTGCCGCCCGTGCCCTGGGCCTTGTCCAGCTCCTCGATGGTGGAGCGCAGCCGCTCGAACGCGTCGTCGTCGTCGAAGGTGCCCTGGACGAAGCGCATCCCCTGGATGAGCTGCTGCCAGACCTCCTCGCGGAACGGCGTACGGGCGTGCGCCTTGACGGCGTCGTGGACCTCCTGCGCGAAGTCCTCGTTCGCCCACTCGCGGCGGGCGAAGCCCACCAGCGAGAAGCCCGGCGGCAGCAGACCCCGGTTGGCGAGGTCGTACACCGCGGGCATCAGCTTCTTGCGGGACAGGTCGCCCGTGACCCCGAAGATGACCAGGCCCGACGGCCCCGCGATGCGCGGGAGCCGTCGGTCGGCCGGGTCACGAAGCGGGTTCGCTCCGGAACCGGAAAGGGGTGACAACTCAGCCCTCCGTAGGGGCGAGGCGCTCGAGCTCCGCCTGGGTGGACTTCAGCAGGTCGATCCAGGACGCCTCGAACTTCTCGACGCCCTCGTCCTCCAGCACCTGCACGACGTCGTCGTACGAGATGCCCAGCTTCTCCAGCGCGTCCAGGTCGGCACGCGCCTGCTCGTAGGTGCCGGCGACGGTGTCGCCGCTGATCTCGCCGTGGTCCTCGGTGGCCTCCAGCGTGGCCTCCGGCATGGTGTTGACCGTGTTCGGGGCGACCAGCTCGGTGACGTACAGGGTGTCCGGGTAGGCCGGGTCCTTCACACCGGTCGACGCCCACAGCGGACGCTGCTTGTTGGCGCCCGCGTTCTCCAGCGCCTGCCAGCGGTCGGAGGAGAAGACCTCCTCGTACGCCTGGTAGGCCAGGCGCGCGTTGGCGACGGCGGCCTTGCCGCGCAGCGCCTTCGCCTCGTCGGTGCCGATGCCGTCCAGGCGCTTGTCGATCTCGGTGTCCACGCGGGACACGAAGAAGGACGCCACGGAGTGGATCAGCGAGAGGTCCAGGCCGCGCTCCTTGGCCTTCTCCAGGCCGGAGAGGTAGGCGTCCATGACGGCCCGGTACCGCTCCAGGGAGAAGATCAGGGTGACGTTGACGCTGATGCCGAGGCCGATCGTCTCGGTGATCGCCGGCAGACCCGCCTTGGTGGCCGGGATCTTGATCAGCGTGTTGGGGCGGTCCACCAGCCACGCCAGCTGCTTGGCCTCGGCGACGGTGGCCCTGGTGTTGTGCGCGAGGCGAGGGTCGACCTCGATGGAGACCCGGCCGTCCTTGCCGCCGGTGGCGTCGAAGACCGGGCGCAGGATGTCGGCGGCGTCACGGACGTCCGCCGTGGTGATCATGCGGATGGCCTCTTCGACGGTGACCTTGCGGGCGGCGAGGTCCGAGACCTGCTGCTCGTAGCCGTCGCCGCCGCTGATCGCCTTCTGGAAGATCGTCGGGTTGGTGGTGACGCCCACGACGTGCTGCTGGTCGATCAGCTCGGCGAGGTTGCCGGACGTGATCCGCTTGCGCGACAGGTCGTCCAGCCAGATCGCGACGCCTTCCTCGGAGAGGCGCTTGAGTGCGTCTGTCATGGAATTACATCTCCTACGTGTCGTATATGAGCGTCAGCGCTGGGCGGCGGCGAGGGATTCCCGGGCCTTGGCGGCCACGTTCTCGGCAGTGAAGCCGAACTCGCGGAAGAGCACCTTGCCATCGGCGGAAGCACCGAAGTGCTCCAGGGAAACGATGCGGCCGGCGTCCCCGACATAGCGGTACCAGGTCAGCCCGATGCCCGCCTCCACGGCCACACGGGCCCGGACGGACGGCGGGAGCACGGAGTCCCGGTACCCCTGGTCCTGCTCCTCGAACCACTCGACGGACGGCATCGACACGACCCGCGTCGGGACACCCTCGGCCTGCAGCTGCTCCCGCGCCTCCACGGCCACGTGCACCTCGGAACCGGTGGCGATCAGGATCACCTGAGCCGCGCCGCCCTCGGCCTCGAACAGAACGTAGCCACCGCGCGCGGCGTCCTCGTTGGGCTCGTACGTCGGCACGCCCTGGCGGGTGAGCGCCAGACCGTGCGGCTGCGCCTTGCCGAATTCCTTGGTGTACCGCTTGAGGATCTCGCGCCAGGCGATCGCGGTCTCGTTGGCGTCCGCCGGGCGCACGATGTTCAGGCCGGGGATGGCGCGCAGCGAGGCCAGGTGCTCGACCGGCTGGTGGGTGGGGCCGTCCTCGCCGAGGCCGATGGAGTCGTGCGTCCACACGTACGTCACCGGCAGGTGCATCAGGGCCGACAGGCGCACCGCGTTGCGCATGTAGTCGGAGAAGACGAGGAACGTACCGCCGTAGACACGGGTGTTGCCGTGCAGCGCGATGCCGTTCAGCTCGGCGCCCATCGAGTGCTCGCGGATGCCGAAGTGGATCGTGCGGCCGTACGGGTCGGCCTCCGGCAGCGGGTTGCCCTCGGGCAGGAAGGAGCTGTCCTTGTCGATGGTCGTGTTGTTCGACCCGGCGAGGTCGGCGGAGCCGCCCCACAGCTCGGGGATCACAGCGCCGAGCGCCTGCAGCACCTTGCCGGAGGCGGCACGCGTCGCGACACCCTTGCCCGGCTCGAAGACCGGGATCTTCTCCTCCCAGCCGGTGGGCAGCTCGCCCCGGCTGATGCGGTCGAACTCGGCGGCACGCTCGGGGTTGGCGTCCCGCCACTGCTGCAGGGACTTCTCCCACTCGGCCTTCGCCTGCGCGCCGCGCTCCAGCGCCTGCCGGGTGTGGGCGATCACCTCGTCCTCGACGGCGAAGTGCTGCTCCGGGTCGAAGCCCAGGACGCGCTTGGTGGCCGCGACCTCCTCCTCGCCCAGCGCCGAGCCGTGCGCGGCCTCGGTGTTCTGGGCGGTCGGGGCCGGCCAGGCGATGATCGAGCGCATCGCGATGAAGGACGGCCGGTCGGTGACCGCCTTGGCCTTCTCGATCGCGGCGAAGATCGCCTGCGGGTCCAGGTCGCCGTTGTCCTGGGCCTCCACGCGCTGCACGTGCCAGCCGTACGCCTCGTACCGCTTGACGGTGTCCTCGGAGACGGCCGTCTCGGTGTCGCCCTCGATCGAGATGTGGTTGTCGTCCCACAGCAGGATCAGGTTGCCGAGCTTCTGGTGACCGGCCAGCGAGGACGCCTCGGCGGAGATGCCCTCCTGGAGGCAGCCGTCACCGGCGATGCAGTAGACGAAGTGGTCGAAGGGGGACTCGCCGACCGGGGCCTGGGGGTCGAACAGACCGCGCTCGTAGCGGGCGGCCATCGCCATGCCCACCGCGTTGGCCACACCCTGGCCCAGCGGCCCGGTCGTGGTCTCCACGCCCTTGGTGTGCCCGTACTCCGGGTGGCCCGGGGTCTTCGAACCCCAGGTGCGGAAGGACTCCAGGTCCTCGAGCTCCAGGCCGAAGCCGGCCAGGTAGAGCTGGGTGTAGAGGGTCAGGGACGAGTGGCCGGCGGACAGCACGAAGCGGTCGCGCCCGACCCACTCCGGGTCGGCCGGGTCGTGCCGCATCACCTTCTGGAAAAGGGTGTAGGCGGCCGGGGCCAGGCTCATCGCCGTACCGGGATGGCCGTTGCCGACCTTCTGTACGGCGTCTGCGGCCAGGACACGGGCGGTGTCCACGGCCCGCTGGTCCAGCTCGGTCCACTCAAGGTCTGTGGTGGTCGGCTTGGTGCTCACCCTGGGTCAGGGCTCCTCTCCACATGTCGGTCGCCGGTCTTCGGGGCATACGCGCCCACCCGGCCGCCGGCGTGCTTGCCGCCCGCCGGCCGGTGCCGAGCCTACCCCTGTGAGGACGTGCATTTTTTCGAGTGTTTCCAGACTGCCGGGAGTCCATTGGATCCGCCTCCCGACTGGCCGAACGCGCCATTTGGCACATGAATACGGAGGTGGTCATCTGAGCGCTCAATCGAGTGCCCGGTCCCCTCTTATGGGGCGTGCGCCAACACGACCCCACCCCCGCGAAGGGCGGGGTATGGGCAACGTCTAAAGTGGCGTGGTACGCGCGAGCCCTTTACCCCGAGTTCACACGGGGAGGCTCGCTGGGATGTCTCTGTCAGGGGTGTGCGTGACGGCCGTCGAATCCCGTCCAGCGGGCTCGCTCGGTGCTGCGAGCCAGGGCCCGGTTCACCGGCCGTTCGGGGCCCGTGTCAAGGCGTTCGTGGCGCTGACCAAGCCGCGGATCATCGAGCTGCTGCTGATCACCACCGTTCCGGTGATGTTCCTGGCGCAGCAGGGCGTGCCCGACCTCGGACTGGTCCTGCTGACCTGCATCGGCGGCTATCTCTCGGCGGGCGGCGCCAACGCGCTGAACATGTACATCGACCGGGACATCGACGCCCTGATGGACCGCACCGCGCAGCGGCCGCTGGTGACCGGCATGGTCAGCCCGCGCGAGTGCCTGGTCTTCGGCATCGGCCTGGCCGTCGTCTCGACGCTCCTGTTCGGCCTCACCGTCAACTGGCTGTCCGCCTGGCTCTCGCTCGGCGCACTCCTCTTCTACGTCGTCGTCTACACGATGATCCTCAAGAGGCGCACGTCGCAGAACATCGTGTGGGGCGGCATCGCGGGCTGCATGCCCGTGCTGATCGGCTGGTCGGCCGTGACGAACTCGCTCTCCTGGGCGCCCGTCATCCTGTTCATGGTGATCTTCTTCTGGACCCCGCCGCACTACTGGCCGCTGTCCATGAAGGTGAAGGACGACTACGCGCGCGTCGGCGTGCCGATGCTCCCGGTCATCGCCTCCAACAAGGTCGTCGCCCGGCAGATCGTCATCTACAGCTGGGTGATGGTCGCCCTCTCCCTGCTCCTCACTCCGCTCGGCTACACCGGCTGGTTCTACACGGCCGTCGCGCTCGCCGCAGGCGGCTGGTGGCTGTGGGAGGCCCACGCGCTGCAGAACCGGGCCAAGGCCGAGGTCACGGGCGCGAAGCTGAAGGAGATGCGGCTGTTCCACTGGTCGATCACCTATGTGTCGCTGCTGTTCGTGGCGATCGCCGTGGACCCGTTCCTGCACTGACGCCCTCTTCTTCCCGGACGGGAGGGGCGCGTGGTCAAGGCCACGCACCCCTCCCGTCGCCGTTTGATCTACCCGCGAGTAGCATCCTGGCCATGGCAGACACGCAGCAGGTTGACGCGCGGGCCGAGCGCAAGGTGTCCCGGCTCGCCCACCAGATCAGCGCTTTCGCGAAGGCCCACGGCGGCGCCGAGGGCCAGGTGGCCCACATCGGCGAGCGCGGCGCCCGCATCGTCCTCGTCGGCGAGGACGGCGGCTGGGGCGACCTGGTGGCACCGAGCACCGAGATCGCGGAGAAGGCCGTCGAGAAGTCCGGCATCACCGTCCACGAGTCCTTCGACGGCGAGTTCGCGGCGAAGGTGACGACGGGTGCGTACGAGTGGAAGCGGATGGCCGGCATTCAGATCGGGGGCTAGCTCGGCTGCCCCGCGCCCCTTTAGGTCGGCTGCCGCCACCTCAACCCGATTCACCCGTTAGGACGTGTAAGGCAGCACAGCGCGTCCTCACGGGAGTCGGAATGATCGAAACGCCGTCCCTCGTGGACCAGTACTGCCACGGCGTACTGCGAACAGAGCTTGGCCTCGGCACCTTCGAGGCCCAGCTGGCCCGCACCGAGGGCCCGCCCGCAGCCGGTACCACGCTCTTCGACACCCAGACGGGATTCGCGGTACGGCGCTGGTGCCCGCCCCTGCTCGGCCTGGAGCCGCACTGCGCGCCCGCCCGCTATCTGGCCCGGCGCCGGGAACTGGGCGTCCTGGAGGCGGGCCGCAGGTTGCTGCGCGGCAGCGGCATCACCACCTACCTCGTCGACACCGGCCTGCCCGGCGACCTCACCGGACCCGCCGAGCTGGCTTCCGCCGGTGCCGCCCAGGCCCACGAGATCGTCCGGCTCGAGCAGCTCGCGGAGCAGGTCGCCGACACCTCCGGCACCGTCGAGTCCTTCCTCGCCAACCTCGCCGAGTCGGTGCACGCCGCCGCCGCGCACGCGGTCGCCTTCACCTCCGTCGCGGGGCTGGGACACGGCCTGGCACTCGCGCCCGAGCCGCCGGGGCCGGGCGAGGTGCGGGGCGCGGCGGGCCGCTGGCTGGCCGGGCGGCGGGTCGGCGGGCCGCTCACCGACCCCGTGCTGCTGCGGCACCTGCTCTGGATCGCCGTGGCCTCGGGCCGCCCCCTCCAGCTGCACGCCGGGCTCGGCGAGCCGGGCACCCGCATCGACCGTACCGACCCCGTGCTGCTCACCGACTTCGTGCGGGCCACGGCCGGCCTCGGCACCGACCTGATCCTGCTGCACGGCTACCCGTACCACCGCCATGCCGCCCATCTGGCCGGCGTCTTCCCGCATGTCTACGCCGACTCCGGCGCCGCGCTCGTCCGCACCGGCGCCCGCGCGGCCACCGTCCTCGCCGAGATCCTGGAGCTGGCCCCCTTCGGCAAGATCCTCTTCTCCAGCGGCGCCCACGGCCTGCCCGAGCTGCACGTCGTGGGCGCCCGGCTGTTCCGCGAGGCCCTGGGCCGGGTCCTGGGCACCTGGGTGGCCGAGGGCGCCTGGTCCCTGGAGGACGCCCAGCGGGTGGCCCGGATGGTCGCGGCGGACAACGCGCGCCGGGTGTACGGACTCGGCTGAGCTGTCCACTGCAGCCACTCTCACCCAGGCCGGCCTGGACGACCCGGAGCGGTCACCACCTACGGGTGACTCACGCGCGCGTGCTCACCGTCACCTCGGCCGAGGGTCCGGGCAGGTCCAGGCCGGCCTCCGGGCGTTCGCGGAGCGCCAGCAGGATGCGCAGGACGCCGATCCACACGAGGCAGGAGCCGAACATGTGCAGGCCCACCAGCAGCTCGGGCAGGTGGGTGAAGTACTGCACGTAACCGATCACACCCTGGCCGAGCAGGACCAGGAACAGATCGCGGGTGCGGGCGAGGGGCCCCTTCGGCGCGTCCACCGCCTTCAGCACGAACCACAGCGCGAACGTCAGCGTCACCACGATCCAGGCGAGCACCGCGTGCAGCTTGGCCACCGTCTCCCAGTCGATGGGGATCCGCTTGACCTCGCTGGAGTCACCCGCGTGCGGCCCGGCTCCGGTCACCACCGTGCCGGCGGCGATGAGCAGCAGGGACGCGGCCACCAGGAACCACACCAGCTGCTGCACGGCCCCCCCGACCAGCGGGCGGGGCGCGCCGTCGCCCTCGCGGGTGCGCTGCCACATCACCGCGGCGACGGTGGTCAGGGCCGTGGCGAGCAGGAAGTGGGCCGCCACGGTGTACGGGTTGAGGCCCACGAGCACGACGATGCCACCGAGGATCGCGTTGCCCATCACCAGCCAGAACTGCGCCCAGCCCAGCCGGGTCAGGCTGCGCCGGTGCGGCTTCTCGGAGCGGGCCGCGATGATCGCCCAGCCGACCGCGGCGCACAGCACGTACGTCAGCATCCGGTTGCCGAACTCGATCGCGCTGTGGTAGCTCAGCGCAGTCGTCGGCGTCAGCGAGCCGTCGGTGCACTCCGGCCAGGTCGGGCAGCCGAGGCCGGAGCCGGTCAGGCGTACGGCGCCACCGGTGACGACGATGACCACCGACATCACGAGCGCGGCGAGGGCCGCCCGCTGGACCGTCCGAGGGGTCGGGGTCCAGCGTTCGGCGATGAAGGCGAGCGGGTTGCGCAGCGCCGCTGCGGCGTCGGCGGGGTTCAGCTTGGGCACGCCCACCATCGTAGGCCGCCGCTTGTGCACGCTTTCACGAGGGGTCCACCGTGACGCCTCACTCCCAGCGGAAGAACTTCCCGGCCGCGGCCAGACCGACGACGGCCCACACGGCCAGGATGCCCAGGTCGCCCCACGGCGTCCCGGCGCCGTGCTGGAGCACGCCCCGCAGGCCGTCCGACAGCGCGGAGATGGGCAGCAGGCCGAGGGCGTCCCGGCCGGCCGAGCCGAACTTGTCCAGCGGCACGATGACCCCGCCGCCGACGAGCAGCAGCAGGAACACCAGATTGGCGGCGGCCAGGGTCGCCTCCGCCTTCAGCGTGCCCGCCATCAGCAGGCCCAGGCCGGAGAAGGCGGCCGTACCGAGGACCAGCAGGAGCAGGACGGCTGCGGGGTTGCCGTGCGGGGACCAGCCCAGCGCGAAGGCGATCGCCGTCAGCAGGATCACCTGCAGGACCTCGGTGACCAGCACGGACGCGGTCTTCGCGGTCATCAGGCCCCAGCGCGGCAGCGGCGAGGAGGCGAGCCGCTTGAGCACGCCGTAGCGGCGCTCGAAGCCGGTCGCGATGGCCTGCCCGGTGAACGCCGTCGACATCACGGCGAGCGCCAGGATGCCGGGGGCCAGGAAGTCCACCGCCTTGCCCTTGCCGGTGTCCACGATGTCCACCGAGCTGAAGAGCACCAGCAGCAGGGTCGGGATGACCACGGTCAGCAGCAGCTGCTCGCCGTTGCGCAGCAGCATCTTCGTCTCCAGGGCCGCCTGGGCCGCGATCATGCGGGGGAGCGGCGCTGCACCCGGCTTCGGGGCGTACGTACCGGTCGCGGTCGTCACGAGCGCAGCTCCTTGCCGGTCAGCTCAAGAAAAACGTCTTCCAGGGTGTGCCGTTCCACCGAGATCCTCTCCGGCATCACTCCGTGCTGGGCGCACCAGGAGGTCACGGTGGCCAGCAGCTGCGGGTCGACCTTGCCGACGACCCGGTAGGCGCCGGGGGTGAGCTCGGCGGCCGTGCAGTCGGCGGGGAGGGCCTTCAACAGGGAACCCACGTCGAGGCCGGGGCGGCCGGTGAAGCGCAGGGTGTTCTCGGCGCCGCCCTTGCACAGCTCCTCCGGGGAGCCCTGGGCGATGACCCGGCCGCCGTCGATGATCGCCACGTCGTCGGCGAGCTGCTCGGCCTCTTCCATGTAGTGGGTGGTGAGGATCACCGAGACGCCGTCCGCCCGCAGGTCCTTCACCAGGTCCCAGGTGGCCCGGCGGGCCTGCGGGTCCAGGCCGGCCGTCGGCTCGTCCAGGAAGACCAGTTCCGGGCGCCCGACGACGGCCATGGCGAGCGCGAGGCGCTGCTGCTGGCCGCCGGACAACCGCCGGTAGGAGGTCCGGCCGCAGCTGTCCAGGCCCAGCCGCTCGATCAGCGCGTCCACGTCCAATGGGTGCGTGTGCAGCTTCGCGACATGCCGGAGCATCTCGTCGGCCCGGGCGCCGGAGTACACGCCGCCGGACTGGAGCATCACACCGACACGGGGGCGCAACTCGGCGGACTGCCGTACGGGGTCGAGGCCCAGGACGCGCACCGTGCCGGAATCCGGCTTCCGGTACCCCTCGCAGGTCTCGACCGTCGTCGTCTTCCCCGCCCCGTTGGGACCGAGGACGGCGGTCACGCCCGCCCCGGCCACCAGGTCGAGGCCGTCCACCGCGGTCTTCGCGCCGTACCGCTTCACCAGGGCCTGGACCTGGACGACAGGCTCACTTCGCATGGGTCCAGAGTCTAGGGAGACCGCTTGCCGTCCGGACCGGCGGGTAGGGGAACTCACTCCTGGCGGGGCCGGTGCATCGGCAGCCACCGCTCGGCGTAGGCCACGGCGTCCGCCACCGGGAACAGCCGTGCGTCGGCCGCGCCCACCTTCCCGCGTACGACCGGCCGGTCCCGTTCGAAGTCGTGGCCCAGCTCGTCGAACCGGTCGGAGGTGATCGACACCTCCCTCACCGTCTCCCAGCCGCCGCCCGGCGCGGGCCGTCCGACGTCGACCAGGGGAGCGGGTATCCGGTACTCGGCGAGGTGGAAGGCGGTGCAGGCGTCGTAGCCCGCGCCGAGCAGCAGGACCCGGGCACCCAGCCGCTCCAGCCGGGCGAGCGGGCTGCGCTCACCCAGCCGGCAGTCGGGGGCGTGGCCGTCGGTGATCTCCCGCGCGCGCGGCCCGAGCGCCGCGCAGGAGGTGTGCGGGTGCGCGCTGCGCAGGGCGCCCGGCCAGGTCCGTACGGTCTCCGGGATCACCCCGACCCCGCGGGTGGGGGTGATCAGCGGGTCGTACGGCGGCATGGTGGCCCGGATCCGGTCCCACCACTCCCGGGGCACGGGCGGCCTGCCCCACAGCGCGGGGTCCGACAGATCGGCCGACTGGGCGGGGACGACGAGCGTGCCGGACGGACCCAGTGCGTCGAGGAGTCCTTGGACGACCGCGACGGCGCCTCCGTTCACCCAGCCGAGCGAGCTGAGCGAGGAGTGCGCCAGGAGGATCTCCCCGGTCTCCACACCCAGCAGGCGCACCTGTGCGCCGATGCTGTCGCGAGTGACAAGAGGGCCGGTCGGAGGGGGTGTCGGCATGGTTCGGGAGTCTTCCGGACGGGTCCGCGGGGCGCCACCGATTTGCCTGCCCAGGGCCTGACCAGGGCCGGCTAAGGGCCTGCTCAGGGCCGTGCCGGATGATCGATCAAAGATCGTTTCCGCAGGTCAGATTAGGTATGCCTAAGTGACGCAGGGCACCGCTCGATGATCCGGACGGCGCTTGTCAGGCTCCGAGGAATTACGCAACAATGGCGTTGTGAAAAACGTCGGCGAGGCTCGGGAGACCCCCCTGGGGGCCCCACAGGAGGAACTCGCGACCGGTGAGCGCTCCACGCGCAACCGCGTCGCGCGCTCCATCCTGGACCACGGCCCGTCGACCGTCGCCGAACTCGCCGGCCGGCTGGGGCTGACCCAGGCGGCCGTCCGGCGCCACCTGGACGCCCTGGTCGCCGACGACGTCGTGGAGGCCCGCGAACAGCGCGTGTACGGCACGCGCACGCGCGGCCGCCCCGCGAAGGTCTTCGCGCTGACCGACTGCGGCCGGGACGCCTTCGACCAGTCGTACGACAAGCTCGCCGCGGACGCGCTCCGCTGGATCGCCGAGCAGGGCGGAGGCCCCGAGGCGGTCGCGGCCTTCGCCCGCGCCCGGATCGCCGCCCAGGCGAGCACGTACCGCAAGGCGATCGAGGCGGTCACGCCGGACAAGCGGGCCGAAGCACTGGCCAAGGCCTTGAGCGCCGACGGGTACGCTGCTACGGCGCGCAGCGCACCGGTCGGCGAGCAGCTGTGCCAGCACCACTGCCCGGTCGCCCATGTCGCGGAGCAGTTCCCGCAGCTGTGCGAGGCGGAGACGGAGATCTTCGCCGAGCTGCTGGGTACCCACGTCCAGCGACTGGCGACCATCGCGCACGGCGACGGCGTCTGCACGACGTTCATCCCCAAGATTTCCAAGACCAGCGACAACGCACCTGCAAGCACGGCCGGGAGGAACCCCGCATGACTCTCCCCACGGAGACTGCCCACCCTGAGCTCGAGGGCCTGGGCAAGTACGAATACGGCTGGGCCGACTCGGACGTGGCCGGTGCCTCCGCCAGGCGCGGCCTGAACGAGGAGGTCGTCCGCGACATCTCCGGCAAGAAGTCGGAGCCGGAGTGGATGACCAAGCTGCGCCTGAAGGGCCTGAAGCTCTTCGAGAAGAAGCCGATGCCGAACTGGGGCTCCGACCTCTCGGGCATCGACTTCGACAACATCAAGTACTTCGTGCGCTCCACGGAGAAGCAGGCGGAGTCCTGGGAGGACCTGCCCGAGGACATCAAGAACACCTACGACAAGCTCGGCATCCCGGAGGCGGAGAAGCAGCGCCTCGTCGCCGGTGTCGCGGCCCAGTACGAGTCGGAGGTCGTCTACCACCAGATCCGCGAGGACCTGGAGGAGCAGGGCGTCATCTTCCTCGACACCGACACCGCGCTGAAGGAGCACCCGGAGCTCTTCAAGGAGTACTTCGGGACCGTCATCCCCGCCGGCGACAACAAGTTCGCGGCCCTGAACACCGCCGTGTGGTCCGGCGGATCGTTCATCTACGTGCCGAAGGGCGTGCACGTCGAGATCCCGCTGCAGGCCTACTTCCGCATCAACACGGAGAACATGGGCCAGTTCGAGCGGACCCTGATCATCGTCGACGAGGGTGCCTACGTGCACTACGTCGAGGGCTGTACGGCCCCGATCTACAAGTCGGACTCGCTGCACTCCGCGGTCGTCGAGATCATCGTCAAGAAGAACGCCCGCTGCCGCTACACGACCATCCAGAACTGGTCGAACAACGTCTACAACCTGGTCACCAAGCGCGCCGTGGCCTACGAGGGCGCGACCATGGAGTGGATCGACGGCAACATCGGCTCCAAGGTGACGATGAAGTACCCGGCCGTCTACCTGATGGGCGAGCACGCCAAGGGCGAGACCCTGTCCATCGCCTTCGCGGGCGAGGGCCAGCACCAGGACGCCGGCGCCAAGATGGTCCACATGGCGCCGAACACCTCGTCCAACATCGTCTCGAAGTCGGTCGCGCGCGGTGGCGGTCGTACGTCGTACCGCGGTCTGATCGAGATCGGCGAGGGCGCCGCCGGGTCGAAGTCCAACGTGCTGTGCGACGCGCTGCTGGTCGACACGATCTCCCGCTCGGACACGTACCCGTACGTCGACGTCCGCGAGGACGACGTGTCCATGGGCCACGAGGCCACCGTCTCCAAGGTCTCCGAGGACCAGCTCTTCTACCTGATGAGCCGCGGCCTCTCCGAGGACGAGGCGATGGCGATGATCGTGCGCGGCTTCGTCGAGCCGATCGCCAAGGAACTGCCCATGGAGTACGCGCTGGAGCTCAACCGGCTGATCGAGCTGCAGATGGAGGGCGCGGTCGGTTAACCGCCGGTCCGCACTCCCCGTCAAGCCCATACGTAAGAAAGCGAGCATTACGACAGCCATGGCTGAGGCCCAGAACATCCCGGTGGGTTCCACCACCGCCGGCTCGATCGCGGTCGCCGCGGAGTCGACCGTCGTCTCGCGCATGAGCGCGCCGCCGTCCTTCGACGTGGCGGACTTCCCGGTCCCGCACGGCCGCGAGGAGGAGTGGCGGTTCACCCCGCTGGAGCGCCTGCGCGGGCTGCACGACGGCACCGCCGTCGCGAACGGCGACGGTGTGAAGGTCGACGTCCAGGCCCCCGAGGGCGTCACCGTCGAGACCGTCGGCCGTGACGACGCCCGGCTCGGCAGGGCGGGCACCCCGGTGGACCGCGTGGCCGCGCAGGCGTACTCCGCCTTCGAGAAGGCCTCGGTCGTGACGGTCCCGAAGGAGACCGTCCTTTCCGAGCCGATCCGCATCGCCGTGCACGGCCAGGGCGGCACCGCCTTCGGTCACCAGGTGATCGAGCTGGGCGCCTTCGCCGAGGCCGTCGTGGTCATCGACCACACCGGTGACGCGGTGCTCGCCGCCAACGTCGACTACGTCCTCGGTGACGGCGCCAAGCTGACCGTCGTCTCCGTCCAGGACTGGGACGACAAGGCCGTGCACGTGGCCCAGCACAACGCGCTGGTCGGCCGGGACGCCACCTTCAAGTCGATCGTCGTCACCTTCGGCGGTGACCTGGTCCGCCTGCACCCCCGCGTGGAGTACGCCGGTCCCGGTGGCGAGGTCGAGCTGTACGGCCTGTACTTCACCGACGCCGGGCAGCACCAGGAGCACCGCCTGCTGGTCACCCACAACACCCCGCACTGCAAGTCCAACGTCGCTTACAAGGGCGCGCTCCAGGGCGACGACGCGCACGCGGTCTGGATCGGCGACGTGCTCATCGAGGCCAAGGCCGAGGGCACGGACACCTATGAGATGAACCGCAACCTGGTCCTCACGGACGGCGCGCGCGTCGACTCGGTGCCGAACCTGGAGATCGAGACCGGTGAGATCGTCGGCGCCGGCCACGCCTCCGCCACCGGCCGCTTCGACGACGAGCAGCTCTTCTACCTGATGGCCCGCGGCATCCCGGAGCACGAGGCGCGCCGCCTGGTGGTCCGCGGCTTCTTCGCCGAACTGGTCCAGCAGATCGGTGTCGCCGACATCGAGGAGCGCCTGCTCGCCAAGATCGAGGAGGAGCTGGAGGCTTCGGTCGCATGACCTTCGTACGCGTCTGTGGGCTGAGCGAGCTGGAGGAGGACACCCCGAAGCGGGTGGAACTCGACGGCACGCCGGTCTCGGTCGTCAAGACCGAGGGCGAGGTGTTCGCGATCTACGACATCTGCTCCCACGCGAACGTCTCGCTCTCCGAGGGCGAGGTGGAGGACTGCCAGATCGAGTGCTGGCTGCACGGCTCCTCCTTCGACCTGCGCACCGGCAAGCCGTCCGGCCTCCCGGCCACGCGCCCCGTCCCCGTATACCCCGTAAAGATCGAAGGGGACGACGTTCTCGTCTCCCTCACCCAGGAGTCCTGAGGCACCCATGGCAACGCTTGAAATCCGAGACCTGCACGTCACCGTCGAGGCCGACAACGCCACGAAGGAGATCCTCAAGGGCGTCGACCTCACCGTGAAGCAGGGCGAGACGCACGCCATCATGGGCCCCAACGGCTCCGGCAAGTCGACCCTCGCCTACTCCCTCGCGGGTCATCCGAAGTACACGATCACCAGCGGCACCGTGCTGCTCGACGGCGAGGACGTCCTGGAGATGTCCGTCGACGAGCGCGCCCGCGCGGGCCTGTTCCTGGCGATGCAGTACCCGGTCGAGGTCCCCGGCGTCTCGGTCTCCAACTTCCTGCGCACCTCCGCCACCGCCGTCCGCGGCGAGGCCCCGAAGCTGCGCACCTGGGTGAAGGAGGTCAAGGAGGCCATGCAGCGCCTCAACATGGACCCGTCTTTCGCCGAGCGCAACGTCAACGAGGGCTTCTCCGGCGGTGAGAAGAAGCGCCACGAGATCCTCCAGCTGGAGCTGCTCAAGCCGAAGGTCGCGATCCTGGACGAGACCGACTCCGGTCTGGACGTCGACGCGCTCCGCATCGTCTCCGAGGGCGTCAACCGCGTCCGCGAGACCGGCGAGGTCGGCACCCTGCTGATCACGCACTACACGCGCATCCTGCGCTACATCAAGCCCGACCACGTCCACGTGTTCGCAGGCGGCCGCATCGTCGAGTCCGGCGGCCCCGAGCTCGCGGACAAGCTGGAGAACGAGGGCTACGAGGCATACGTGAAGGGTGGCGCATCCGCGTGACACAGCTGCCGGGCCTCCTCGACACCGAGGCGATCCGCAAGGACTTCCCCGTTCTGGACCGAGTCGTCCACGACGGCAAGAAGCTCGTGTACCTGGACAACGCGGCGACATCGCAGAAGCCGCGCCAGGTGCTGGACGCCCTGAGCGAGTACTACGAGCGCTACAACGCCAACGTCCACCGCGGTGTGCATGTGCTCGCCGAGGAGGCCACGGCGCTGTACGAGGGCGCGCGCGACAAGGTCGCCGCGTTCATCAACGCGCCCAGCCGCGACGAGGTGATCTTCACCAAGAACGCCTCCGAGTCGCTGAACCTCGTGGCGAACATGCTGGGCTGGGCCGAGGAGCCCTACCGGGTGGACCACGAGACCGAGATCGTCATCACGGAGATGGAGCACCACTCCAACATCGTGCCGTGGCAGCTGCTCGCGCAGCGCACCGGCGCGAAGCTGAAGTGGTTCGGTCTCACGGACGACGGCCGCCTGGACCTGTCCAACATCGACGAGATCATCACCGAGAAGACGAAGATCGTTTCCTTCGTGCTGGTGTCGAACATCCTGGGCACGGTCAACCCGGTCGAGACGATAATCCGCCGCGCCCAGGAGGTCGGCGCCCTCGTCTGCATCGACGCCTCCCAGGCCGCCCCGCACATGCCGCTGGACGTGCAGGCCCTGCAGGCCGACTTCGTGGCCTTCACCGGTCACAAGATGTGCGGCCCGACGGGCATCGGCGTCCTGTGGGGCCGGCAGGAGCTCCTGGAGGACCTTCCCCCCTTCCTGGGCGGCGGCGAGATGATCGAGACGGTCTCGATGCACTCGTCCACCTACGCCCCGGCGCCGCACAAGTTCGAGGCGGGCACGCCCCCGATCGCCCAGGCGGTCGGCCTCGGCGCGGCGATCGACTACCTCCAGTCGATCGGCATGGAGAAGATCCTCGCCCATGAGCACGCGCTGACCGAGTACGCGGTCCAGCGTCTGCAGAAGGTCCCGGACCTGAGGATCATCGGCCCGACCACGGCCGAGGACCGGGGCGCCGCGATCTCCTTCACCCTGGGCGACATCCACCCGCACGACGTGGGCCAGGTCCTCGACGAGCAGGGCATCGCGGTCCGCGTCGGCCACCACTGTGCGCGGCCCGTCTGCCTCCGCTACGGAATTCCTGCGACCACGCGAGCGTCGTTCTATCTGTACTCCACGCCGGCCGAGATCGACGCACTGGTCGAGGGGCTGGAGCACGTACGGAACTTCTTCGGCTGAGGGACGGAAGCTGACCGTGAAGCTGGATTCGATGTACCAGGAAGTCATCCTGGACCACTACAAGAACCCCCACGGGCGTGGTCTGCGGGATGGCGACGCCGAGGTGCACCATGTGAACCCGACCTGCGGCGACGAGATCACCCTCCGCGTGAAGTACGACGGCACGAAGATCGCGGACGTCAGTTACGAGGGCCAGGGCTGCTCGATCAGTCAGGCGAGCGCCTCGGTCCTCAACGAGCTGCTGGTCGGCAAGGAGCTGACCGAGGCGCAGAAGATCCAGGAGACCTTCCTGGAGCTGATGCAGTCCAAGGGCCGGATCGAGCCGGACGACGCGATGGAGGACATCCTGGAGGACGCGGTCGCGTTCGCCGGTGTCTCCAAGTACCCCGCGCGGGTCAAGTGCGCCCTCCTGAGCTGGATGGCGTGGAAGGACGCGACGGCCCAGGCGCTGGGTGGCGCCGACGCCGAAAGGAAGACGGCATGACCGACACCGCTGAGATGAAGCCCGCCTCGGAGGAGGAGCTTCGCGAGGCCCTGATGGACGTGGTCGACCCCGAGCTGGGCATCGACGTCGTCAACCTCGGCCTGATCTACGGCATCCACATCGACGACTCCAACGTGGCCACGGTCGACATGACCCTGACCTCGGCGGCCTGCCCGCTGACGGACGTCATCGAGGACCAGGCCAAGTCCGCCACGGACGGCCTCGTCAACGAACTCCGCATCAACTGGGTCTGGATGCCCCCGTGGGGCCCCGACAAGATCACGGACGACGGCCGCGAGCAGCTGAGGGCGCTCGGGTTCAACGTCTGACACAGAGCCTGCGAAAGGGGCCATGGCCGGGTGCCGTGGCCCCTTTCGCGCGCACTGGCCTCGCGCTCAGCCCAGCCCGTCCACCAGCTGGAACGCCGAGTCGGCGCGGTAGAGGTCGGTGTTGTCGTAAGGGTCCAGCTTCAGCTGGAAGTTCTGGTGGCGCAGGAAGCGGCCGGGGTAGTTCACCGACTCCAGCATGAGCGCTCCGCCGAACGACGACCGGCGGGGGCAGAAGGTGGCGTCCTGGCGGAACAGGGGTGTGCCGTCGTCGTGTTCGGCGCGCAGCAGGAAGTTCCGGTGACGGAGGTAGCCGCCGTCGGCGGTGGCGAAGGAGTAACAGTGCGCGTCGGCAAGGCCGTTGACCACGGTGAAGGTCGCCGCGCGACGGTCGGCGGGGGAGGTCACCGGGTCGAGCTTCACCAGGTCGCCGCTGATGTGCCAGTAGCGGTCGGGGTAGTTCAGGGAGCGGACCGAACGCCCGGTGGGGGCAGGTTTCGCGGAACTGCCTTGCCCGGCCGGTGACGTGGGCGGTGTGGGCTTCGGGTCGGAGGGGTGCGGGGCGGTGGTGCGCGGTGTCCCGGATGCCCGCGCGGTCCTCCCCCCGGGCGGAGCCGCCGTACGCGCCGGCGGAGAGCCGAAGGAGAGCAGGCCTGGGCCGTTGTCCGTGGGGGCTCCGGCCGTCCGCGGGGTGGCTTCGGTCCGCGGGGGCCCGTCGTTCATGGCCAGGGCCGTGACGCAGGCGGTGATCACCGCGAGCGCCAGCGCGCCGGCCGGCCAGAGTCTTCGGGTGCCGGGGAAGCGGGAGGTGGCGGCGGGCCGGCCGGTCTCCCAGGGATGGGGGGTGTGGTCGGACATGGCCCCGCACATTAGTGGCCGGAGCAGCGGCGGAGAGCGGTTTCTGTGAAAATGAAACTTTCTTGTTGTGTACGGCCGTACGCATCGTTGTGTACGCTCGTACGCATGGGATATCTGTCACTCGCCGGCGCCATCGCCGCCGAGGTCGCCGCCACGACGGCGATGAAGTACAGCGAGGGATTCAGCCGGCTCTGGCCCTCGCTCGTGACCGCTCTGGGCTACCTCGTCTCCTTCGCGCTGCTCGCCCAGACGCTGAAGACCGTCCAGATCGGCACGGCGTACGCGATCTGGTCCGGCGTGGGCACCGCGACCATCGCCGTGCTCGGCCTGCTGCTGTTCGGGGAGGGACTGGGTCTCGCCAAGGTCGGCGGGATCCTGCTGATCATCGGAGGTGTGGTCGTGCTGAACCTGGGCGGGGCGAGCCACTGATGGCCCGGCGCTACGACCCCGAGCGGCGGCAGCGGATCATCGACGCGGCCCTCCGGGTGGCCGGCCGGGACGGCATCGCCGGACTGAGCCACCGTACGGTCGCCGCCGAGGCGGATGTCCCGCTCGGCTCCACGACGTACCACTTCGCCACCCTGGACGACCTGCTGGTGGCCGCCCTCTGCCAGGCCAACGAGGGGTTCGCGCAGGTGCTCGACGCGAGCGGGGTCCTGGCGGACCCCGGCGACGACCTGGCCACCGGTCTCGCCCGGGTCCTCGGCGAGTGGCTGGGCCGCGACCGGCCGGGCGTTGAGCTGGAGTACGAGCTGTACCTCGCGGCCCTGCGCCGCCCCGCCCTGCGCCCGGTCGCCGCCCAGTGGGCCGAGGAGACGGCCCGGCGGCTGGCCGCGCGGGTGGACCCGGTGACGGCGCGGGCGCTGGTGGCCCTGATGGACGGAATCTGTCTGCAGGTGCTGCTCACGGGCGGTTCGTACGACGAGGAGTACGCGCGAGAAGTGCTGGCTCGGGTGATCCGCTGAAGCCGCGCCCGGTCCGTGAGACACGGTTCGCTCCCGCACCCCCGCCCACGTTAGGTTTTCCCCATGACCGACTCTGCTTCCCGCACCACCGGCGCCGTCGCCGCCGGCCTTGCCACCCTCGCCTCCGACGGCACCGTTCTCGACACCTGGTTCCCGGCCCCCGAGCTGGTCGAGGCACCGGGCCCGGCCGGCACCGAGCGGCTCACCGCCGAGCAGGCGGCCGAGCTGCTGGGCGGCGGCGCGACCGCGGCGATGGGCCCGGACGCCCGCCGGGGCGTCGAGGTGGTCGCGGTCCGCACGGTCATCGCCTCCCTCGGCGAGAAGCCGATCGACGCGCACGACGTCTACCTGCGCCTGCACCTGCTCTCGCACCGTCTGGTCAAGCCGCACGGCCAGAGCCTGGACGGCATCTTCGGCCACCTCGCCAACGTCGCCTGGACCTCGCTCGGCCCGGTCGCCGTGGACGACGTCGAGAAGGTGCGCCTCAACGCCCGCGCCGAGGGCCTGCACCTGCAGGTCACCTCGATCGACAAGTTCCCGCGGATGACCGACTACGTCGCCCCGAAGGGCGTGCGCATCGCGGACGCCGACCGGGTCCGCCTGGGCGCCCACCTCGCCGAGGGCACCACGGTCATGCACGAGGGCTTCGTCAACTTCAACGCCGGGACGCTCGGGACCTCCATGGTCGAGGGCCGCATCTCCGCGGGCGTCGTGGTCGGCAACGGCTCCGACATCGGCGGCGGCGCCTCCACGATGGGCACCCTGTCCGGTGGCGGCAACGTCATCATCTCCATCGGCGAGCGCTGCCTGATCGGCGCCGAGGCGGGCGTCGGCATCGCCCTCGGCGACGAGTGCGTGGTCGAGGCCGGCCTGTACATCACCGCGGGCACCCGGGTCACCATGCCCGACGGCCAGATCGTCAAGGCCCGCGAGCTGAGCGGCGCCTCCAACATCCTCTTCCGCCGCAACTCGGTCACCGGCACGGTCGAGGCCCGCCCGAACAACGCGGTCTGGGGCGGCCTGAACGACATCCTGCACAGCCACAACTGATCACTGGCGGCCGTGACCCGCGGCCGCCGTATCGATCAACACTCTGACCTGCTGCTGAGCTGTCGGCAGTTGTCGACGTTGGTCACCATCGAGCGCCCTTCCACGGCCCAGGGCGGCCCGGGAGGGCGCTGCTGCGTTCCCTGTCTTTTGGGAGCGTGTGTTTCCCGCTGCTGGCCAGGTGCTTAGAAGATGCGGGCACACCTCGGCGGGATGGCCCGCCGGCACTCTGCCGCTACCGTGCCGGGTCGCGCAGTGCCGCTGACGTCCGCTGGCGTTGCCGTCAGCGCTGCCGTCGGCTACTGCGTCATGTGAGCACCGTTTTAAGCAGTGAGGCTGGCACGGGCGAAACCGGCCGGATTCGAACCGGCGTCCTCGCGATTTTGGAGACCGCGCGCGACGACCTCTGCGCTACGGCTTCGCCCGGCGGGGATCCTAGCTCATCGCGTTTCGGGAGAGACCCGGCTTTCGGCATTCCCAGCGCTGCTAGGTCGGTGGGGTCTCAACGACGGGGGCGAGTTGTCGGGCTGCCCCTCGATGCGAACTATGGGCACGATGGTCGTTGAAGCTCACTGCGCTGGATGATCTGCCAGGCACGGTCCATGATGGTCCGCCGCGGTTGTAGCGGTTGCTGTACTTCGCTGCTGTACAGCGCCTGTCGAAGAGGTGCAAATGGACGTGCTAGTGGCGCTACTTCACCAGGAAGCTGGCAACCAGCACGTCAGTCACGATCGGGGCGCCGGGGGCGAAGACTGTGGCTGTAGTGTGCGGCCTCACGCCGTCGGCGGTACTCTTCGGCCCGATCGTGGCGATGGGAGCGCCGTTGTCGCAGACGGCTCCATCGAAAACCAGGACCGTCTTGCTGCTGTCGTTGAAGATGTTGAAGCTGGTGGCGCCGAGGCCGGACATCACGGTGATGCAGCCGTCCTTGTGGGCGAGGTACGACCGCTCGTTGATCAAGATCCGACCCTCCTCCTGCGTGGGGCTGCCCACCCGGACATTCGGGGTCGCCTGGGCGTTCGGCTGGGAGACCGATGCGTAGGCGGTGCCGGACGCGGCCAGGGCCGCCGTGGCCGCGATCGCCGCAGTGACGGCGCGACAGCAGGTGATCAACATGCAACATCTCCTATCTACGAGAGATCGGCGGGCAGCTGAGGCCGGATTGAAGTTACAACAGCCTTATGACACTCATACCGGACACGCCGAAGGCGCGAGCGCCAGAGGGCCGAACGGCGCGCGGAAGAAGGCGCTACATTCCTCAGCGAGCAGCTGATCTCACGTCAAATAGTCTCTAGCTCGTGCCCCCGATAACGATCAAGATGCCGACGCGTCGCCGCGCCATTGCCGTGCTCTATGCCCTGTATTGCTGGGCGGTCTCCGCTGCCGTCATCTGGGCGTCGGGAGGGTTGTCGAAGACCGTAGCGGGCGCACTCCAGGGTTTGAGTGCCGCCCTCATCGTCTGGGGCCTGGTTGTGCTGTGGGGCTCGTGCGCGTCAACAACGGTCGGACCGGAGGGGATCGGCCAGCGCTGGCCCGGGTTGAGGCGAACGATCCCATGGGAGAAGGTCGATGATGTCGCGGTGGTGCGGCTGGCAGGCTTCAAGCCCCGCCGACAGGTCCGAGTCAGCCTGAGGGGCGGGCGAAGGTGCCATCTGGTCGCGCCTGTGGATGGACTCCGGAAGTCGACGAACCCTGACTTCGACCAGGAGGCAGCACGAATCGTGGACCATTGGGAATCGGTGAGACCGTCGTCCGGCCAGTCGCTCTAGCAGTCCATCCGATTGACAGCGATCTTGAAAACCGTCGTGGCGCGAGTCACCGTGGGTTCAAATCCCACCCCCACCGCGCAGGTGCATGGCCCCTGATCAGGTGAAATGGTCAGGGGCCGTCGCGCTGTGCACTGTCCGTGAGTGCCCGTCGTTCCCCGGTGTTCCCCGGTCGATCGGGACGGGAGGGGCACGGCGCCTTCTGATCCGTAGCTCTACAGGGATCGGTCCACGACGGTCATAGAGGTCGCCGCGAGGCCCTTCAGAGGCACTGCCGGTCATGGTCGATTGCTGTGGTTGCTGTACTTCGCTGCTGCACTGCAGCCATCGCCGAACTCCTGCCTGATCTTCTAGACACCCCTGTTTGCCAGGAACAGACGTAATCGGCAGAGGCTCGCCGCATCGGGCCTGATAGACGCTCTGGGGCCACCCACCTCGTGATCCGATAGTGGCAGGTGATAGCTATGTGCCGCATGGACACCGAGCACGCTCGCCCCGAAGACCTGACCATGCTCCGGGCGGCCTTTGGCACCGGGGAGCCCCTGGGCTGGGAGGCAGTCCGCGCCTTCGAGACGGAACACGGAATCACGTTGCCCGAGCCCTACCGGACCTGTGTCGCGGAGATAGCCGACGGCTGCAGCTTCGGCCCGCCCGACTACGGCCTGGTGCCGCTGGCCGAGCTACCCGATGACTGGGGTGACGACCGCCCGGTCCGTGAGCTGGCCAAGCCGTTCCCGCTTGAGGAGATGTGGCTGTGGGAGGAGGACGATATACCGGACGACGAACTGGGTCCGAGGCTGGATCCCGTCTTCGACCACGGGTCGCTCGTGCTGGGCACTGACGGCTGCGGCATGTACTGGCACTTGATCGTCGCAGGGCCCCACCGTGGACACGTCTGGAACATCTCCGGCGAGGGGGCCGGACCGTTTGGGGCCGAGTTCGGTTTCACCACCGGCGAGTCCGGCTTTGCCGGCTGGGTCCGTCACTGGGTAGAGGGCAAGCCCTGGTCTGATGCAACGTGACCTTGAATGACGGCGTGCCTCGGGTGACCTTCCGCCGCGATACCTGCGTTTCGACTGCCCAAGATCGAGAGTTCTGCATCACCGATGGCACAGGTCACACTTACCACCGCTTTCGGAGTTCGATCAGGTTGCATTGAGCTCCTGGCAGGGCAGGGAGCTCAATGCCGCGCACGCACGCCAAAGTCTGCTGCTGTCCGGCCCCGTTGATGTCAGCCGTGGATGTCAGAGGGTGTAGCGGAGCTCCGCCGAGTCGACCTGCTGAACAGTCGTTTGCGGCTCTGGCTGGCCGTGCCGCTATCACCGCAATTGCAGCTGCTGATTGACCGAGCGGCACCGGCGATGCGCCCCGCTCAGGTGACGTGCGCTCCCCCTGTGCGCTGGGTGCCACCTTGCGTGATGCGCCAGGGGGACAGCACGGTTTGGGCGGACGCTGCTCGGCGCTGTGCTCCAGGACCACCAGGGAGGGGCGGTACGTCGTGGGTTCAGCCAGTCGATGGGCAAGTGAGACGTTCGGAGAATCCGCCGGTGAGCTGGTGGACATCATCCCGGCCTGCCTCGTCCGGGCTCACGAGCGGGCCCGCACCGGACATGAAGGCGTCCACACTCAGACGCTCGAAGCCTACGGACACGGCCTTTACGCGGTGCAGTATGAGGAACTGGCCGCCGGCCTCGACAGTCTCGGGGACGCAGTGCGCCTACAGGGACGAACGATGATGCTCATCCGCGGGTGCCTGATCTACCCCCTCCGCTACGCGAAGAAGGACGTGCCCGTTACGGCTGCACGCCTCCGGCGGGCCACAGGCTTTCGAGCAGACTTGATCCGTCGCCATGGCCCGCCGCCCATGCAGGAACCGTTTGACCTGGATTGGGGAGACCTCGACGACTCCGAGGTGCATCCCGACCTGGAGCTGCTTCCCGAAGACGTGCGACTCGTCCTCGTTGCCTACGCCTGCTCCATGGGGGACGGCGTAATGCGCATCGAATGGGGTTCCGCAGAGTTGCGTCGAGAAGACCGGTACTTGATCTGGCACCAGCACGAGCCACTGAGCCTTTTCCGTGCGCCCAGCAGAACAGGAGGTGACACCGTGACGTAGCGGTGTTCTTGCTGTTCGGAAGCTCGTCGTCGCCTGCCGGTGGAAGTCCGGTCCGG
>NZ_JBSFIH010000071.1:0-37651 GCF_053597455.1 Streptomyces sp. NPDC001393
GCTGCAGACCATCCAACCACCGCGGCCATCACCCTCGTTGGCGCCACCAAACCCAAACGAGTCAAACGAACACCAAAGCCCTAAGTTACCGGTATTGAGGTTAGAGGCGGATGACAGAATTTCGGATCGGGTGACGGGTACGGCCGTCAGGACGGTGGCCTCAGCCCCTCGGCCGTGAGCCAGTGTTCCAGCGAGGCAGCCGACGGAAGCGCGGTGCCGGGGACGGTTTCCTCGGTCCCTGCCCGCGTGGTGAAGGTGAACTCCAGGGCCCTCACCACGGCGTGGATCGTGCGGAACATGTCCGTGTGGTCCCGGGCCGAACCGCACAGCAGGTCCAGCTCCTGTGTGGCCACACCCGCACTGAGCGGCGCGGGAGCGTGCACCAACGGCCGGTAGGAGCTGACGCCCGTTTCCTTCCGGGCCGCGGCGACGCCCTCGATGCGGCGGACCGTCCGCGCGTCGGGGGGCGCCAGGCTGCTGAACTGGTAGTGCACGCCGGGCGGTACGGGGGGCAGCGCGGCGACGTCGACGCCGGCACCGGCGGCTGCCGCGACGGACATAAGGTCGACGCCCAGACAGCGACGGGCCAGTTCGTTGATGAAGCCGCCTGCCCGGCCGTTCACCTCGATGATCCGAGGACCCTGCGGGGTCAGCTTGATCTCCGTGTGGGTCAGGCCGTGTGTCACGCCGAGGGCGGCCAGGGCCGCGTCGACGAGGGCTTCCACCTCGGCGAGTTCCGCCGCCGGCAACGGCGCCGGCCAGAACTGGCCGGTCTCCCGGAACGGCGTCACCAGCGCGAACTTGCCCGACACCGCGAAGTGCCGCGGCACCTTGTCCACCACCAGCGACTCGACGCTGACGTAGTCGCCGAACGGTCCCGCCTCCCGGCCAACAAGGAGTTCCTCCAGCTGATAGGTGACGTCGTCCGCGCCTTCCGGCAGCAGTCGGCAGACCAGTGCCCGGCCCTGCTCCACCTCGTCGATCCGGTAGGTGTTCCTGCTGCCCTCCCCCACCGTGGGCTTCACCACGGCGGGCAGACCGACCTCGGCCAACGCACCGGCGTACTGATCGGCGCGGGAGATCCGCCGGGACCGCGCGCTGCCGACCCCCGCGGCCAGCAGCGCCCGGCGCTGGGCGTCCTTGTCGGTGAGCCGTACGGCGGTGTCCACGCTGTGGAAGCGCAGGCCGAGTTCGGCGGCGAGTTCGCTGCCCGGGCGCAGCATCCGCTCGCTGAAGGTGACCATGCCGTCCACCGGACCCAGGGCCCGCAGGGCGGCGGCCGTAGGGGCGGGGCCGTCCCAGACGGTGACCGGGCAGAATTCCGAGAGCACGGGGAGCATCTCGCGGGCGTGCTGCGAGTCGCCGAGCACGAAGACGGGGTCGGCGGCCTCCCCCACCCCGCGCACGATCTCCATGGGGGCGGCGGAGCCCAGGTCGTACAGCACGGCCACACGCACGCCGCTCACCTGCCGTCCGTGGTCGGGGCAGCGAGGTCGAGCAGATCGGCGTGCAGGGCGGGGCCGAGTATCTTCACGGCCTCCTCGTACACCGCCTCCACCTCGGCGGCGCCCAGCGACGAGAACTGGTGGGCCGTCTCGAAGGCGTTGTGCCGCACGAGCCGTTCCCGGTAGTTGGGCATCGGGTCGTCACCGCCGAGCATCCGGATCCACTGCCGGGTGCCGGGATACGGACTGTTGATGTTGAGGGACACGCAGTTGTCGGGCACCAGGCCCTCCCGGTGCAGGTCGGCGACCAGTTGCAGCGTGTTCGTCCGGTCGGCGGGCGACTCGTCCAGCCCGAACTGCAGCGACGTGCCGATCCTGACCCCGGCGTCCCGGCACCAGCCGGCCACCTGCTGCAGCCGTGTGGCCCAGCTGGTTCCCCCCGAGGTCGTGCTCAGCTGCAGCACCTTGTGCACCTGTGTCGGTTCGGGCATCGCCGACTCGACGCCGAAGTAGACGTAGCTGCAGCCGACCTGGGCCATGCGGCGCAGCATCGGCTCGTCCAGGTCGTTGATGGTGGTCTGACAGCCCCATTCCACCGGCTGCGCGAACACCGTCTCCATCCGGCCCAGGAACTCGTCGAGCCAGACGGGGTTCTGGGTGAAGGTGCTGTCGTCGAAGAAGAACGCCTCGTAGCCCTGCTCCCGGCGCAGCAGCATCTCGTGCACCACGTGCTCGGCCGTGCGCTGCCGGAACTTGGACACCGCGTAGAGGAAGGCGTCGGCCGACTCGTGGCAGAACGCGCACGCGTACTTGCACCCCAGGCAGGCCATGATCTGGGCCGTCGGCCGGTTGTCGAATATCTCGAAGAGGTTGGGACGGGACAGGCCCCGCACGTCCAGGAACGGCAGTTCGTTGCCGTCGATGGAGGTGCCGCTGAGCGGCAGCCGCTCCACCAGGCCCGCCTCCTCGTCGTAGAACGCCACGCTGCCGCTGCCCGGCAGGCCCGCGAAGTCGTCCCGGCGGGCCCGCAGCAGGTCCTTGACGTCGCCGATGGCACCGGCCGGCGCCTCGGCGACCGCCCGGAAGAACTCGACCAGGGCGTAGGGCGCGTCGCCCGCGAAGACGAAGTCGACACAGGCGCGGTCCCGCGGGTCCGAGAGGGTCTCCAGGTCCGTCAGACGTGTGCTCGGGGTGCTTCCCAGCTCGAAGTCGCGGTACGCGGCACGGCGTCTGAGCGGCATGGCCCGGACGCGGTCGGCGGCCGAGAGGTACGCGGCGGAGTTCACCCCGTCCTCGTGCTGGCCGCCGAACACCACCATGGCGGTGGGCAGTTCGCGCTTCACCAGGCGCGCGATGCGCAGCGCGTAGTGGTGCCCTTCCGACAGGTTGCTCACCCCGACCACGACGGGCCGGTACCGGGCGAGGTGGTCCGTCAGCTCCTGCTCGAACGCGTCGTTGTACGTCGCGGGGTTGAGCACCGCCACGGTCCGCGGTACGCGCGGGCCGGGGAACTCGTCGATGCGCACCAGACGGTCCAGCAGGCAGGTGGCGTACAGCAGGGGCGTGGGCATGCCGGGGAACGAGCCCGTCACGCCGTCCTCGATGTGCGGGGCGCTGACGAACAGGACGGGGAAGTACTTCAGGTCGGCAGCCGTGGGGGTGGCGTCGCCCGTCTCCGCGCGCAGCCGCGCGGCCCTGTGCTCGAGCGCCGTCTCACGGGCGAGGGCCGTCTCGGACACCTGTTCGGGCAGCCCGCCGTCGCCGGGGTAAAGGCGCCAGCCCTGCTCGTACGTGTACAGATCCCGTTCGATGCGCAGTGCCCGCTCCCTGCGCAGCCGCTCGGCATGGACGGCAGTACCTGGGTTCATGTGTCGGCCTCTCCAAGGTGTTCGGGTACGTCACGCACGCCGGAGTGCTGCGCGTACGAGGTCGGCCACCGCCCGGTCGGCGAGCAGCGCCGCTCCCGGGACGTCGTACCTGTGGCCGCGCGGTGGTGGCGGCAGTACGGCCCGCGACGTGCTGGACAGCACCGTGAGGTCCGGTTCCGCCGGTGCTGCCGCGGCGCTCCGGGCGGCGGCGACCAGGTAGTCCAGGTACGACGCGAAGCGGTACTCCAGCTGCTGCCGGAAGGTGTCGGGGACGCCCAGAGCGGCACATGCCGCGGCGCAGGCGGTCCGGTAGGCCGTGTCGAGGGACGCGGCGAGCGCGCCGAGGCCGCCGGCCGACTCCTCGGGGGCGTCGGCAGCGCAGGCCGCCGCGTACGCCTGGCTCCGGGCCGCTTCGTCCAGTTGGGGGGCGAGGGAGTCGACCGCCGCGGTGTAGCCGCGGCGCAGGTCGGCCGCGTCCGGCACCTCGGGGT
Organism: Streptomyces sp. NPDC001393; assembly: GCF_053597455.1. NCBI lineage: Bacteria > Bacillati > Actinomycetota > Actinomycetes > Kitasatosporales > Streptomycetaceae > Streptomyces > Streptomyces sp. NPDC001393. The sequence goes on from NZ_JBSFIH010000071.1 coordinate 3,805, forward strand.
CGAGGGCGATGAAGAGGGGGCCCTGGCCGTCGTCGGCCAGCCGGCCGACCAGCAGGGCCGCGAGGCCCGCTCCGGCACAGTGGCCGAGCACGGCGTGCACCTTCCCGGCGGCCGCCCCGAGTGCGTCCAGCCACGGGGCGAGGTAGGCCTGCGGGGTCTGCTCCCAGGCGGGTGTGGTGCGGGACACGGCGCCCGGACGGATCTCCAGAGCCCGCAGGCCGTCCCGCGCAAGTTCGGGGGCCAGGTCGGCGAAGGACGCCTCGCCGCGGGCGGGCTCGAAGTCCACGGCCAGCACGAGGCCCCCGCCGCCCTGTGTGAGCGGGCGCCAGACCCGCCCGGTGGGCTCAGACATGGGCCTCGGCCCAGAACGCGCCGTAGCTCTCCCGGGGGTGGACCAGGTCACCGGAGAAGTACGGGACCTTGTCCATCGCCTGCCCGAGGCTGGTGACCCCGTCGAGGAACACCTCGTACACCTCGTCGGGCGAGCTGTGCGCGGTGCGGAACACCGGCGGCAGCTCCTCGTGGTAGCGGGCGTAGTCGTGGTGCAGGATCTCCATGCCGAACCGCTCGGGGAAGTCGTACATGGCGCTGCCCGGGTAGGGCACCAGGCCGAACAGGTAGGACGCCTGGAGCAGATCCCGCTCGACGAGGGAGCAGACGAAATCGATGCTGCGCCGCATGTCGTCCGGCGTCTGGTCGGGGAAGCCGTTGACGGTGAAGGCACAGGCGGCCAGGCCCGCGTCGCGGACCCGTAGGAGGGTCTCCTCGACCTCCTTCAGTTTCATGTGGTGTTTGTGCTCGTCGAGGCTGGACTGCACGCCGGTCTCGAGACCGATCTCCACCCAGCGGCAGCCGCTCTCCTTCAGCGCCTTGAGCACGGTGTCGTCCAGCAGGCAGTTGAGCCTGGTCTGGCAGTCGTACCCGATGTCGCCCTCCTCGCCGAGCGCCGCGAGGAGTTCGAGGGTGTGGTCCCGGTGCAGCGTGAAGGTCTCGTCGCCGAAGTAGATGTTGTGGTGCGTGCCGTAGTGGTCGCGGTAGGCGCGGATCTCCGACAGGACGCGCTCGACGGGGAAGTAGGACGGCTTCTGGCCGATGGTCTGGATCGTGCAGAACGTGCACCGGTAGGGACAGCCGAGCGCGTACACCTGCCGCAGGTAACGGATGTCACCGCCGGTCGACCGGGGGAACAGGTCGACCTTGGGGAAGGGCAGTTCGTGCGGCGGCATGTCGGGGTAGGTCAGGCCGGTGCGCACCACCGTGCCGCCCCGCCGGTACACGAGGTGTCCCACTCCCGCCAGGTCGCCTGCGCGGTCGAGGGTGTCGAGGAGGGCGGGCAGCGCGTACTCGCCGCGGCCCTCGACGACGTAGTCGACGCTGGGGTGTGCGGCGACGGTCTCGGCGAGCGGGGTGGCCACCACACCGCCGAAGACCGTACGGGCCCGCGGGTGGATCTCCTTCACGGTGTCGGCGATCTGCAGGGCGAAGTGCAGGTTCACGGTCATCGGCGAGAAGAGGTAGCAGTCCGCCGGGTGGGCCCGGACGGCCGACCGCACCACTTCCATGTCGAGGACGCTGGTCTCCCCCACCGCCCCCGGCTCGGTGTAGAGGTCCATCACCTGCAGGTCGGTGTGACCGGCCTCGACGAGGACACCGGCGAGCCAGTTCATCCAGTGGGGCAGTTCCCACATGGGGCGTTTCATGTGCGGAAGACCGGGGTGCGTGGAGTGGTACTGGATGTCGAAGTTCTGCCAGAACAGCTGTCGTTGTGGGACAGGGACGGTGGACATGGGCGTGTGAACGAAGGCGATGCGCACTGGGTGTGCCTTTCTGGGCTGTCCGAGAACGGCGTGGGTGGCACTCGTACGGGCGGGCGCACTAGAACCGGCGGGCCGCGGCTTCCCCTGCCCTGTGCCGGGAATCGGGCTTGCGCGCGATGAGCAGGAACATCTGGCCGACGGCGGCCGCGTCCCGGGCGCGGGCCACGGCGTCCCATTCGGCGAGGGTCCGCAGCCAGGCGGGGGTGTCGGTGTCCAGCCCGGCGCCAGCGGCGACCCAGTCCGGGAACATCGCGAAGGGCAGGGCGGTCACGTCCCGGAAACCCTGTCGGCCGGCCAGGGCGACGAGGTCGTCGGGGAGCACCAGCAGGTTCCTCAGTTCGTCGCGTTCGGCCGCCGAGTACATCTCCAGGAAGGTCAGATGGGGGCAGCGCGGGTCCCATGCGCCGACGGCGGCGACACCGCCCGGCGTCAGGACGCGCCAGACCTCGGCGAAGAAGGGGGCGCGCAGCGCGGGCGGCAGGTGGTCGATCGTGCCCATGGCGCAGGTCACCAGGTCGAAGACGCCCTCGCGGAAGGGCAGCCGGGTGCCGTCCGCGCACACGAACCGTTTGGCAGCCTCGCGCGGCATCCCACGGACTCCGGCCGTGCTCAGGTCGATGCCGACCGACTCGACCCCGCAGGCCGCCAGGGCCTTCGGGTAGCGCAGGGTGCCGCTGCCGATGTCGAGGGAGCGGCGTACCGCGCCGATGTCGACAGCGCTGAAGATGCCGACCATCTCCAGCAGTTTCTTGGCGCTGTCCGCGGCGGAGGTGGCGTCGAAGTTGCGGTACCAGGAAGCGTCGAAACTGATCGTGTGCTCGACGGAGGACGGCAGCACCCCGTACCGGTCCAGCGCGTCCACCGTCGCGGCGGGCGATCCGGTCCCCGGCTCCCCGGTCCCCTGCCGCGGCAGTGCGGCCAGGCGCTCCCGTACGTCGGCGAAAGCCGCGTCCCAGGACAGCAGCAGTTCGTAGCCGAGCCGCGCCTCCTGTGCGCGCCCCGCTTGCGCCAGCCGACGGGAGGACTCGTACATCACGTGCTTGGCGGCCTCGCCGGGCTCCGCGACCGCGGACCTGCGGTAGGCGAGGTCCGCCGCGCGCCGGGCGCCGAGGGCGTGCAGACAGTCGGCGGCGGCCTTCAGGGCGCGGGCACGCAGGCGTTCGTCCCGCGCGGCGCTCTGGTAGAGCGGCAGTGCGACCTCCGGCGCTCCGCCTCGCTGCGCCGCCTCGGCCAGCAGGAATACGGTGGCCGCGTCGAGCCCGGCCGCCGCGGGGTCGCGGGCCAGGGCGGCGAGCCCGCGGTCCAGGGCGGCCTCGTCCACCTTGCCGGCGCGGTGCAGCGCCACCAGGCGGTCGGCGTGGAACCGCAGGCCGGGATCGCCGTAGGCCGGCACCGCGGGACGGTCCCCGGGGTCGTTCTTCAGCCAGGCGTCCTCGGCCTCGTGGAGCGCGGCCACCGTTTCGACGGTCAGACCGCTCCGCAGTCCGTGGAGGTCTCCCTCTTCGGTGGCTGCGACGAGGAGGCCGCCGGGCTGGGGCACGAGGTGCGTCACCGTCGACCGCAGGTCCACGGACTCGACGACGGTGCCGTCGAAGAGCAGGGCCACCCGGCGGCCGTCGTGGACCGCCTCGGCGGGCGGGCAGGGGACGGGTCCGGCGGGCCGGAGGGTACGGGGGTCGCGCACGGGACAGCCGTCGGCGTCCAGAACCGCCTCCGTGCCGTCGGCGAGGAGCGCGCGGAGCAGATGTCCCTGCGCCGGCTGGTGGTCGGCGTCCGGGGCGGTGGCCGTGCGCAGTTCGCTTACGGCGGCCGGGAGGCGGCGGGACCAGGCGATGATCAACGCTGTTCCCCTCCCGGCTCCTGGGTGTGCCCGGTGCCAGGGGTGTCTCCGGCCAGCCATGCCGTGAGCGCCGCGGGGGTCGGGTGGTCGTACAGCGTCTCCAGGTCGATGTCCGTGCCCCGGGTCCGTTCGGGGTCCGCGGCGAGCCGGGCCAGCAGCAGGGTCGCGGACAGCGAGGTGCCGCCGATGTCGAAGAAGCTGTCGTCGGGTCCGACCTCGGTGGCCCCGGCGACCTCGCCCCACAGCCGGGCCAGCGGTGCCCACCGTTCGTCGGCGGCGCCCGGTTGCGTACCGCCCCCGCTGCCCGTCACCTCGCGCCGGGACAGGTCGAGGCGGTCCACCTTGCCGCTCGGGGTCAGCGGGAAGCGGTCGAGCACCACGACGGCGGACGGCACCATGTGAGCGGGCAGTACGCCCGCCAGGCGCGTCTTGATGTCCTTCGGCGTCGTCTCCGCCAGCGCATAGGCCACGAGGCAACGGCCGCCGCCCGGCTGCTCGTGGACGACCACGACGCCGTCGCGCAGCCCGTCCAGGGCCTTCAACGCGCCCTCCACCTCGCCGAGTTCGACGCGGTAGCCGCTGATCTTCACCTGGTGGTCGGCACGGCCCAGCCAGCGCACCGTCCCGTCGTCCTCCAGGCACCCCAGGTCCCCCGACCGGTAGGTGCGGGAACCCGGCGCACCGGCGGCGTCCGGCACGAACTTCTCGGCGGTGAGCCGGGCACGGTGCAGATAGCCCCGGGCCAGCACGGTGCCGCCGATGCAGATCTCGCCCGTCGCACCCGGCGGCACCGATCGTCCCTGTGCGTCCCGGATGTCGATCGAAGCGCCGTCGATGGGCGCGCCCACGACCGGTGTCTCGGGCCACTTGTCCGGCTCACGGCCCAGGCGGAGCGAGGTGACGATGTGCGTCTCGGACGGCCCGTACTGGTTGAAGAGCGTGGTGTCCGGCATCTCCCGGAAGAAGGCGCGCAGCGCCGGCGTCACCACCAGCTGTTCGCCCGCCGTGATCACCTCGCGCAGCCGGGACGGGCGCACGCCGCCGCGCACGGCCTCCTGGGCGAGTGCCTGCAGAGCGACGAACGGCATGAAGACCCGCTCGACCCGCTCCCGTTCGATGAGGGCGAGCAGCGCGCGAGGGTCCCTGCGCAGCCTGTCCTCGACCATGACGAGACAGCCGCCCGACGCCCAGGTGCTGAACATCTCCTGGAACGAGGCGTCGAAGCTGGCCGCCGAGAACTGCAGGGTGCGGGCTCCCACCGAGCAGGCGGAGTCACGGCACTGCCAGGAGATCAGGCCCGACATGGGCGCGTGCGGCATCCCCACTCCCTTGGGGAGTCCGGTGGAGCCGGACGTGTACATCACGTACGCCAGGTCGTCGGGCCCGGGCACGGGCAGTGCCTGCGGGCCGGCCGCCCCTGAGCCGGGGACCGAGGCGTCCACCACCCGTGTGCCGGGCGGCAGTTGGATGCCGTCGAGGCGGCCCGGCTGGGCCACCACCATGTCGGCCCCGCTGTCCGCGAGCATGAACGACAGCCGCTCCGGCGGGTACGCGGCATCGAGGGGCAGGTAGGCGGCACCGGTGCGGAGGATGGCCAGGACGGCGAGGGGCAGGTCGGCGGAGCGGTCCACGCACATCCCGACGATCCGGCCCGGGCCCGCCCCGTGGGCGACGAGACGCCGGGCCGTCGCAGCGGAGTCCCGGGCGAGTTGCCGGTAGGAGATCTCCCGCCCGCGGTCCAGCACCGCGGGGAGCCCGGGGGTGCAGTCCGCCTGCCGGTCGAACAGGGCGATCACCGAGGGGGCGGGGCGGGCCGGCTGCTGCACCCCAACCGGCCGGTCCGGCTCAACGCTGTCCATGGCTGTCTTCTCCTTCGTGCGGTGCCGCGGTGCGGTGCCGTGCCTCGTCGATCGCCGCGGCGAGCGCGGTCACGAACGGGCGGCGCAGCAGGGTGAAGTGGTCCCCCGGCAGGGTGCGGATCTCGGCCGCGGGCAGCAGGGCGCGCCAGCGCTCCGCGCCACGGGCGCGCAGTCCGGCCGGCTGCTCCGCCGCGAAGAGGACCAGGGCCGGCCCGTCGTAGGGGGACGGGACATGGCGCGCCGCCGCCTGCGCGTGCCGGCGGAAGGTCTTGGTCCAGTGCTCCAGTCCAGCGCGGGCGCCGGCCGGGAGGGAAGCCGGCAAGCCGCCGCCCGTCAGGTTCCACAGCTCCTCGGGGGAGAGCACGTCCTCGTCCGGTGCGCCACCCCACGGATAGCTGTCGATCAGGACGAGCCGTTCGACGCGGTCACCCTCCGCGGCGAGCCGTCGTGCCGTCTCCAGCGCGACGAGACCGCCCATCGACCAGCCCGCCAGGAGGTGGGGCCCGTGCGGCCGGGTCCGCCGCACGGCGCGGACGGCACGCTCGGCACCGTCCTCGATGCTCCACTCGCCGGTGCCCGCCTCGGTGTCCTGCAGCCCGTATACCGCCCCTCCCGGCCGCAGCTCGCGCGCCAGGGCGTGGAAGCCCGCCACCTCGCCGCCGGCCGGGTGTACGCAGATCAGCGGTGTCCCGCTGCCGCCGCTGCGCAGGGTGACCAGAGCCGGGTCGGGCGAGCCGCCGACCGCGTCGTCCTCGCCCCTGAGCAGCAGGGAGAGACGGGCCACGCTGTCCGGGGCCCGGCCGGTGCCGGTCTCCTCGAACAGGTCGGACAGGGCGAGCGGTGTGCCGTCGGCCAGGTCGCCCAGCCGCGCGATGAGCTGCACGGCGAGCATGGAGTTGCCGCCGAGGTCGAAGAAGCCGGCCTCCGGGTCGTGCACGCGGGTGCCGAGCAGTTCCTCGAAGTGGCGCGCGACCTCGGCCTCGTGCTCGTCCATGGCGCGTGCCGGGGTTTCCTCGTCGCCGAAGGGCAGGGGCAGCCGGGCCAGAGCCGCCGTGTCCACCTTGCCGTTGACCGTCAGCGGCAGCCGGTCGGTCCAGACGAGGGCGTCCGGGATCATGTGCCGCGGCAGGGTCCGGGCGAGGAACTCCTGCATCTCGCGCAGGGCGGGAGGCACCCGCCCGGCGTTCGGCCGGGACTCGGCGTAGCCCACCAGACGGGTCAGCTCCTCGGCACCTTCGGAAGCCCGCTCGCGCCGCACCCGCACGACACAGTCGGCGACGGCGGGGTGGGCGGCGAGAGCGGCCCTGACCTCCTCCAGTTCCACACGGTGCCCGCGGATCTTGACCTGTCCGTCGGTGCGTCCGAGGAAGACCAGGGTGCCGTCCGGCCGGCGGCACGCCCGGTCACCGGTGCGGTAAAGGCGTTCGCCGGGTACCGCGGGGGCGGGGTGGGGCACGAAGGAGGCCGCGGTGGCCCGGGGGTCGTCCAGGTAGCCGCGGGCCAGGCCCGGGCCGCCGATGCACAGTTCGCCGACGACTCCGGCGGGCACCTCCCGCCAGTCGGCGTCCAGGATGTGCAGGGTCACGCCGTGCGGCGGCCTCCCGATCGGTACGGCTCCGGTGACCGGCTCCGGCCCGTCGCCCTCGGTGCCGACCTCGAAGACGGCGCAGCCGACGGTCGCCTCGGTCGGACCGTACTCGTTGAAGATGCGCACGCGCGGGGCGTGGGCGCGCCAGGGGGCGAGCAGTTCGTAGCGCAGTTCCTCGCCGCCGACGACCACGGTGCGGGCGGCATGGGCCAGCCGCTCGGCCGGCACGAGGCCGTTGAGCAGCCGCAGGTGCGAGGGGGTGAGCTTCAGCAGCGTCAGGTCCTCGCCCGCGGCCAGTCGCCCGGCGAGTACGTCGATGCGGCGGGAGCTTTCCTCGATGCGGACCTCGCCGCCGACGGCGAGGGGCACCAGCAGGCTGGTGACGGTGAGGTCGAACCCCAGCGAGGTGTGGACGCGGCTGCCCTCACCGCCGTGCACGTAGGCGCCGGCCGCCCACCGCACGTAGGCGACGACGGAGCGGTGGGAGACCACCACGCCCTTGGGCACTCCGGTCGAGCCGGAGGTGAACAGAATGTAGGCCGCGCGGTCAGCGAGGGCGGGGTCGGGGGCGCTGCCGTCCTGCGGCGGCTGGTCCGTCGCGTCCGCTGCCAGCTCCTGTACCCGGACCACGCGGTCGTCGAGGCCGTCGGGCGCCGTCGTATCCGGGTCCGTCAGCAGCAGCCGTGCCCCCGCCCTTTCGACCAGGGAGCGGAGCCGGTCCGCAGGCAGTGCGGGGTCGAGCGGCACATAGGTGCCACCTGCCTTGAGGACGGCGAGCAGCGCCGTGACGAGGCGTTCGCTGTGGACGCCGAGCAGCGCGACCCGGGTCTCGGCGCCCACCCCGATCCGCCGCAGGGCCGCGGCCCAGGTGCCGGCGGTCGCATCGAGTTCACGGTACGTCAGGGTGGTGGCGCCGCAGCGGACGGCGCAGGCGTCCGGGGTGCGGGCGGCCTGCCGCTCGATCAGGGCGTGCACGCTGGGCGCGGGATCGACGGTGGTTCCGGCAGTGGGCAGGGGTGGGGCGGGTGCGGGAGGCGGTCCGAGACGGAGCCGGCCGAGTGCGGCGCCGGGGGTGGCGAGCACCGACGTCACCACTTCGGCGAACCGGTGCAGCAGGTCCGTCGCGGGGCCGGCGGCCAGCCGTTCGGGGCTGTGGTGCAGCGTGACGCTCACTCCGGCGGCGGACCAGGCGCAGCCGAGCTTGAGTCCCGCCGCGTCCGCGTCGACGTCCAGGCCGTCCGTGGACACCAGCAGCTCGCCCGCGTGCTCCGGTTCGGGCAGCCGCACGCATTCGAAGGCCGCCTCCCCGGGTCCCGGGCAGCCGTCGGGGGCATCGGCGGTCAAGTGGTCGGCAGTGTCAAGAAGTTCCTGCCGGGCGTCGCGGACCCGGCCGAGGGCGTGGGTGAAGGGCAGGTCACCGGTGAGTTCGGGGGCGGCGGTGGCCCACTTGGCGTACGGGCCCATCGCGTCGTCGAGTTCGCCGCCCCGTGCGGCCAGGAGCACCGAGACCGCCGGGCTGTCCTGCCCGCCGGTCCGCAGGAGCAGCGTGTACCAGCAGGTCAGGAGCACCGTGTCGACGTCGCTGCCCGTGCGTGCGGCCAGCTCCTGCAGCGCGGTCACGGTGTCGGCGCCCAGACGCCGTCGGACCGTGCCGCGGGGCGCCGGGGCGGCTCCCGCGAGCTCGGTCGCGAGGCGGGGGCGGGGCAGCTGCCCGCGCCGGGTCTGGTCGGCGGCGGCCGAGAGCTGTTCGGGGGTTCCGTCGAGGGAGTGCTGCCACTCGGCGAACTCGCAGTACTGCAGGGGGTCGTCGGGACCCGCCTCGCCGCGCAGGGCGGCGAGGAGTTCGGTGCGCAGGACGAGCAGGGAGGCCGCGTCCGCGAAGAGCGCGGGGACGGTGAGGGTGAGCCGGTGCGTGCCGGGGCCGTCGGTCCGCCACGCGATGTGCACCAGCGCCGTCTCGGTCCGGCTCCCCGCGTCGGCCGGCGGCTCCTCCCCGACGTGGACGTGCCCGTCCGGGGTGGCGTCGACGACCTGGACCGGTACCGCTGCCCCAGCCAGCGTCCGCAGCCGGGTCCGCAGGATCTCGTGGTCCCGCACGACTCCGGTGACGGCCCGCTCCACCGCGTCCGGCAGCAGTTCGCCGCGCACGGTGAGGACCATGCGCGCAAGGGGTGTGCGGCCGGTGCGCAGTGCCCGGATGCGACGCTGCTGCTGCGAGAGCCGGTAGCCCTCGACGGCGTCCGCGGACGGCGCCGGCGCCTGTTGCGTCGTCTGTGCGGTCATCGGTGCTCCACCGTCCCGCCCATCGCGACCAGCAGCTTGCGCTCGCCCCGATAGGGGTTGCGGGCGTGGGCGGCAAGGATGTTGTCGACCATGAGCACGTCTCCGCGCTGCCAGCGGAAGCTGATCTCGCAGTCCTGGTAGACGCGCAGGATCTCCTCCATGTGCTCGGCGGGGATCTCCGTGCGGTCGCCGTAGGTGCACGTGCGGGGCAGGCGTTCGCCCACGACGGTACGCAGCGACTCTCTGGTGGCGCGGTCCAGGCAGGACAGGTGCCAGTGCTGGGCCTGGTTGGTCCAGCACCAGGCGCCGGTCACGGGGTGCCGGATCGCGGCGGGGCGTACGCATTCGGTGCGCAGCACGCCGTCGCGCCAGGACCAGGAGAAACCGTCCCTGCGGCAACGCTCCTCCACCTCCAGGCGGTCGGAGGTGCCGAAGACGTCCTGCCAGGCGACGCCCAGTTCGGGCAGGTAGGTACGGACGTAGCGGACCCCCTTCTCCAGGAAGGGGCGGCGGATCTCCTGCGGCAGCCGCTCGAACACCCGCCGGCTGTCGGCGACGGGCGTCTCGCCGCCCTCCTCGGCGGGCAGCGCGCAGCAGAAGAAGATCCGGCCGGGGCCCGTGGCGTTGAAGGTGTTCTCGTTGTGCCAGAGCAGCTTCTCGTGGGGTGCGAAGAAGACCGGCGTGTAGACCCCGGTGCCCAGGGCGGCACGCGGGTGTTCACCGTTGTCGGCGATCAGCTCGTCGACGAACACGGTGGCGAACTGCTCGAAGGACACGGGATCGGTCACCCCGAAGTCCCGGAAGAGGACGGCGCCGTGGGCCAGCAGGTCGCTCTCCACGTCGGCGTGCCGCTCCCGCGTCCAGGCCGTCAGGTCCACGTCCGTGTGGAGCCGGGTGTAGGTCGTGATGCCGTCGCGTCCCTCGTCCGGTGCGTCGCGCCGGACCAGCTCGGAGGCGCGCAGGGCGGCGGGCCGTGTCCTGCGGCGCAGCCCTGCCCGGTGGCCGGCGGCGCCGGGCGTCTGCGGTGCGGGACGGGCGGCCGTCGGGATGAGTTCGGGCGTCCGTTCTTCCATGGCGGTCTTCGGGTCTTCCACGGCGGTCTCCGGGTCGGCGGCGTCGAGGGGGACGGCGGCGTCGGTCCGTGTCGCCATGTCCCGTACGAGATCGGTGAACCGGGCGCACAGCTCGGTCATCGAAAGCTGGTCGAAGAGGTCGGTGTCGTACTCCCAGACGCCCTTGATCACGTCCTCGTCCTCCTCCAGCAGGACGGTCAGGTCGAAGCGGACGGTGCGCAGGCTCATCGGGAAGGGGGTGAGGGAGAGCCCGGGCACCCGTTCCTCGCCCCTGGGCGTGTTGTTGAGCACGAGCTTGGTGCGGAACAGGGGGCTCTGCTCGCGAGAACGCCGGGGGTTGAGGGCTTGCACGACTCGTTGGAAGGGCAGTTCCTGGTGGGCGTACGCGTCCAGCGTCACGGCGCGGACCTGGTCGATCAGCTCGCGCCAGGTGGGCGCGCCGGTGAGGTCGCAGCGCAGCACGAGCTGGTTGACGAAGAAGCCGATCAGGTTCTCGCTCGCGAGGTCCGAGCGGCCGGCGACGTCGGTGCCGACCACGACGTCCCGTTCCCCGGACCGCTGGGCGAGCGCGGCGAAGAGGGGCGCGAGGACCAGCATGAAGGTGGTCGCCCCGGTGTCCGCGCCCAAGGTGCGCAGCGCGTGCACGGTGTCGGCGGCCAGCTCGAAGGGCAGCCGCTCGCCGCGGAACGTGGGCCGGGCCGGGCGTTGCCGGTCCAGTGGCAGGCCCCGCAGGGCGGTCACCCCCTCGAGCCGCTCGCGCCAGTACCGCTCGCTGGCGTCGAACTTGCCCTCGGCCAGCCGGCGCTGCTGGTCGGCGGCGAATGCCGTGTACGGGCGCTCCAGCGGCGGCAGGTCGGCGCGGCGGCCCTCGCACCGCGCCCGGTAGTGCGCGGTGATCTCGTCGAGGATCACCTTCATGGACCAGGCGTCGTACGTGATGTGATGGAGTGTCAGGAGCAGTACGTGGCAGTCCGGTGCGGCCCGCAGCACGGACATGCGGATCTGGGGGTCGCGGCCGAGGTCGAACGGCTTGGCGTAGGCGGCGCGGGCGTGGCGCTGCGCCTCCTCCATCCAGGGCTCCGCCTCCCCTGGTGCGGCGCGGCGGCCGAGGTCGATCACTTCGCAGGGTAGGGGGGCCGGTTCGCGGACGATCTGGCGCAGCCTGCCGTCGACCATCTGGAAGACGGTTCTGAGCACCGCGTGCCGCCGCACCATGTCGTCCACGGCGCCGCGCAGGGCCGCAAGGTCGAGGTCTCCGTCGAGGCGGACGTACATGGGCACGTTGTAGTGGTGGGCGGACGGGTCGAGTTGCTGCACGAACCAGAGCCGCTCCTGTGCCGGCGAGGCGAGCGGCGGCCCGTCATCGGCGGCCGCCGGTTCGCCGTCGTTGTCGTCCGGCGGCGCGACGGCCGTCAGGCCGTCGATGACCGCGGCGAGTTCGCGCAGCGTGCGGTGCTCGAACGGGGCCCGTACCGGCAGCTCCACGCCGAACTCCGCCCGCAGCCGGTACACCAGCTGGAAGGTCAGCAGCGAGTGGCCGCCGAGCGCGAAGAACTCGTCGTCGGGGCCGATGTCGGTGACGGCCAGGAGTTCCCGCCACACGGCGGCGACGGTCTCCTCGGTCGGGGTCGTCGCCCGCCGGGACGCCGCGTCCGGTCCCAGTGCCGGTCCGGCGGCCCTGCTCAGCGCGGCCCGGTACCCGGCCAGGGCGCGCCGGTCGGCCTTGCCGTTGGCGGTCAGCGGGATCTCCGGGACGGGCACCAGGGCGGCCGGCACCATGGCGGCCGGCAGCAGCGCGCTCAGGCCCGCGCGGATCTCGGGCAGCAGGTCCGCCGCGGTCCGCCGCCACAGCGGGTCGTTTCCGTGGCGCCGGGCGGCGGACGGCGTGCCGCGCTCCGGTGTCCGGGCGGGCGCGGGAGGTACGCCGGGGGCGGTCAGCTCCGCGTCGAAGGAGCCGTCGGCCGCGCCGCGCCGCCAGTCCAGGCGTACCCGGTAGCCCAGTTCCTCGCCGAGGCGGACCACGTCCTCCGGCAGTACGGCCGGGGCCAGCTGCTCCACTCCCGCCAGGACGTCGCCGACGGCACTCTCGGGGTGGGCCTGCTCGAGTGCGGCTCGCCGTGCGGCGAACGGGGCGACGCGGCCGTGCGGGACGGACCGCAGCGACAGCGCCGGCGGGCGCTCCTCGGCCACTAGGCGCCGCAGCCACTCGAGGGACGCTTCCCGCGCCGGCCACTCGACCAGGCGCGGTTCCGGTCCGCCGGCCGCCGGCCGTTCCGCGCGGGGTACGCCGACCGGTGCGACCGTGAGGACCACGTCGAAGCGGAACCGGGTCAGTTCGTTGTCGGCCGGGCCGAACCGCGGCATCACCTCGACCTCCGAGATCCGGGGGTGGGTGGCGAGGAGTTCGGTGAAGAACCCGGGTGCCAGGCAGAGTTCCTCCTCCAGCAGCGTCCGGCGCCGCACCGCCGCGAGCACGTCCGAGACGCGGGTGCCCGAGGGGGTGGAGGCCAGCTCCACGCAGGTGTGGAACAGCTCCAGGAGCGGCAGGCTGCGCACGTCCCCGACGAAGACGCTGCCGCCGTTCGGCATCGCGTCGACCGCCGACCGCAGGACGCGCTCCGTGTAGGAGACGCTCGGGAAGTACTGCACGACCGAGTTCAGGACGACGGTGTCCACCGCGTCGCCGTCCCGCACGGCCCGGTGGGCCGGGGCGTGCCGCAGTTCGACGGACGTGCCCTCGGGCATGTGGTCCAGGGAGTCGCGCACGTGGTCGAGCACGGCCGGCGAGATGTCGGTGCCGATATACGAGCGGCAGCCGGGCGCGACGTTGCGCAGGATCATGCCGGTACCGCAGCCGATCTCCAGCACGCGCCGGGGACGCAGAGCCCTGATCCGGGTGACGGTCTGCTCCCGCCAGGAGGCCATGTCCGGCGCCGGGATGGGGGCGCCGGTGACGCTGTCCGTCCAGCCGACGAGTTCGGCCTCCCCGGTCGGGAGTTCCCGGAGCGGGGCGTACAGGGCCTGGTAGACGCCGTCCCATTCGGCGAGCCGTTCCTCCTCGCGCCGGCGCGCGTCCTCTTCCTGTGCCGCCTGCGCCACCTGCACATAGCCGACGAGTTCCGGCTCGCCGGCGTCGGTCTCCTCGACGGTCACGTCGGCGGCCACCACCTCGGGCCGGTCGAGGAGGGCCGCCCGGACCTCACCGGGTTCCACCCGGTTGCCGCGGATCTTGACCTGGTCGTCCAGGCGCCCCAGGTACTCGAGGGTCCCGTCGGAGAGCCTGCGCACCAGGTCGCCCGTGCGGTACATCCGCGCGCCCGGCCGGGACGCGAAGGGGTCGGGCAGGAACCGGGCTGCCGTCAGCCCGGGCCGGTGCCGGTATCCGTGTGCGAGGCCCGCCCCGCCGATGTACAGCTCCCCGCGGACGCCGTCGGGGACCGGCCGCAGGTGGGCGTCCAGGACGTAGGCCCGGGTGTGGTCGACCGGCATGCCGATCGGTACGGCGTCGCCCGGTACGGCGCCCGCCGACTCGTACGCGACGCAGGCCACGGCCGCCTCGGTGGGGCCGTACTCGTTGACGATCCGTGCCCGGCCGCCCGCCTCGCGCAGCGCCGTGAGGTCGTCCTCGTACAGCGCCTCCCCGCCGACGACGAGCACGTCGACGAGGGCGGCGAGCCGCCCGGCGAGTCCCGCCCTGACCAGCAGCCGCAGATGCGACGGGGTGAGCTTGAGGAACGGCGCGCCCTCGGTGGTCTCCACCCACCGCACCAGCGACTCGCCGGGGGGGGCGGACTCCTCCAGGAGGTCGAGCCGGCCGCCGGCGGTCAGCGGGCCGAGGAGGCTGGTGACGCTCAGGTCGAAGGCCGCCGAGGTGTGGACGGGCACGCCGCGCGGGTCGGCGAGGTCGACGACCGAGCCGATCCACCGCAGGTAGTCGGCGACGGGACCGTGGGGGACGGTGACGCCCTTGGGGCGGCCCGTGGAACCCGAGGTGTAGATCACGTACACGGTGTCGTCCGGGCCGCAGGGCACGCCGGGCCGTATGCCGGGCGCGGCGGCCAGGTCCGTCTCCAGCAGCCCGAGGTCGATGACGGCCGGGCCGGGCGCCGCACCCCGTGTGATGACCGCCGACGCCGCGCTGTCCGCGAGGACGAGCGAGGTGCGCGCGGCGGGGGCCGACGGGTCGAGGGGGAGGTAGGCGGCCCCGCACTTGAGCACGGCGAGCAGGGCGACCAGCAGGTCGGGGCTGCGGGGCAGCAGGATGCCGACGAGGTCGCCGCGGCCGACTCCGGCGGCCTGCAGCCGGTGCGCGAGCCGGTTGGCCGCGCGGTCCAGTCCGGCGTACGACAGGTCGGTGCCGCGCCAGGTGAGCGCGGGTGCGTCCGGGGTGCGGTCGGTCTGCCGCTCGATGAGGATGTGGACCGGTTCGCGGCCCTGTGCCGGCCGGTCCGCGGCGTCGCCGGCCTGCCGGAGCCGGGTGTGTGCCGCCTCGGTCAGCAGCGGCAGTTCGGCACACGTGCGGTGCGGGTCGCGGACGGCGGCGTCCAGCAGCGTCTCGAAGCACTCCACGAGCTGCTCGACGGTGCGGGTGTCGAAGAGGTCGGCGGCGAACTCGACGTACCCGTGGAAGCGGCCGTCCTCCTCCCACATGTTCAGGTCGAGGTCGAAGCGGGTCGCCCCGGTGTCGAAGGGCACCGCCGTCACCGTCAACCCGGCCACCCGGGCGACGATCTCCGGCGTGTTGTGCAGCGTGAAGTTGACCTGGTACAGCGGGTTGCGCGACAAGTCGCGCTCGGGGAACAGGCGTTGTGCGACGACGTCGAGCGGCATGTCCTGGCAGTCGTATCCGGCGGTGCAGATCCCGCCGGTCTCCTGCAGCAGGTCCGCGAAGCCGGCCTCGGGCCGCAGGCGGATCCGGAACAGCACCGTGTTGGCGAAGAACCCGATCAGGCCGTGGGTCTGCTCGTCGCGCCGGTTGGCGATGGGGGCGCCGACCACGACGTCGTCCTGGCCGCTGTAGCGGCCGAGCAGCAGGGCGAAGCCCGCGAGGAGCGTCATGTACGGCGTGCGGCCCTGCTCTGCGCTCAGCCGCAGCAGGGCGTCGGTGAGCCGCTGCGAGAAGGCGAACCGTACGGTGCCGCCCCGGTGGCTCTGTACGGCAGGCCGGGGCCGGTCGGTCGGGAGCGTGAGCTGCTCCGGCGCGCCGACCAGCTGTTTCTTCCAGTACTCGAGCTGGCGCCGCGCCTCGGCCGACTCCAGCCAGTCCCGCTGCCAGCGGCTGAAGGCTCCGAAGTCCACCGGGAGCGGCTCGAGTTCGTCGGGCCGTCCGGCGAGCCGGTGCTCGTACAGCGCGCACAGTTCCCTGCTGAAGACGCTCAGCGACCAGCCGTCGACGGCCACGTGGTGGAAGGTGACCAGCAGGACGTGCTCGTCCTCGGCCATGCGCAGCAGGCGGGCACGGATCGGCACCCCCTGTTCGAGGTCGAAGGGCGCCGTGCGCTCCTCCTCCATCAGCCGCCGGTAGGCCTCCTGTCGCGCACCGGCGTCCTGGTCGGTGAGGTCCACCAGGGGCAGGCCGACGGGGACGGACTCGTGGACCCGCTGCACCGGCACCCCTTCGACCAGCGGGAAGCTGGTCCGCAGGATCGGATGCCGCCGCACCACGGCGCGCAGCGCGTCGGTGAACGCGGCCCGGTCCAGCCGGCCCGTGAGGCGGCACACCAGCGGTGTGTGGTAGTGCGAGCCGTCGGCGGCCAGGCGCTGCAGGAAGAGGATCCTGCGCTGGGTGAAGGAGGTGGGCGCGTCGGTGCCCGCGTGCTCCACGTAGGCGGCGAGCGGCGGCTGGACGCCCGCCTCGAGCAGCCGGGAGCGCAGTCGCGCGCGCTCCTCGGCGGACAGCCGCGTGATGCGCTCGACCAGTTCCGATGTCATGGCGTGACCTTCCTGTCCCCCGTCCCGCGTTCCTCTTCGAGGCCGGCGAGCACGTCCTCCAGCAGCGCCGCTCCGTCGTCGGCCGTGGCACGCAGTGCGCCGATCTGGGCGGCGAGATGCGCCGGCGTGGGGTCCTCGATGAACCGTTCCAGGGAGACCTGCACTCCGCAGCTCGCGTCGACCTTGCTGAGCAGCACCATGACCTGCAGCGAACTCCCGCCGGCGACGAAGAAGTTGGTGTCCGGTTCCGCGGTGGCGCCGGGGAGGACCTCGTGCCAGACCTGCAGCGCCTCCTTCAGGAGGTCCGTGTCCGGGAGCCCGGCAGCGGGTGACGGTGTGCTTGCGCGCATGTCCGGCTCCGTGAGCGTCGTACGTTCCCCGTCGCCGGCCCAGCGCTGCAGGGGGAACGTGCCGAGCGGCCGGTCCGGTTCGGCGAGCAGCCGGTCCGTGAGGTCGAGCCACTGGTCGGCCGTGCGTGCGATGGTGCGGGCGTCGTGGAGTTCACTGCGGTATTCCATGCTCACGGAGAGCCGGCTGCCCTCGTCCACGACCGACACGAGCAGGTCGAGGGCCGAGGGCCGGCCCGGGGCCGGAAGGAAGCTGATGTCGAGCCCGGGCACATCGAGGGGTTCCTGCCGCGGGATCATCTGGAACAGGACGGGGAAGAGGGGATGCCGGCCGGTGTCCCGCTCGTCGTTCACCAGGGCCACCACCTGATCGAAGGGCACGTCCTGGTGCTGGTACGCGTCCGCCCATGCGGTGGCCGTGGTGCGCGCGAGACCGGCGAAGCCCGCCGCCTCGTCCACGCCGGTGCGGACGGCCACCATGTTGGCGAACAGGCCGACCATGTCCTGCGTCTGGGGCTGGGTCCGGCCGGCCACCGTGCTGCCGACCACCAGGTCTGCCGTGCCGAGGGTCCGCGAGAGCGTCGCGCAGAAGGTGGCCAGGAGCGCGGTGAACAGGTCGCCGCCCGCGGCCCGTCCGGCCGCGCGCAGCGCGTCGGCCGTCGTCCCGTCGATCTCCCGGTGCACGCTGTCCACCCGGATGGGCGCGTGCCGCGACCGGGGGTGGTCGGTCGGCAGGTCCAGGGGGCGCATGCCCCGCAGCCGGTCGCGCCAGAAGTCCAGGTGGGGCTCCAGTGCACCGCTCTCGGCGAGACGCTCCTGCCACGCCGCATAGTCTGCGTACTGGAGTTCGATTGCAGGAGGTTGCCAGGGCCGACCGGCGCTGACGGCGCGCAGTGCCTCGCCCACCTCGCGGACGAGCAGCCCCAGGGACCAGGCGTCCACCACGATGTGATGAACCGTCAGGTACAGGGCGCGCGAGGTCTCGCCGGTGCGCACCAGCGAGACGCGGACCAGCGGGCCCCGGCCCAGATCGAAGGGAGTGTCCGCCTCGGCCCGGACCACCCTGTCGAGGGCCTCGTCGCTCGCCTCGTCGCGCACGTCCACCGTCCGCACACGGGCGCCATGCGGCGAGATCACCTGGTACAGGCGCCCGTCGATCATCCGGAACCCGGATCTGAGCACCTCGTGCCGGACCAGGACCGCCTCGACGGCCGCGACGAGACCGGCGTCGTCGAGGTCCCCCTCGATCGCCACCCCGCCGGAGAGATTCAGAGCCGCCCTGTCTGCGGACGACTCGTGGACGAACCACAGCCGCTGTTGCGCGTACGAGGCCGGCACGGCGGCAAGGGCCTCCTTCTGCTCAGTCAAGGGGACTCCCGTGCGAGGGTTCGGCCATGGCCACGGCCACCTGGCGCGGCCCGGTGAAGGGTTCGCGGCCGTGCGCGGCCAGCATGTTGTCGACCACCAGCAGGTCGTCGGTCCGGTAGTCGAACCTGGTCAGCGCGGCGCGGTAGCAGCTCCGCAGGTGGTCGAGGACGTCGTCGCCGATCGGCCCGCCGTCCCCGAAGTAGGTGTTGCTGGGCAGGTCTTCCTCTCCGAACATCTCCAGCAGCCCTTTGCGTACGACCTCCGGGAGCGTGCTCACGTGGAAGACGGTGATGTGGTTGAACCACACCCGCTCACCCGACAGGGGGTGCCTGTGCACGGCGTCGCGTACGGCCACGGTGCGCAGCACGTCCCTGCCGCGCCACTCGGTGCGCAGGCCACGGGCGGCGCAGTAGGCGTCGACCTCGCCGCGGTCGGCGGTGTCGAAGACGTACTGCCAGGGCAGGCCCACTTCCTCCCGGTAGGTCCGGGTGACCGTCCACCGGCGCCGGGTGAACTCCTCGACGACCTGCGGATCGATGGCCCGCAGGACCTCACGGGTGTCCGCGAGCGGGGTGGCGCCCTGCGTGGCGGCGGGCCGCACGCAGTGGAAGAACAGCGTCATGGGCCAGCTCGCCTGGTAGGAGTTCTCGTTGTGCAGGAAGATCTCCTCGGACGGCGGGTAGTCGGTGGAGGTGTAGATCCGCCCCTGGATGGCACGGCGCGGCGAGGCGCGCTCCGTGTACGACAACGGCGGACCCGACAACGTGGTCACCGCCGCCTCGTGTCCCTGCGCCCCGCCCACGTCGAAGCCGCGCAGCAGCACGGCACCGTGCGTGTGCAGGCGCTCTCGGATCTCCGCCCGGTGCCGAGTCAGGGTCTCGAGGAGACCGGTCCCGGTGCGGTTCATGGTGTACGGCAGGTCCACGCTCACTCCTCCGTTCGCCAGAGCCGCAGGGCGCCCTCGCGCCACATCCGGTGGCAGATGCCCCGCTGCACCTTGCCGCTCGTGGTGCGGGGCAGCCCACCGGGGAGCACCAACTCCACCTGCGCCACCGCGACCTGATGCTCGGCGAACACCTTCGCCTGCACGGCGGCGGTCACCTCGGCCCGCACCACGGACGGGTCGCCGGCCCGCCCGCGACCGCCCGCGGCACCCTCCCCGCCCTGGGTCGAGGACCACGCGGCCAGCACCTCGCGCCGCAGTTCGGCCACCACGACCACGACCGGTCCGGCCTCTTGCGTCTCGGCCAGGAACGCGGCCGTCGCGCCGTCGCCGACGGCCGGATGGCTCGCGGTGACCGTCCGCTCGATGTCCTCGGCGTGGTGGTTGCGGCCGTTCACCACCATGACGCTGTCGCGCCTGCCGATGACGAACAGCTGCCCTTCATGGACGAACCCGAGGTCGCCGGTGCGCAGGAAGGTCTCGCCCGACGCGTCGCCGGCCAGGGCCGCCTGGAACTTGTCCGCGCTCCCCTCGCTCTCGCGCCAGTAGCCGCCGGAGACGCTCCCGCCGCGGATCCATATCTCGCCGATGCCGTCAGCGGCGCACTCGGCACCGGTGGCCGGGTCGACGACGACCAGGCGGGTGTTCTGCGACCAGCGGCCACAGCCCACGTAGACGCGTGCGTCGGACGGGTCGGGGTCGGTCACCACGCGCCGCTCCTCGTCGGCGGCCCGGGCGGAGACCGTGAGGGTCAACGGGTCCCAGGGCTCACGGAAGCCGCTGACGTACACCGTCGACTCGGCCAGGCCGTAGGAGGGGCTCAGGGCGGAGGGCGCCAGGCCGCACGGCTCGAAGGCGTCGCGGAAGCGGGCGAGCGTGCTCGGGCGGACGGGCTCCGCGCCGTTGAGGACCACCCGCCAGTGGGTGAGGTCCAGTTCGGCCTTCTCCGCCTCGGTGACGCGCTCGACGCACCGGTCGTACCCGAAGTTCGGGGCCGACGCGGAGTGTGCACGGTACCGGGTGATGGCCCGCAGCCACACGGCAGGCCTGCGCAGGAAGGCGGCGGGGGACATCTGCACGGAGCTGCCCCCGACCGACAGGGGCCCCAGGATCTGGGCGAGCCCCATGTCGTGGAAGTGCGGCAGCCAGCTCACGGCGACGAAGTCGGCCGGCGCAGGAAGTTCGTCGACCCGCTGCGCTCGGACGATGTCGGTCAGGTTGCTGATGACGTTGCGGTGGGTGAGCCGCACACCGCGCGGCGTGGACGTCGATCCCGAGGTGTACTGCAGGAGGGCGACGGCATCCGGAGAGGGGCTGTGCTTCCGCCACTGGCCGACCGGGGCGCCGATCCGCTCCGCGGTGTCCAGCACGCGCAGGTTCCCGCCGGGGCCGGGCTCCTCGGATCCCACGGTGAGCAGCACCGCGGGCGCACAGTCCTCGATCACGGCAGCGGTTCTGGCCGACGCCCGGCTGCCGGAGGCGGCACCGGTGGGAACCGGGACCGGAATGAGTCCGGCGTACAGACAGCCGAACAGGGCCGGTACGAAGTGGCGCGAGTCCGGGTACGCCAGCAGCGCCCGCTCCCCTGGTGCGGCGATCCCGCCGAGCCGGACCGCCAGGTCGCACGCCTCGTCGTGCAGCTGCCGGTAGGTGAGCCTGGCCTCCTCCGTGCCGTCGGGCCCGAGATGGACCAGGGCCGTGTGGTCCGGGATGGTCCCGGCATGCCGGACCAGCAGTCCGACCAGGTCCTGCGCGGGCAGGGAAACGGCAGTGGCGTGCAGGTCCGTGGCCTGTGGTGGGACGCCCATGTCAGGCATCACTCGCCAGGGCGCGCCGCAGACTCAGCGGGCGCAGGTCGGTCCAGACGCGCTCGATGTGGTCGAGGCAGTCGTCCTTGCTGCCCTGCACACCCACCTCGGTCCAGCCCTCGGGGAGGTCACGGCCGGACGGCCAGATGGAGTACTGCTCTTCAAGGTTGACCACTACGCGGTATGTCTCGGGCTCGCTGCTGATCATGGCGAGGCTCCTCCTGCTGGTGTCTGAGGTGGTCCGGTGCGCCGGTGGCGCGTTCGTGAGCGGGCGGTCGCGGGTCAGTCGGGAATCCGGACCGCGCGTCGTTCGATCCGCTGGATGGGCGGCAGCGGCCGGTGCTCGGCAGGTTCCGTCCCGGCGGCGCCCATCGCCGCGTCGATCGCGGCCGCGAGCCGTGCCACAGTGGGGTTGTCGTAGAACTGCTTCACGGTGATCTCGGCGCCCCAGATGGCCTTGATCTCGCCGATCACCCGCATCGTGAGCAGGGAGTCGCCGCCCACGTCGAAGAAGTCGGCGCTCACCGCGACGTCGTCGAGTTGCAGGGCCTCGGCCCAGATCTCGCACAGGCGGCGCTGGGTGTCCGTGCGCTCCCGGTCCTCCTGGCGGGAGCCGTGCGCGCCGTGCACCGGCCGCGCCACGACCCGGCCGGCCGCGGGGGTGAGCGAGGCGCGGTCGACCTTGCCGTTGCTCGTGGTTTGCAACTGCGCGACCACGACAATGCGGTCGGGCAGCATGTAGTGCGGCAGGACGGCGCGCAGCCCCTCGTACCAGCCGCTGGTGTCGGCCGTGTCCGGGCCGCCTTCCACGGGGACGGCATAGGCGTCGATCTTGCGCGCCTCGGTCGGGCCGGAGGCGACGGCCACCGCGTCGGCCACGCCCGCAAGAGACCGCAGCGCCGCCTCGATCTCGCCGAGTTCGATGCGATAGCCGCGCACCTTCACCTGCTCGTCCGCCCGGCCGACGTACTCCAGCTGTGGACCCGACGGAGTGGCACGTTCGCGCACGAGGTCCCCGGTGCGGTAGATCCGCCGGCCCGGCTGCCCGGCGAAGGGGTGCGGCAGGAAGGCTGCGGCCGTCTTGGCGGGGTCGGCCAGGTAGCCGCGGCTGAGCGCGTCTCCGCCGAGATGGAGGATGCCGGTCTCGCCGGGAGGTACCGGCCGCAGGTCCTCGTCCAGGACCCAGGCCTCGACTCCCGGCAGCGCGCGGCCGATCAGGGCGTTGCCGTGCTTCTCGTCGCCGTCCGCGTACACCGCGACGGTGGCGTCGATGGTGCACTCCGTCACGCCGTAGCAGTTGACGACGTCGCCCTGCGGGCCGAGCAGGCCCCGCACGGACTTCATCTCCTCGGTGTGCACGAGGTCGGAGCCGACGATGAGCAGGTCGAGCCCGCGCAGCGGGGTCTCGGCGTGCCCGTCGGCGTGGGCGGCCAGGCGGCGCAGTACCGGCGGCACGAAGTCCGCGATCCGCACCTGGTGTTCGTCGATCAGGGCGAGCAGCCGCGCCGGATCCAGCATCACCTCGCGCGGGCAGATGACGAGGGTCCCGCCCGAGCCCAGCGCCCGGATGGTCTCGCCGAGGAAGCCGTCGAAGCTGAAGTTCGCCATCTGCAGCTGGGCCAGACCCGGTGCGATGCCGAAGGTCTCCTGCCAGGCGCGGTAGGTGCTCGCGAGGCCGCCGTGGGTGCCCATGGCACCCTTCGGGCGGCCCGTGGAACCCGAGGTGTAGATGACGTATGCGAGCGACGCCGGGTGGATGACGTCCGCGGTGGCCGGGGCTGGCTGTCCCCGGGCCGCCAACTCGTCGGCCGTCAGGACCGGCAGGCCCGCACCGGCGAATCGTTCCCGCAGGGAGGCGCCGGTGACCAGGGCGACGGGCGAGGCGTCGTCGAGGATCTGCCGGTGTCTCGTCGCGGGGTCGTCGGCGTTCAACGGGACGTAGGCGCCGCCCGCCTTCCACACGGCGAGGACGGTCGCGACGAGGTCGATGGAGCGGTCGAGGCAGATGGCCACCCGGGACTCGGCGCCGACGCCGGCCGCACGCAGTCCGTGCGCGAGCCGCTCCGCCCGCTCGTCGAGGTCGCGGTAGCCGATCCGGTCGGTGCCGCAGATCACGGCGGCCTGATCCGGCCGTTGCCGTACGTGCCGTGCGAGGAGTTCCGGCAGGAGGTGGGGGCGGATGGGGCGGTCGGGTGCATCGGCGAGCCGGGCCAGCAGCTCACGGAACCGGTCCGCCAGGCCGCGCACGGTGTCCTCGTCGAGGGTTTCCGCGCAGAACGCGAACGTGCACCGCAGCGCGTCACCGTCCGGGCGCAGGGAGACGTCGAGGTCGGCGGCGACGCTGGTGCGGGGCGCGGAAACCATGCGCACGTCCAGGACGGCGAAGTGGGCGGCCCGGCGTTCGGGCACCAGGTTGAAGAGGGGCAGCTCGGTTCCGCGGCCCTTTCCGGTGCCGGGTTCGAGGGCCCGCAGCAGATCCGAGAGGGGGTAGCGGGCGTGCTCGTACGCCTCGAGCAGTGACCGGGACGCCGTGTCCGAAAGGTCCCGGAAGGTGTCGCCGGCGCGCAGCACCGTGGTGACCGGGACGACGCTCACGCAGTTGCCGACCGTACGGGACCCGTCCTCCGCGGACAGCAGCCGGACGGGCACAGCGACGGTGATCTCCTCCTGTCCGGTGATCTCGTGCAGGAGAGCCGCATAGGCGCTGAAGTACAGGGTGAAGGGGGTGTGGCCCTGCTCCCGTCCCCGGGCTACGGCCCGGTCGACCAGGGCGGCCTCCACGGTGACGACGACCTCGGCACCGGTGCGCCGGTCGCCGGCCCCCTCGGGGCGGTCCAGGGGCAGTTCTGGAGCGGGGATGCCGGTGGGGTAGCGGCCCAGCCAGTAGGCCTCGTCAGCCTGCCGTCGCGAACCGGCCCGATAGGCGCTCTGGGTGCGGACGAACTGCCGGTAGGGGGCGGGTTCGGGCAGCGCTTGCGCGTCCGTCCCGGAGCAGGCCGCGCTGTACAGCGCGCCGATTTCGTCGATCAGGATCTGGAAGGAACCGCCGTCCGCGACGAGGTCGTGGCCCGTGAGGGAGAGCAGGTGCCGGTCCTCGTCGACCCGCGCGAGGGCGATGCGGTACAAGGGTCCCTGCGCCAGGTCGAAGACGTGTCGCGACCCGGCTCGCATGAACGTGTCGATCAGTTCGGCCCGGCGCTCGGCGGGTTCCTCACGCATGTCGGAACGCAGGATCCCGACCTCGTGCCGGCGGATGCTCTGGTGGCTGCCGTCGGGGGCGAAGACGCTGTGCAGGCTCTCGTGCCGGTCCACGACGGTCCGCAGGGCGTCGATGAGTTCGGGGACCCGCAGTTCGCCGCGGAGGTCGAGCACGACGGTCTCGTTGAAGGAGCGGGAGACGTCGTGGCCGAGCTGGCTGAGGAACCAGGTCTGCCGCTGGCCCTCGGTCAGCGGATACCGCTCGCCGTCGGCCGCCGGGCTGTGCTCCCGCTGCCGGGAGGCGTTTGCCGTGGCACGCTGCTCCTGTGCCGCGGCCACGGCCCGGGCCAGGGAACGCGGGGTTCCCTCCCCGGCCAACGCCTCACGCAGAGAGAGCGTGACGCCGAAGCGCGCCTCGATGCGGTGGAGCACGTCGAACATGGCGAGGGAGTCGAGGCCGAGGGCTACCAGCGTGGTGTCGGGGTCCAGAGGGCCGGACGCGGTGAGCAGTGCCTCCAGCTCCGTGGTCAGCGTGGCGAGGACTTCGTCGGTCCGCCGAATTGTCCTGTCGGCCGGGGTACTCACGTCGCCTCACGTTCCTTCGATCGGGGATGTGGGCCGCAGGGGGCGCCCGGCGCCCGCCCGGCCCACCGCGGTGAAGATGCCGGACAGCGCGATCAGCGCGCACGCGATGCCGGAGACCAGGCAGACCGAGGCGACCGAGTAGGCGTTGACCGCCGCGGTGAGGAGGGCGGCCCCGAGCGGACCGACGGCCTGGTGGATGGTCCAGAACGCCGAAGTGACGCGCCCGAGCAGGGCGTCGGGGGTCAGCTCCTGGCGCAGCGACATCGAGCAGATGCCGGCGAGACCGGTGAAGAAGAGGAAGCCGACGGCGAGCGCGGCCACGCCGTAGACGTTCTTGGTGAATCCGATGGCCGCGATGATCAGCCCGCACAGCGTGAACGCGCCGATCCACGTGACACCGAACCCGAGCGTCCTGCGGACGACGGCGACCAGCCCGCCGGCGAGCATGGACCCGATCGTGGCAGCCGCGAGGACATAGCCGACGACGCTGTCCCCCTCCTCCAGGTCGTGCTTCAGATAGAAGATGAAGATGTCGGTGAGGCCCAGGGTGATGAACGTCTGCAGCGAGAGCAGCCCGGTCAGGGCGCGCAGCAACGGGGTCTGCCACAGGAACCGCGCGCCCGCGGTGAATTCCCTCCTGGACACCGTCCCTGCAGGGGCGGGGGCGTGTTCACCCTCCGGTGGCCGGAATCTGATGAGGCTCAGCCCCAGGGCGGATGCGGCGAAACTGGCGGCGTCGATCGCGACGGCGGTCACCGGCCCGAGGGCCGCGCAGAGAAGGCCGGCCCCGGTCATACCGGCGATCGTCATCACGGCGTACGTCGCTTCGAGGCGGCCGTTCGCTGCCGTTATCTGTTCCTTGTCCACCAGGTTCGGGACAGCCGTGACGTACGTGATCTGGAATCCCATGCCGAACACGGCTCCGAGCGGGACCACGAGATAGAGCAGCCACATCTGCGGGGAGATCATCCACAGCAGCGGAATGAGCCCGTAGAGCAGGGATCTCGCAATGTCGCAGACAATCATCAGCTTTCGCCGATCGACTCGGTCGACAATGACGCCTGCGAAAACTCCGGTGCCGATGGAACCCACGGAGGTGAGGCCCGTGAGCAGCCCCATCTGCACCACTGAACCAGTATTGTGCAGGATCAGCAGAGGAAGTGCGACAAGCGAAAACGAATCACCGGCGACCGAAACGCCTTGGCTGATCCAGAAGAATAAGAATGGTCGATTTTT
This sequence comes from Streptomyces sp. NPDC001393, assembly GCF_053597455.1. Classification (NCBI taxonomy): domain Bacteria; kingdom Bacillati; phylum Actinomycetota; class Actinomycetes; order Kitasatosporales; family Streptomycetaceae; genus Streptomyces; species Streptomyces sp. NPDC001393. The sequence continues at coordinate 29,681 of NZ_JBSFIH010000071.1, forward strand.
GCGCAACGTACCAGCGATGGTCACTCGCCTCCGGTTGCTTCTTCGAGCCCGCCGACCAGGCAGCCCAAATACCCCTTAATACCTTCGGCCGAACGATCACCAATCCTTACACGCAAGTTTCAAGCCTGTCAAACACTTGCCGGAACCCGATCATGGCGCCTCACGGCACCTTTACAACGACCGCAAACCGGACAATGAATCTCAAGATCCACAAAACACGCCCGCAGCATCCCGCAAGTCCCTGCAAGTAAAGGAGTAACCAAATCCCGTGAGCATATCCAGCGACCGCAAATAAGTGGCTAGACTGTCATTGCTGCAGAGCGCTCCTTGCTCGTGTGTCCACTCCCCTAAAGGTCGGGATACGACACGTGGAGCACTGCGGTGTACGACATGCCCGCCCCCGAAATCTCAGTCAGAGAATGGAGCGTGAACCATGATCGACACCACAGAAAGCGAAATGCGGAACTCCGCTTTCGAGGAACTGCTCGACGACGAATACGACCGCCCCCAGACCTGTCTGGTACCGCCGGCGGCCTGACGTCTTCATGCGCCTGCGCGTCTCTCCACTGTGCGTGTTCACCTGGCGAAGAGGACAGTTGATCTGTGACGATCCGTTGCGGCACCGCCAGCTGGCCCTGAGGCCTGAGGCCCAGCGAGTACTGTTGCACTTCGCCGACTGGAAAGATGTGGCCGAGTCCGCGGAGCCGGGGGTCACTCCGGACCCGCGGCTCGTGCGCCAGTTGCACGAGGCCTGCATTCTGATCGCCGAGGGGACGGCCGAGCACCGGTTCGCTGAGTCTCTCGGGCCCTGGTCCGAGTGGGGCACCGCGGCCACGTACTTCCACCTGGCTTCGCGCACGACCCGCACCGACGACTTCCGCTCCGCGGCCGAGGACACCGCCTGGCTGCTGGAGAACCGGGCGGACCGCCCCCAGCCGGCCGAGATCAAGGAGTATCCGAACGCCGAACGACTGGTGCTGCCGCCGGCTGACAATGCGCGGTTCGCCGCCCAGGGACTGGACTCCGTGCTGCGCAGACGCCGCACCACCCGGAGGTTCGATCACGAACAGCCCGTGCTCACGGACCAGTTGGCCACCCTGCTGTACTGGCTGGCCGGAGTACAGCATGTCGTGGAGTCTCCGGAGTTCCGCCCCTCCCTGCTCAGGGCCAGCCCCTCGGGCGGCGCACGCCAGTCCCTCGAGGTGTATCCGGTGGTCCGGAACGTGACGGGCATCCCCGCGGGTGTCTACCACTACCACCCGACCGCTCACGCCCTTGAGGCACTCGACACCGGTCCGCTCGACGCCGGTCGGCTCGTCGACATGTGCGGCGGGCAGAGCTTTGTCCAGGATGCCTCCGTGGTGCTGCTCTACACATCGGCCCTGGACCGCGTCGCCTGGAAATACCTGATGGGCCGCACCTATCGCACCCTCTACATGGAACTCGGCCACTTCAGCCAGACCGCGTACCTGACCGGCACGGCGCTGGGCCTCGGCGTCGTCTTCACCGCCGCCATACGGGACACAGCGGTCGAAGAGCTGCTCGGCCTGGACTGGCGGCATGAAATCCCGTGCGGCGTCACCGCGGTCGGCGTGCCCGCCCCCGCCGAGGCCGCCCGCCAGGAGGCAATGCTGCACGGAGCGCCGCCCGCCTTCTCCTTCGCCGGCGATGCATGGGACGGGCGGAGCGTATGAGCGCCGGACACACGGCGGACGAACGATCCCCTGGCGGCATCCATGCTCATCTCGACCTCACCCGCCTGCAGAACAACATTGGCCGCTTCCACCAGCGCGTGGCCGAACGGGGTGTGCGCGTCCGCTGCCATGTGAAAGGCCACCGGACCGTTCAGATCGCGCAGCGCCAGCTGGCGGCGGGCGCAATGGGCATCGCGGTGACGCAACTGGCCCAGGCACGCCGGTACATCGCCGCGGGCATCACGGATGTCGTGGTCGCGCACCCCTGGACCGATCCCTGGCGCTGGCGGCTCATCGCCGAACTCGCTGGCCGGGCCCGCCTGTCAGCACACGTCACCACCGAGGAAGCGGTCCGCGGCCTGGGCGCCGCCGCCACCGCGGCGGGGACCACGGTCGGGGTCAGGCTCCAACTCGGCACCGGTGAGGACGTGACCGCGGTGCCGGACGGCCAACTCCTCGCCGTGGCCGCGGCGGTGGCGGCCGAGCCCGCCCTGCGGTTCGACGGCGTCACCGCCTACCAAGGACTCCTGACCGCCGAGCAGGCCCGCCGCCGCGTCTCCATCGGGCGTGCCACCGCCCGCTACGCCATACGGATCGCGGGCGAGATCCGGCGCGCGGGCCTGCCCTGCCCCGGGGTCACGGTCGGCGGCACCCCGACCGCCGAGGGATCCCTGGAGGTGCCGGGTGTGACGGAGGTCTGCGCAGGAGCCTATGCCCTGCAGGACGCCGGCCTCGCCGCGCTCGGCATCTGTACCCCCGAGGACATCGCCCTGCACGTGGCTTTCGACGACCCCGCCACGGCCGACGCCGCCCTGAGCGGATACCCCTACCCCTGGCAGAGCCGGGCCGACTCCCACCCGGTGGGCCCCGAAACAGCCCCGGGCACCCGTGTCGTACCACCGCACGTGTGCGCGCTCCTGCCCCATCTGGAAAGGATCACCGTCTACGACGCTCTCGGCGGTCGGCCCCTCGGCACATGGGAGACGCTCAACGCGCAGGACACACCGCCCGGTCGGCGCCGGCCTGCGGCAGGTTCGTGACCGCATGCCGATGCGCCTCTCAGACGTCCCATGGCGCTCCCTGCCCGCGCGCCTGCACGTCCTGCGTGACCGCTCGTTCCGGCTCTTCTTCCTCGCCCAGCTGACGTCGGCGCTGGGCGATTTCGTGGCAGCTCCCGCGCTCGCCTTCGCGGCCCTCGACCTGCGGGGCTCACCCGGCGACATCGGGGTCGTGCTCAGCGCCCGGACCGTTCCGCTGGTCCTCTTCACGCTGCTGGGCGGCGGCATCGCGGACCGCTTCGCGCGCCACCGGCTGATGCTCGGCGCGGACGTGGTCCGCTTCGTCACCCAGGGGGCTACCGCGCTGCTGGTGATCGGTGGCGGCGCGTCCGTCTGGTCCATCGCGGCCCTGCAGTTCCTCGGCGGGTCGGCGAGTGCGGTGTTCACCCCCGCCGTCTCCGGTCTGCTGCAGTCCCTGGTCGAGCCGGCACACCGCCAGACGGCAAACTCCCTGCGCGCCACCTCCCAGTCGGCGGTGATGATCGCCGGGCCGCTGCTGTCCACCCTGCTCGTCCTGCCCTTCGGGGCGGGGTGGGCGCTCGCCGCGGACGCCGCGACCTTCGCGGCGAGCGCGGTCTGTCTCGGACAGCTGCGGCTCCCGCCGCAGAGCGCAGCGGCCGAGCCGTGGCGCATGGTCGATGCCCTGCGCGTCGGCTGGCACGAGGTGCGCGCACGTTCCTGGGTCTGGTCGCTCATCCTCATGGCCTCTGCCGCCAACATGCTGTACTCCGTGTTCACGGTGCTCGGCCCCGTGCTCAGCGAGCGCGAACTCGGCGGGCGTGGTGCCTGGGGCGTGGTCCTCGCGTCGTTCGGCTGCGGTGCGGTGCTGGGCGGCGCGGCCGGCATCTGGCTGCGGCCCCGGCGACCTCTGCGGGCCGCGACACTCGTGGTCACGTTCCTGGCCGCGCCACCGCTCGCCCTGTCCCTGACCGGCTCCCTGCTGCCCGTCATGGCGGCAGCCGTCGCCGGTGGCACCGGGTTCATGCTGTTCAACCCCCTGTGGGAGACCGTGCTCCAGCGCGAGATCCCGGCCGACCGGCTCTCCCGAGTCAGCGCGTACGAGTGGTTCGGCTCGTACGCCGCCCAACCGGTCGGTCTCGCGCTCGCCGGTCCGCTGGCCACATCCACGGGAGCGCGCACCGCCCTGCTCGCCACCGGGACAGCACAACTGCTCGTCGGTCTGCTGCCGTTGGCCGTCCAGGAAGTGCGCTCCTACGAGCCCCCCGCCGAGGGCGCCGCGGGCCTCGACGAGACATGAAGGAAGGAAGTGCACAATGACGAGATCTCAGGGGAGCACTCCGGGTGCCGGACAGGACCGCCCCTGGCTGAACAGCCTCAGGCGGGGCCGGGTGCCCGGCCCGCGCCTGGCCGAACAACGCGTCATGGACGGCACCGGCCCGGCCACGCGCAGCGTGCACGCGGGAACGTACGAGGACCCGGTGACCGGAGCCGTCGGGACCCCCGTGTTCCAGAGCAGCACCTTCGCCTTCAGCGAGGACACGTACCAGGCCTTCGAACAGGGCGACATCCGCGACGTGCCGATCTACGGACGATACGGAAGCCCCAACCAGTGGGCCGTCCAGGAGAAGGTGGCCTCGCTGGAGGGTGCCGAGAGCGCCATGGTCTTCTCGTCGGGGATGGCCGCCATCACCACGACACTGCTGGCCCTCACCAACTGGGGCGGCCACATCGTCAGCTCGCGCGATGTGTACGGCGGGACGTTCAACCTGCTGCGCGAGGACATGCACCAGCTCGGCCGCGACGTGAGCTTCGTCGATCCCACGGAAATGGACACGGTCCGGGCCGCGATCCGCGACGAGACACAGGTGCTCTTCTTCGAGAGCCTGACCAATCCGCTCCTGAAGGCGGCCCCGCTGGCGGACCTGGCACGTCTCGCCGCGGAGCGAAACCTGCTGCTGGTCGTGGACAACACCTTCCTCTCGCCCGTCTTCCTCCGGCCGCTGGAGCACGGCGCGCACATCGTGATCCACAGCGCGACGAAATACCTCAACGGCCACAGCGACATCACGGCCGGTGTGGCCTCCGGCTCACGCAAGTACATCGACCGGATCTGGGCCCAGTCGCTGAAGTTCGGCGGGACCCTCGACGCCCTGATCTGCTTCCTGCTGGAGCGGGGTCTGAAGACACTGCCCCTGCGGATGACGCGCCACCACGAGAACGCCGTCGCCGTCGCGACCTTCCTCGCCGGTCACCCGTCCGTCCGCCGGGTCCATCACCCCACGCGCCCGGAGTACCCGTATCCCTGGCTGGCTAGGCTGTGCCCCGACGGCTGGGGCGGCATGGTGTCGTTCGAACTGACGGGCGGCGACGATGCGGCGCTAAAGTTCCTCGGCCTGCTGCGCATCCCCCGGGTCGCCACCAGCCTCGGCGGCGTGGAGTCACTCGTCAGTCTGCCGTTCAACACGTCCCACAGCTTCCTGACGGAAAGACAGCGGCGCGAGGTGGGCATCGAGCCCGGACTCGTGCGTCTGTCCCTGGGCATAGAGGAGGCGGACGATCTCATCGCAGACCTCGACCAGGCCCTTCTCGCACTCTGACCCCGAGCCAAGGACAGGAGAACTCCCATGCGCAACGGCCTGAACGTCACAGGGGTCTCGGAGATGGTCCACGAGATGCGCGAGCTGCCCGCGGAGGCGGTCGCCGACTTCAGCGTGGCGTGCCCGGCAGCACCCGCTGCCGACGGCACCGTGACAGCCGCCACCCGAACCGCCCGCATCGGCACGCTCCGCGCAGCCCGGCCGTTCACCCTCACACACCGGCTCTCCGGGGCACCCGGACCGGTCGGATCCCATCCCTCACCGTATGAGTCGGCGATCGCCGCGCTCGCCGCCTGCGCGCTGATCACCCAGGTCAACGGCCTCACCGCGCGCGGCGTGACGATCGGCTCCCTGCAGGTGACCGCGCGGGCCGAGCTGCAGCTCGACGGCTCGGGCCGCCCGGCGGCGGGGCGGCCCCTCGAGAACATCCGCTGGCGCTGCGACGTGGAGTGCGACGCACCGACCGACACCGTCGAGTCCGTCATCCGGCTCGTCACCGCGTTCAGCCCCAACCACCGGGCCTTCACCGATGCCTGCCTCTTCGACCGCGTGAGCATCGATGGCAGGCCACTGGCCGATCCGTACGCCCCGGCCGACCCAGCCGGTCCGGCCTCCACCGTCGCCGGTACCACGACGGTGGAGGCCATGGTGGTCTGGGAGTACGGGTCCGAGGCGACGTACACCACCGCGACCTCCGTCGAAGGCACCCGCCGCACCACGGTCCCCGGCACCCGTGCGCACACCGTCGATCAGGCCAAGCAGATGCTCGGCATCGACAAGGGACCCAACTCCCAGGAGATCCTCCTGGCCGCGGTCTGCGCCGAACTCCACGCCGTCGTGGACGCCACCCCGGCCACGGCGCCGCTCCTGCGGGCCGGCGGCAGACTCGACAACCGCGGCATGATGAACGTCCTGCGCTCGGCCCCCAGCCGATTCCACGACCTCTCCCTCGACGTGGTCGCACCACAGGTCGACGTCCCGTCGGCAGCGGACCTGGTCCGCGCCGCCCTCGCACGCAGCGTTCTGGTGGCGACCCTGTCCCACGCGCGCACCGTCGACGTCGAACTGTGGCACAACGGCACTCGGGCCCTGAGCTGCGCCACCGACACGGCCGGAGCCGAAGCGATGCGCGACGAGCTGACGCGACGCGCGGCGGCGCAAGCCGCCACGGCGGGCGCCGGGGCAGATGACACCCGCACCGCCGACGCCCCGGACGGGTCTGTCCAGTGACCGTACAGACCCCCACCCGTCCCAGCGAGGAATACCGGACCCCGACGGAGGCGGAATGGGAGGAGTTCCTCGGCCACTTCGAACGCCGCCGCGTCGCCCTGGGCGACTGCGGTCGGGCCTACGGAACCAGCTGCGTCCACGAGCACAGCTGTTTGCGATGCAACCTACTGCGGCCCGACCCCGGCCAACGCCACCGCATCGTGGCCATCCGCGACAACCTGCTCGACCGCATCGCCGAAGCCGAGAAGGAAGGCTGGATCGGCGAGGTCGAAGGACTTCGCGTCAGCCTGGCCGGCGCGGAGGACAAGCTCACCCAGATTGACCGTCGAACCGCAAACGGCACCACTGTCGACCTCGGTCTTCCCGCCGCCAGAAGCAGGACAAGATGAATATTGCCCCGGCCCGTCGCAGCTCGGGCTCAATACAGAGTCGGGAGCACCCGGGCCACTGCTTCATGGAACTGGATCTGCAGCGGCTCAAACTGCCTACTGGCCTGCTTACACTCCTCCACGTCCTTCGCCCACACCGACTCGCCCGCAACGGTTCGCAGTTCCGTAGCAAGCGCTCGAATTTCATCGTCGAAGACCCGGGCTCGTGCCATCTCTAGACTCAGTACGGCTGCTGACCAGCCTGCCGCTGTCGGAGTTTCCCAGACCCGAGCGGTCCATTCGCCCGTCTCCTGGAGCTCAGCGAGCAATCTATCCATCTCGTCATAGACTGCCTTGATCAAATCAGTGACCGCAGTCTGCAGAGCCAGAATGCTTTCTCGCTGGAAAGCATCACGGGCTGCCTGCCGATCACGCTCGAACTGCTGATCACGAGCGGCAGCCTCGCGACTCCCAGTAATCCGTTCCTTGTAGATCGTGAGCACCGATGTCGTGAGAGAGCCGAGCGCGACACCAACGAACCCGAACACAGCGTCTGAAGCCACGTCCACGCTCCCTACCCCAAGTGGCCTGAGCCGTTCTTACCACCGTGGTCATGTCGCGACACGGAGCCAGTTCAGAGAACACGTCAACACCCTGCTGCTTCAGCAGATCCTCGCCGAACCCGAGTGGGCCGAACGTCTCACCGACGCCGACCGGCGGGCCCTGTCCCCGCTGTTCTGGACCCACATCAACCCCTACGGCCGGTTCGAGCTGGACTTGAACAGCCGCCTGGAACTGGACCTGGCGGCCCGGGCCGCGACGGTGCCCGGCCCGCGCACCGCGCCCGAAGCGGAAACCGCCCGATCGGCGGCGGACGGTGCGGCCGGGTCGGCATCCTGAAGAACCGTAGCCCCGTCAGCCCGTCCAAGCTCCACGACGATCAGGTGAGCGACAGCAGTCGGGCACAATGAGCCCTTTCAGCGTTGCCTCTCCAGAGTGAGGATGGCTTTGGCGATGACGGCCATGAGGTTGGGGCTGCAACGCGCTCTGCGGAAGATCCGCC
>NZ_JBSFIH010000072.1:0-37158 GCF_053597455.1 Streptomyces sp. NPDC001393
GGTCTCCGCCAGATCCAGTACCACAGCAACCTCATCGACGGATGCCTTGCTGAAACAGGGCTCACGTTGACGACATCACGGTGACAACGTCAGTAGACCCGGTGTCTTGCGGCGAGGCGGATGTATACCGATTACAGCCTTCTGTCCGACCCGGCCACCAGGAGGCCGACCAGGCCATCTCCGGGCCAGGCCGCCGGTTGTCACCGCACCGGAGCCGGACAGGAGCCTTGTGCACAAGGGCGTTCGTCGAGACGTGCCCTCGTGTCCACGGCCGTTGGCGCATCGGTGTGGACGAACGAGGTGTGTCCCTGCGCTCCGACCCGCGCTCGCGACGCTGCCACACCGTAGGCGAAGACCAACTCGCTCGCGCCCTGAGCGGCGGACTCTACTCCGCCTACGCATACGCGCACCTGATCAACGCACCGTGGAGTTCGGCCCACTGCTCGGCCGCTATGTCGCCGCCCGGCCGCAGGTGATCAGTTGCGACCCGCCGTGGAAAGCCGTCCACCCGGCACGGATACCGGGTTCGGCCTGCCCGCACCTGGCCTCATCTGTCACCACGGCCATGACCCTCACTGGACCCAGCACCGGTCACCCGGCGTCGGATCCGCCACTACCTGCGGGTTCGGCTCTGAGTAGGTCAAGGAGGTACATCGGTGTGACGGGCACGCGCTCGATACTCACACGGAACGGGCTGAGGGCGTCCGTGATGGCGTTGACGATCGCCGCAGGCGTTGAGATCGTGCCCGCTTCGCCGACACCTTTGACACCGTTCACGCTCGCCGCTGAGGGCGTCTGGATGTTGTGCAGCGTCAGCGCCGGCACCTCGCCCGTTGTCGGGTAGAGGTAGTGCAACAGGCTTCCGGAGACGAACTCGCCGTCGTCCTCGTAGACCAGGTCCTCCAGCAAGGCAATGCCGATGCCCATGGCAACCGCTCCGGCCACCTGTCCCTTGACGATCAGCGGGTTCAGCACAACGCCACAGTCCTCGACCGCCACGATACGCTCGAGCGTGATTTCGCCCGTGGCCACGTCAACCTCGACGATCGCCGCCGCACAGCCGTTGGCGTAGGTCTCGCCCGGGTCGTAGCCGGCCGTCGCCGTCAGCCCACTCTGCTGCACCTCTTCGGTGCGGGAGAAGCCGCCGAAATAGCCGAACCGGGCAACGTCGTCGATCCCCACCGCCTGTCCGGGAGCGCCTTTGACCATCGCTTTGCCGTCACGCAGCTCGATGTCCTCCGGACTGGCCTCCATCATCTCGCCGGCCAGCCCCAGCAGCCTTTCGCGCACGACACCGGCGGCACGAGTGATCGATCCTGTGCCGATCACCGCACTCCTGCTCGCGAAGGTGCCCATCCCGAAGGGGGCGCTGTCGGTGTCGCCATAGTGCACGCGGACCATTTCGAGCGGCACCCCGAGCTCGTCGGCGGCGACCTGCGCGAACGTGGTCTCGTGGCCCTGGCCGTGGGAGTGCAGTCCGGTGCTGACGGTGACCGAACCGTCCGGTTCCATCGTCACAGTCGCGGAGTCGAAAGAGTTCTCCGGCCGCCGGTTGCTGTGTCCGGTCCGGGTGCCCCAGCCGGTGGGCTCGATGAACGGGCTGAAGCCGATGCCGACATAGCGCCCCTCGGCGCGCAGCGCCGCCTGGCGTTCGCGGAACGCCTTGTAACCGATCTCGTCGCGGGCCAGTTCCAGCGACTCCTTGTAGCTGCCGCCGTCGTAGGTCTGGCCGAACGCCGCCCGCCGGGGCTCGGGCCCAATCATGTTCTTCAGCCGCAGCTCGACCGGGTCAAGGCCCAGGCCGTGGGCGACTTCATCGATCGCCGTTTCCCGCAGCAACTGTCCCGGCTCCCAACCCACGCCGCGGATCGACCCGATCTGGCACTTGTTGGTGAACGGGTTGTCGACCTTGTACGCCACATCCTCGACCGTGTAGACGCTGGGCAGCATCGTCGCAGCGGTCATGGAGTCGGTCAGCGGCGTCGGCGGCAGGGACGAGTACGCACCGGTGTCCGTGATGAAATGGCCGCGGAAGCCCTTGAACGTGCCGTCGGAATCGACCGCGATCTCTATCGTGCAGTCCATTCCCTTGGAATGCACCGAGGTGGCCAGGTTCTCCCAGCGGTCCTCCACCCACTTGACCGGCTGGCCCAGCTGCCGCGCCAGAGCTGGGATCACGATGTCCTCGGGGAAGACGGTGCAGGTCAGACCGAAAGCGCCGCCGACATCGGGCGTACGTATCGTGACGCGCCCCTCGGAGACGCCGAGCGAGTCCGCGACCACATTGCGTAGCACGTGCGGCATCTGGGAGGAGGAATAGACGGTGAAGCGCCCGCCACCCTGCTCGTTGTACCGGGCGACCACGCCGCGCAGTCCGATCGGCGCGCCGGTCGAGCGCCCGTGCCGCAGCCGTTTGGTGAAGACATGGTCGGCCTCGGCGAACGCCCGGTCGGGATCGCCCGCCGAACCCTCGATGTGCGCGCAGTTGTTCGTTCCGAGTTCCTCATGCAGCAGCGGCGCGTCCGGCGTCAGCGACTGGTGGGGATCCAGCACTGCCGGCAACGGCTCCCAGGTCACTTCGACCAGGTCTCGCCCGTCCTCGGCCACATACGGGCTGACCGCCACCACCACCGCCACTGCCTCCCCGACGAACCTGACCTTGTCGGTCGGCAACGGGTGACGCGGCGGAGCCAGCAGTTCCTCGATGGCCAGGCCATCCGCCACCAGCGGCTTAAGGTCGATGAAATCCTGCCCGGTGAAGACGGCCACGACACCGTCCAGCGCACGAGCCGCGGAAGTGTCGATCGACACGATCCGCGCGTGGGGGTGGGGGCTGCGCACGAACGCAGCATGCACCATGCCGGGAAGCTCCAGATCGTCGATGAACTCCGCCTGCCCCCTGAGCAGCCGCGGGTCCTCCACTCGCTTGATGGCCTGACCCACATAGCGGTGCTGCGGCACAGCCGCGGCCTCACGCACCATGTTCCACCCTCCCGCGCAGTTCGGCGGCCCTCCGCACAGCGGCGATGATGCCCTGATAGCCGGTGCACCGGCACACATTGCCCGACATGCTCTCGCGGATTTCCTCATCGGTCGGATCCGGATTCTCATCGAGGAACGCATCGGCGCTGATCAGGAAACCCGGAGTGCAAAATCCGCACTGCAGCCCGTGTTCCGACCGGAACGCCTCTTGCACCGCCGCCATCCGGCCGCCGACCGCGAGTCCCTCGACGGTCTTGACCTCAGCGCCGGCGGCTTGCACGGCGAAGGTCAGGCAGGATCGGACCGGTGTGCCGTCGACGAGCACGGTACAGGCACCGCAAACACCCTGTTCGCAACCGACGTGTGTACCCGTCAGGCCGAGTGCGTGACGAAGGAAGTCGCTCAGCAACATGCGCGGCTCGGCGATCGCCGCATGGAGCGCGCCGTTGACCCTCATTTCCACCATGGTCGGGCCTTGCCGCTTCTCAACTGACATATCAGCTCCCAACCGTACGCGCGGCGTCCTGGATCGTGCGCTGGACGAGCGCGATACTCGTGTCCCGGCGATACGTGCCAGGGACATGGATATCCGAGGTGAAATCGATGCCCTGGGCCGCGAGATGGCCGGCTTCCTCCGCCAGTCCCGCGTCTCCCAGGCGCCGCCCTACGAGGGCTTTTTCAGCACTGACGCCACGCACCGGCCGGTCCGTCACACCGAAGAGCACCACGCGCGCCGACTGCACGACATCGTCGGCATCCGTCGTGGCGGTGACCACCGCACCGGTCAGGGCGAAGTCGCCGTGGCGGCGCGCGACCTCCCGAAAGCCCCATGTCGTAGGCGCCCGGTGAGGCAGTCGGACCTCTGTCAACACCTCATCGAAGCCGAGGTCGGTCGTGTAGTAGGTGAGGAAGAAGTCATCCGCAGTGATGACGCGCTCCCCGTCAGGACCATGGATGACCATCTCCGCATCCAGAGCGAGCATCACGGCCGGGATCTCCGCAGCGGGATCGGCGTGCGCAACGCTGCCCCCGAATGTTCCGCGCCCTCGGTTGGCTATGTGCCCGACGTGACGGAGCGCGGCCGGGATGACCGGGAACTCCTTTGCGATGTCGGCGTCCGCGCCCACTTCCCTCTGCCGGGTCGTAGCGCCTATCGAAATGCGTCCGTTGTGGCGGATCCCGGCGAGGCCCGGAATCCTGGTGATGTCGATCAACGTACTCGGCCGGGCGAGACGCATGTTCATCATCGGGACGAGACTCTGCCCACCCGCGAGGACTTTTCCATCAGCCCCATACTCACCAAGCGCTTCAAGAGCCTCGCCTAGGCTGTCGGGCGCGATGTAGACGAACGGTGCTGGTTTCACATTCCATTCCTCTCTTGACACACCATGCCGCGTCACGTCATACGCATGCACCTAGATACAAGGTGCGTCGGCGTGACTCGTCGCCGAGCTTGTGCCCGACGACGGCCTCATGGCGCTGGTTGCCGACGCTCATATGCCGTTGAGGACGTCCGTGGACTCGCCGGCGAACGTCAGCGCATGTTCCGGCCAGCAGGTGCTGGGCACCGTGCGTCAGGAACCGCGGAGACGCTGCCGGCGGCCGTCACGACAGAACGACGACACTCCGGCTGCACGACTTCCTTCATCATGGCGCCTCGCCGATTCCGTGCACCGCACGGCCCGGTTACCCGTTGGTGAACGAGATGAGCCCGTCGTCCAGGAGCCGGCGGAAGCGGTCGATGGTCTCGGCGACCCCCTTGTGGAGCGGGGTATCCCGGGCGGGGCCGATCGCGTCGACCAGCGAGCTGGAGTCGACCTCCTCGGGAAACGGCAGAGGCGTAGGGGCGTATGTGATACGGCCGGCTGCTTCGGGCACCGCCGCCTCGATCGCGTCGACGATGTCGCTCATCTTCACGACGTTGCCGGAGATGTTGTGCACCGCTGCCCCGCCGGCGGAACTGCGGGAGGCAGCGATGAACGTGCGGGCCACGTCGGGGGCGTACTGGATCGGAAAGCGGCCGCCATAGGGGATGTGGTACGTCTCGCCGGCCGCGGCGGCGAGCATGGCCAGTGTCGGCGTCGATGTCACGCCCTGGTCACGCCCTGGACCGTAGACGGTCGAGGGGCGCAGCCCCACGGTCGGGAGTTCACAGTCGCGCCAGTAGACCGCCGCGCTGCCCTCGTTGGCCCGCTTGTAGACACCGTAGAGCGTACTGGGCGTCCCACTGTCGGGACTGGGAGACCGTTCGCTGCCGGCGTCGACATCCTCGTACGCCGCGATGGACGACGCGTACACGACGGGGGCCAGCCGCGAGCGCCGCCGATGGGCAGCCTCCAGCACGTTCACCGTGCCGACGACGTTGACACGAGCGCCCAGGGGCGGGTCCTCACGACAGAAAGGAACCTGCAGCGCCGCCAGGTGGATCACGTTGGTAATCTCGTGCTCGTCCAGCGCACGCTCGAACGCGGCCAGATCTGTGATGTCCGTCCGGCTGTGGGGAAGCGCGTCGAACTCGTCGTCAGTGAGTAGCAGCCGCAGACGGTGGGCGTTGTCGCTCATATCGAGCGCCACGACAGGAGCGCCTTCGTCGAGGAGCTGACGGACCACCCATGCTCCGATGCAGCCGTAGGCACCCGTCACAAGGAATCGTTCGGTTCGCTGCTCAGACACGGGTGGCCGCCTCAATGCCCAGACGCGGCATCACGTGCTCCGCGAAGTCGCGCATGTCGCGGAGGTTGTCCGAGAAGTTGAACATGAAGCCGTCGAGACCCTGCTCATGGAGGTCGCGCAGCTTGCGCGCCACCGTCTCGTAAGACCCGATCACCGGGACTGTGCCGATGAACAGCGAGATCTTCAGCGCGGCCTCGGCGGTGCCCGCGGTGCCTCCGGACTTCACATTCATGCCCATCTGGTGGCGCATCCGGTCGATCGCCTCGGTGTCCGCGCCGTCGACGATTGCCTGGTAGCGCTCCTGGGCCTCCGCGTCCGTCGCGCCCATGATGAGATGGACGTTCGGCAGTGTCTCCACCTTCCGGCCTGTCGCTGCCGTCGCCTTGTCGAGGGCCCGCTTGGCGTCCAGGAACTGTTCGGAATCTCCGCTGATGAACGACCAGTCAGCCATCTCCGCGGTGAATCGCAGTCCTTCCTCCGACCGCCCCGCACACACCAGCGGGATGCGCCCTCCCGGCGGCGTCGGGAGGCACTGCGCCTCCTCCATCTGGAAGTACTTGCCCTTGAAGTTCGACTCGCCCGTCGCCCACAGGTCCTGCATGACGCGGGTGTACTCCCTGAGATAGGCGTACCGGTCGTGGTAGTGCTTGTCGCCGGGCCAAAGCCCGTACTGCGCGTATTCCGCGCGCTGCCAACCGGTGACGAGGTTCAGCATGAACCGACCACCGGAAATCTCGTTGACCGTCATCGCCTGGCGAGCGGTGATCGCCGGATGCATCGCGAGCATCGGCACCGTCGCCACGACCTTGATCCGCTTCGTGGCCGCCGCAAGACCTGCCATCAGCGTGAACGAATCCAGCGCCGAGTCCCAGAAACGGCTCGGGCCACCGAACCCGTGGAGCTTGATCATCGACATGGCGAAGTCGAAGCCGATCTCCTCGGCGAGCTGCGCGATATCGCGATTGAGCTGCCATGACGGTTCGATCTTCGGAGGCGTCGTGGTGATGGCGAAACCGCCGTTACCGATGGGGAGGAATACTCCGAGCTTCATCTCTTTCCCTTCGGTTGAGCCAACGTTGAACCAGGTTGGTGAGCGTGGCATAGTGAGCATACGTAGTCAAGATCTCTGTAGGAGACATGGTGAGAGAAGTCGTGAAGCGAGCCGCCTCCTGGTTTGATGGCGGAGCGCGAGGTGCAGGTGGGGGGCACGCGAGTCGTCGCTGGTGTGCACGAGCGCCCGTCGCGGCTCCATGGCTGGAGCTGATGCGCCTCCCGGTTCCGGCAGGCGGGAGCACGCGAGTCGGCGTCATGTCCTCCTGTCAAGAGCAAGCGTTCGCGCCGGTGCCGCCCGCCGTCATTTACGAGGTCGAGAGCGGTCGCGGAGACGCTCGTCCGCCGGAGCCTGCGGTCGCCGACATGGCATCATGCGTCCACGGTGGCCGCTACGGGTTGCCCATCTCCGCATACATGGCGGGATCGCCGTGTAGATCGCAGAGTGCGAGGGCGTCCGTCGGTCTCGCGATTCCGCTTGCTGGTGCGGTCGCATGCGCCACGATGTAGATCGGCGGCCCAGATGAGGTCTTCCCGCTCGGAAGCGTGTAGGTGATCGCGGTGACGGCGTACGTCGCCAAGACGATCCCGCGCGACTCTACTGCCGGCCGGGGGGACGGCTACGTCGCCGAGCCGAAGCGTCGGCTCTTCGGTGGGGCCGGGACGGCCCGGCCGAAAGGAATGGCCGAGATCTTCACCGTCCGCGACGACCCGCTTCCGGTGAAAGCTATACTCCGGCAGGCCGAGCACGGGCCAACTCGCGCGCGGCTGTGGACGATGTCGATCACGGGGTCAACTGCACCTGGTCGAGCGGGGATTGAGGCGAACGTCCTCCCCGTCGCCGACGCCACTCGCTACTGGTGGCCTCGAGGTCGGCATGCACCTGAAGACCATCACCAACAGCTGCGACAGCCGAGGCGACTGCCATGATCAGCCTAGGATTTGCGGCGTGAGAGTAAGAATGGAGGCGCACTCTTGGCAGTCACCAGCCACGATGTCGCACGAGCGGCAGGCGTATCGCAGCCGACGGTGTCGCGAGCGCTGCGCGGCGACCCACGTGTGGCGCCCGCGACGGCTGAGCGCGTCCGCGCCGCGGCCGCTGAGCTCCGCTACATCCCGAGCGAACTGGGACGGAGCCTGTCGACGCGCTCGACTCGAACGCTCGGCATGGTCGTCGGGGATCTGACGAGTCCCTTTTACCACTCTATCGTTGCCCCGCTGCACGAGGCGCTCGAACGGCACGGTTACCGGATGGTCCTGCTCACGGACGCGGCCGAGGCGCAAGTGCTGCAACGGCTGATCTGTCGCTCGCTCGACGGAGTCGTGCTCGCTGCGGTGACGGTGGATTCCGACCTGCCGTACGAGCTCGCTCAGCGCGACCTTCCATTCGTATTCCTGAACCGCTACGCCGACGACGTCGCGGCCGACTGCGTGATCGCCGACAACGCTCTCGGCGGCTCGCTCATCGGTGGTGAGCTGGTACGGCTCGGCCACCGCCGTATCGGCGCCATCTTCGGGCCGGCCAATACGAGCACGGGCCGTGACCGTGAACGTGGCTTCCGCGCGGCCCTCACCGCTGCCGGAATCGCGCTCGACGAGAGCCTCGTCCGTTACGGCGAGTACACGTACGAGACCGGTTACGACGGGATCCTCGAACTGCTCGGCACGCCCGACCCGCCGACCGCTGTCTTCTGTGCCGACGACATGATCGCGATCGGCGCGCTCAACGGTACGACGCATGCGGGAGTCGGCGTCCCCGGAGATGTCGCACTCGTCGGCTTCGATGACATCCCGCTCGCCCAGTGGGAGATGTTCGGGCTTGCGACCGTGCGGCAGCCGATGGTCGAGATGGCCAACACGGCCGCGGAACTGCTCGTGGAACGGCTCCAGGCAGACAAGCCGCTGAGGCCACGCCGCCGGGTGTTCGAGCCGACGTTCGTCTCGCGCCGGACACTTGCACCGCCGCGGAACGTCTCGTGATGCGCCTGGCGGGCCAGCATGCGCTTGCTTCCGGTACAGGCCGTGGAATCGTCCGCGCGGCGGCAGAAGCGTCTGCGGCCGGGCAGCTGACTCCGGCGCGATTCCCGAGCACGTCGAGCGGTGGCTATCGCGACGTGGAGTCGCGATCCGGCGGCGATCGCCGCCGGATCGCGCACATCGACGGCCGCGCGTGCCGAGCCGCGCCAGGCGCTCGTGCAACTCGGTACGCGTGCGGTTGACGAGTGTCCTACGCCCGCCGGCCCGTGGTCGGTCTCACACGAGTGCTTGCGTCCGATGGGCGCGGCATGACGTCGGGCTCACGCCGTCGCGCCGTCGTTCTGTACGCATTCCTGACGGAGCCGATGGCCGCAAACGCCCCCCTGCCGCGTCGCTCGCCGTCGGCGCGCGCGCCGTCCGGCTTGGAGATGCACTGCCCACCGCCGCCAGCCGCTTCTTGAACTGATCGTGGGCCGGTGCGTCGGCTCAGCTGATCAAGCCGTGTCCGACAGGCTCGGCGCCGATGAATTGCTCGACCTGTCTCCTGTCGTATTCGACACACGACACCGCTCTGGAAAGGACGGGCGAACTCGTAGATCCCCTGGCTCACCGGGGCAAGCCCCCTCGTGGCCGAGGCGGTAACACCGGTGACATAGAGGGGCCGGGGCTCGTGGCCGCCCTCCTCCCCGCGAGAGACACCTTCACACGCGATCGCTCTCACGAACTCCGCCAGATCCAGGCCAACACTGGCGAACGACCCCTCTGAAATGCGAAAATCGGTCTGCGGCAAGTGCCTGGGGGTGCGGATCGCCCGCAAAGGCGTAGGGACCGGCGAACGGTTGGGGCGCTGACATCCGTCGATCGAGCACAGCGACGCCCGGCTCTCCGACTGTCACAGGTCAGCGGGGCTGCGCACACACCTGCGTAACTGCCGACAATGCTTGGGCCTGCCTCAGCAACGTGCTGCCGCAAGCCATAGGTCTGCCGCGTCCAGGTAGGGGGCGGTCCCAGCTGCGCGAGTAGCCGGAGCCCGGTCCGGAAGCCCACCGACTGCGGAATCCAAGGCTATCCCTATTGCGAGTGCAGCTGCTGCAGACGTATAAATCGTCTGTCCGTGCGCCTCATCGGGACCTCGGCGGCGGCAGGAAAGCTCTCTGTCCGTATCAGCTCGTGGCAAAGGACGAACATGGAATTCACCAATGAGATCAAGCTGACACAGCCGACCGACGAGGTGTTCGCCACGCTGACGAATGTCGAGCGTGTCGCGACGTGTCTGCCCGGCGCCCGCCTGGAAGGCCGTGACGGGGAGGCCTACCGCGGTGCCATGCGCATCAAGGTCGGCCCGATCGTCGCGAACTACCGAGGGTCGGTGACTTTTGACGAGCTTGACCCAAGCGCCCGGCGTGCGGTGCTGCTGGCGTCGGGGGAGGAGACCAACGGGCAAGGCTCTGCTCAGGCCCGGATCATCGGCTCCGTAGTGGACGAGGGGGACGGCTCCCGCCTCGTGGTCACCACCGACTTGCAGGTGCGTGGCCGCGTCGCGCAGTTCGGCGGCGGCGCCATGGAAAAGATCGCCAAGCGGATGTTTGCCGATTTCGCCAAGAACCTCGAGCGACTGATGGCCGGTGAACAGCAGGCTCCGACCGAAACTCCGGCGAAGTCGCCGGGGGTGGCGAGCGTCTCCGAGCCCGCTGTCTCGAGCGTTCAGGACAGCAACGATTCGCTCGACCTCGTAGCGCTTCTCGGTGAGCCGGTGATCCGCTCGGTGCGCCGCGTCGGCGCGCCCGTGCTGGTCGCGCTTGTGATCGGCTACCTCGTCGGACACCGCCGCGCATCCGTCTGAGCCCGGCCGGCGTCGCCGGACAGCCCCCGGGGAATCCGGCAACCGGTCCACCGTTCACCCTTCGATCACCGCTCTTCTGCGCGCCTTCCATACGGATGTAGGAGCCATGGCCAGTTCACCTTCCAGTGTCGCCATATCGGACGCCGCTCTCCAGCGCATGCTCGACGAAGACCCCGGAGGCCCGGTCTACCTGCTGAACCTCTTGAGGTTCAAGCCGGACGGAGGCCGGGAACTGTATGCCGAGTACCTTGCCGAGGCTGACAAGTTTGCGCCCCGTTTCGGAGGGGAGATCATCTACGCCGGCGAGGGAGATCCCGTGCTCATCGGCGAGTACGGGCGGGGGTGGGACATGGTGGTCATCTCTCGATACCCCACCCGGCAGGCGTTCGCGGACCTCATACGCGGGCCTGAGTACAAGGCGATCGCGCACCTTCACCACGACGCGCTGATCGAGGTCGTGCTGCAGCCGACACGGCTGCTGACGCCGTAGCCGGTGGCCGGCACCTGGGGTCTCGGTGTGGCAGCGACGTATCGAAGTCCAGACGGGCCCAGGCCGCAGGTGAGTGATTCTCCGGTCGTCAATTGCGGAGAACGCCGGCCTGGCATGCGGTGAGTGGGGCGGTTGACCCGGAGCCACCGGCGCCGCCGACCGGCGTCACGGCGATGCACGCGGCCGGGTTCGGTCGCGATGCACCGCCAGATCGTGCGGGTGGGGACTTTGCGGCCCGGGTGAGCGGCAGGCGTCGGCCGGCACGGGACAGGAGCGGTGTTCAGACGGGGTGGCCTATGGACGACTTGGTCCCGATGCCACACCTGAGCGTGTCGGCGCACCGTCAGTGTCCGGACAAACCGGCACGACAGCCAAGCCATCGCAGTCCAAGCCAGACGGAGGCCGGAGCTGAACGCTGAAGCGCATCGCCGGGGTCTCTCCGACGCGAGGTACCAGATGTCGACCTCCAGGTCACAAGCCTCGGCCGGCAACCTGCCAGCGCAGTCGACGCCGTTCATCGGCCGCAGACAGGAGGTCACCGATATTCGTGGCCTGCTGTCCTCGTCGCGGGTACTGACGTTGACCGGTCCGGGCGGAGTCGGCAAGACCCGCCTTGCCATGCACGTTGCGGCCGAGGTCCGACGGGCCTTCCGGGACGGCATCTGGCTCGTTGAGCTGGCCCCGCTAGACGATCCGGCTTTGGTCGCCCACAGCATCGTTGACGCACTGGCCATCAGCGAGCGATCCGTGCGTCAGCCGATCGAGTTCCTCTCGAAATACCTCGCCGACAAAACTCTGTTGCTGATTCTGGACAATTGCGAGCATCTGTTGGACGCGTGCGCCGTTGTGGCCGACGCGCTCATGCGAGCCGGGCCGGACATCCGGATACTTACCACGAGCCGTCAGCCTCTGGGCCTCCCCGGCGAACAGATCTTCGTCGTACGGCCGCTGGCCGTGCCCGACCCGAACGCGGCGACCTCCATCGCTGAGCTGCTGACCTACGACGCGGTCAACCTCTTCGTGACCCGGGCTGCCTCTGTGCTGCCCGGGTTCACGCTGACCGAACGCAATGCCGAAGCGGTCGGCGCGTTGTGCAGCCGGCTGGATGGGCTGCCGCTGGCCATCGAACTCAGTGCGGTGCGGCTTCGCGCCCTCTCGCCCGAGCAGGTGTTGGAGAGGCTCGACAAACGGTTCCGGCTGCTCACCGGCGGGAGCCGTGCGGCCCTGCCGCGACAGCAGACGCTGCACGATCTCGTGGACTGGAGTTTCCGCTTGTGCTCGCGCGCCGAGCAGACCTTCTGGATGCGCGCCTCGGTCTTCGCCGGCAGCTTCGACCTCGACGCGGCCGAAGAGGTGTGCTCCGATGACGAGCTGCCTCGTACGGCGGTGCTCGACGTGGTGGCGGGCCTGGTGGACAAGTCGGTACTGCTCCGTGAGGAGCACGAGAACAGCGTCCGTTACCGACTGCTCGAGTCCATCCGGCAGTTCGGGCAAGATCAGTTGGCCGAGGAAAGCGACGTGCTCGCGTGGCGGCGTCGACACCGCGATCACTACCTGCGGCTGATGGAAGAGACCGGTGCTGATCTGTTCAGCCCCGAGGGGCCGTCCCGCCTTGAGCGGATCAGGCTCGAACATGCCAATCTGCGAGCCGCCCTCGGCTTCTCTTCGGCCCAGCCGGGGGAGGCGGCAGTCGGCATGCGGGCCGCGGCCCTGCTCTGGTTCACGTGGTGGCGTGAACCAAGCCTGTTGAGCGAGGGCAGACGCTGGCTGGATCTGCTCCTTGCAGCCGACACCGCTCCCACCGTGGCACGGGCACACGCGCTGTGGGCGAACGGAGCCCTGGCGGTCCTGCAGCAGGACAACGACGCCGCGCGGGCGATGCTCACGGAAAGCACCAGCCTTGCCCAGAAGTTGGGTGACAGCTCTGCGCGCGCCTACGCCGAACTGTTCACCGGCCACGTCGCCATGGCGGAGGCCGACTTCGCGACCGCGGTCCGTCTCTTGGGTCACGCGACGGAGGAACTCCGCGCCATCGGTGACCCGTTCGGCACTGTCGTGGCCCTGTACCGGCTGGCGCTTGCGGCGTCGGGCCTTGGCGACGGGGAGCAGGCGAGTCGGTCCGCTGCGGAGTGCATCGACCTGTGCAGCCGGCACGGTGCGGCCTGGCTCGTACCCTACGGTCGGTGGGTGCAGGCCCTTGAGCACTGGCGCAGGGGAGAGGTCGCCCAGGCCGTCACTCAAGCGCGAGAAACCGCGCGGGCGCATTGGGCGAGCGGAGACCGTATCGGCACCGCACAAGCCATCGAAGTCCTGGCCTGGTGCGCGACAGCTCAGGGCGACACCAAGCGTGCCGCGCAGCTTTTCGGTACGCTTGACGCCGTATGGCGCACCGTCGGTGCCCCGCTGTTCGGTTTCCCGCATGCGCGATATCACGACGAATGCGTGGCAGAGTGCCGCAACGCCCTCGGGACCAAGGCCTTCGCAACGGCCGTCGAACGCGGGGCACGTCTTTCCTTCGACGACGTCGTTGCGTACGCCCTGGACCAGCGTCCCGAGGCGGAGCCACCCGCATCCGGCCACGACCCCACTCCGCTCACCCGGCGCGAACACCAAGTCGCCGACCTGGTGGCCCAGGGCATGAGCAACAAGGAGATCGCCATGACATTGGTCATCTCACGTCGCACGGCCGAGGCACATGTGGAACACATTCTGACCAAGCTCGGCTTCACATCCCGAGCGCAGATCGTAGTGTGGGCCACCGCTCGGCGGAAGGAGGCGGCGCCACGCGAGCGGCCTGACCAGCTCTGACGAAAGCCGTGGAAGCCTGCGCGCGCCCGAGCAATGTGCCCGCCATGTGGCCCCGCACCGGGTACCAGCCGAGGTGAGACGCCGGGAGGCATCCCATCTGTCGTGGCTGCCGTACATACGCATACACTACTTCAGAGGGAGCATGGCGTATCCGCCGGAAACGCTCTAGCATCCGATCTCTGGGGCGCTGCGCTGGCCGAACCGGTGACGCGGGCGCCTGGACAGTGGCCGAAGTACGGTTCGGCACCTCGATGTTGGCCGTCGGATATTGCGATCTCATCCACCGTGGCCCCGTTCCCCGGTCGGCTCCCGAATTCGTCGCCATCCATTGAACCTGATCAAGGAGACAATGCCGTGGATCTCAACGAGAAAATCAGTCTGGTGACCGGGGCCGGGAGCGGCATCGGCCGCGCGGTCGCAATCCGGCTCGCCCAGGAGGGCTCCAAGGTTCTGATTACGGATGTCGACGAGAACCGGCTCACGGAGACCTCGAAGACCATCTCGTCGGCCGGTGGAGAGGTACTCAGCCATCATGCGGAGCTTGCGTCCATCGAGGACATCCAGGGCCTCGTCGACGCGTGCGATGAGCGCTTCGGTGCGTTGCACATCCTCATCAACAACGCCGGGACGCATTCCGGTGGAGCGGTCGAGAGCTTCACGCCGGAAGAGTGGGATCGTGTGCACGCGGTCAACGCCAAGGCCCCCTTCTTCCTTGTGCAGCGCGCACTCCCGCTGATGAAGCGGGCGGGGCAGGGGTCGATCGTGAACGTCTCCTCGATGTCCGGCCTGCTCGGCATGGGGGCCATGCCGATCTACTGCTCCTCGAAGGGTGCCCTGGTGGCGCTCACGCGAGCCTTGGCCTACGACCTGGCTGAGTTCGGGATCCGCGTCAACTGCGTCTGTCCCGGACCGACCGACACCGCGCAGCCCGCGACGTTCCTCGCGCGCTTCTCCGAAGCCGAGCAGGCCCGGCTCAAGGAGGGCTGGTACGACCGTGTGCTGATAAAGCGGTCCGCTTCGCCGGAGGAGATGGCCAACACGGTGGTCTTCATGGCGTCGGACGAGGCGTCGTATGCGACTGGTGTCGTCATGCCCGTCGACGGCGGCTGGGCCGCGTGGTAAAGCCGGGCTTCTCAGCAGGCGTCCTGCTGCTCCATGTGCCGCTGTCCACACTCGACGAACAGATATTGCGGAAGGCTGAACGCTGATGTACGACCATGCGACGACCACGGCGTATGCTGCGGCGGGCCTGGGGCAGCGCGTACCACGCGGCCGGCGGCCGGCATTGATCGTGGTGGACCTCATGCGGGGGTTCACGGAACCGGAATTCGACACCGGAGCTGACCTCTCCTCTGTGGTCGAAGCGACCAACACGCTCACCGCGGCGGCCCGGCCGAAGTCCGTCCCCGTGGTGTGGACTGCCATCGCCTACACGAAGGCGGAGATCCAGAGCTCCGCCTATGCCTGGTTCTACAAGTCGGCGGGACTGGCCAGCCTGGTAGAGGGAAGCACCGCAGTCGACCTGGACCCGCGGCTCGACGTCGGGCAGAACGACGTGCAGGTTGTCAAAAAGGGTGCCTCAGCGTTCTTCGGGACCAACCTCGCAGCGAATCTGGTCGCATTCGGCGTGGACACGGTCGTGGTGTGCGGCACCTCGACCAGCGGGTGTGTGCGTGCGACGGCCGTGGACGCCATGCAAAGTGGATTCAACGTGCTCGTGCCGCGCGAGTGCGTCGGAGACCGCGCGGCAGGCCCCCACGAGGCCAGCCTCTTCGACATCGACGAGAAGTACGGCGATGTCGTCGATCTCGACGACGCGCGCGCGTACCTCGCCTCGCCACCGGAGCGCCACGACGGATGATCGGCCGACCGCAGCGCGCCTTGCGTGGGCCGGGTCGCTCGACCGCTCTAGTGGCCCGGGGACAGCAATAGCCTGGCCTGCCGCGGCCCCTTGGGCGTGTTCGGTCTGTCAGGAGACGCCCGCCTGAAGGACCCGCGGACGGGCGGCACGGTAGGGCGGTCACCCGACAAGAGATGGATATCAACCCGAAAGGAGGCGTCATGCCGCGTGTGAAGCAGGCACATCCCGATCCCGTCCCCGCGGTCGAAGTGTCCCTGGGCAGTGTGCTGAAGGACGCTCCCGCCGACACGCCGCGCAGGACACCGCGGCGGTGGTTCATGGTCTGGCTCACCGGCGAGAGGGGCGTCTGATGAGGCCGCCCAGACGGATCGACGCGGCGGCTGTCTCCGCCGCCGCGTTCCTGGCCGGTATCCCCGTCCCCAGGGACGACCTGGACCTGCTGACCCGCACGATGTCGCGCTACGAGGAAGTCGTCGCGCCGCTGCGCAGCGCCGCCCTCAGCGACATGGAGATGCCATCCACCATTGATCCCCGGGACGGCTGGTGAACGAGATCCTCAACCTGACGATCGCCGAGGCACGACGGCTGCTCGTCGCGCGCGACCTGTCGTGTGTCGAGCTCGCGGAGGCGACGATCCGGCATATCGAGCGAACCGATGCCTGCTTGCACGCGTACGCGACCGTGACGGCGGAGCAGGCGCTCGAGAGCGCACGCTCCGCTGACGTGGAGATCGGCCGAGGCGTGTCGCGTGGTCCGCTGCACGGCATCCCGGTCGGCGTCAAGGACCTGTGCCATATGCGTGGGGTACCGACCGAGGCCGGGTCCGAGGTACTCAAGGGCTACATCCCCGACGTGGATTCCACCGTGGTCGAACGGCTTCGGGCCGGCGGCGCGGTGATCGTCGGCAAGACCGTCACCAGCGAGTTCGCCTTCGGGCCGACGCTTCGTCCGACGCGCAACGCATGGGACCAGGATAGAAATCCAGAAGGATCGAGCGCCGGGTCCGCGGTTGCGGTGGCTGCACGGTCCGCGTTCGCGACCATCGGGACCGACACGGCCGGTTCGATTCGAGCGCCGGCCGGTGTCAACGGTGTGGTCGGGCTGAAGCCGACCTTCGGACTCGTCGGTACGTCGGGGCTCATCCCCATGAGCCCGTCTCTCGACCACATCGGCCCGATCACACGGACCGTGGAGGACTGCGCCGCGGTGCTGTCGGTCATCGCCGGGTTCGATCCGCGGGATCCCCATGGCCTCGAGGTCGAGCCGCCCGCGTTCCCGTTGGATCCGCCGCGGGGGCTCGAGGGTGTCCGGATCGGGATCGAGAGCACGTATCTGCCCCCACCCGGGCTTGATCCGATCGCTCGCGATGCCGCGCTGTGCGCCGCATCGGCATTGCGGGAGCTGGGAGCCACGATCGTGGAGGTCGAGATCCCGGAGCTGGAACTCACCGAGGCGAGCATCGTAACGATCAAGGCCGTCGAGGCGAGTGCCTATCACCTGTCGCGGCTACGGCGCGACGCCAGCGCCTTTCACCGGACGACGCGCGTCATCCTGCAGGCCGGCGCGCTCATCCCAGCCGTGCAGTACGCCGAGGCCGAGCGGGCGCGAGCGCTGATCACACGTTCCGTGCGTGAGACCTTCCAGCGGCATGACCTCGATGCATTGCTCGGGCCCGGGTGGGGACCGGCCACTGCCGTGACCGCACCCGCAGACGTTCTGCACGCCGACGGAGTCCCGTTCACTTTCCCCATGCGGCCGAACGCGGTGAACCTCACCGGCATGCCGGCGATCAATGTTCCCTGCGGGTACACCGAGTCCGGGCTGCCGCTCGGCGGGTTCGAGCTGTGGGGCCGACCTCTGGGGGAGCCCACGCTCCTGCACATCGCCGCTGCCTACGAGGCCGTGAACCCCTGGCATCTGCGGACGCCCGCAATCGCGCAGAAGTCCACACACGAGGTTGCTTGATCTCGCGGCGGCGGGAATGGGCCCGGCCGCGCGTGCTCAGCGTACGAGCGGCCGGGACGCGTCGGTTAGGGAGCGGTCCGGTAGCCCGACACCCGGGTTGAGTATGCCGCCGGGGTCGAGCGCACGTTTGAGCCGCGCCATCGCGTCGAGTTCCGCCGGGCCGCACAGCAGATGCAGCCACCGGGCCTTCTCTATCCCGATTCCGTGCTCGGCGCTGATCGTCCCGTCGCACTCGACGGCAAGACCGAAGACCACCGCGCCGAGGTCCTCGTAGTCGGCGGATTCCGCGATCACGTTCACGTGCACATTGCCGTCGCCGAGGTGCCCGAAGAGGATCGTCGTCGCGCCGGGATCGACGCTGCTGACTGCAACGGGGAGGCGGTCCATGAACGTCGCCAATCGGTTGAGCGGAACTCCGACGTCGAACTTCAGCGGTACGCCAAGTGCGGCGACCGTCTCGGAATGCGCCTCACGCAGTCGCCAGAGACGAAGGCGATCAGCGCTGTCGGTGGCCAGCAGAGCGTCCTCGACGCCGACCTCCTGAAGTGCGGCGAAGAACTCCTCAGCTGGATCCTCCTTCGCCGCGCATTCGAGCAGGAGATACACGGGTGCCGGCTCCGCGAACGGCAGGGGAACGCCGAGGTGGCGTACGACGTGCCGCATGGCGCCGTCGACGGTGAACTCCGCTGCTTCGAGCGACGGCAGCAACGGGCGCAGCACCGACAGCAGGCATACGGCCGCGTCGATCGAGGGCAGCGGAACCAGCGCCGTCACCCGCGAGCGCAGCAGCGGAACAAGTCGCCAGCGCACACGCGTGATGACACCGAGCGTTCCCTCGGAGCCGACCAGCAGGGCCGGAAGCGCGTATCCGGCGTTGTCCTTGAGCACGGACGGCCGCATGTCCACCACCGAGCCGTCAGCTAGCACCACCTCAAGCCCGGCAACCCGTGCCCGGGTCGTGCCGTAGCGCATCGCACGGAGCCCTCCCGCGTCGCAAGCCACCAGCCCGCCCACCGTGGCGGTGTCGCGGGCGGCGATGTCGACGCCGGCATCCAGGTCCACGCTGCGCGCATGCTCCTGAAGCGCTGCAAGCGTCGCGCCCGCACCGACCTCGACGTGCCAGGTACCGGGGTCGATGGGGCCCAACTCGCCCATTCGCCCGAGGCTCAGGACCACCTCGCCGTCACGCGGCACGCCACCGCCGACCAAGCCGGTGTTCCCGCCCTGGGGAACAACGCCCGCGCCGGCGTCGGCGCAAGCACGCAGGACGCGAGCCACCTCGTCCGTGTTCGCCGGTCGGACGGCCAGCCTTGCCCGGCCGCCGAAACGGCCGATCCAGTCCTGCTCATACTGAGCCAGAACGGTCGGATCGTCGATGACGTGCTGCTCACCGACGATCCGGCGCAGCGCCGCCGGGAGTACATCGCTCCCCGAGTCACATGTCATATGTGGCATGCTACATTGCTTCTCCCCGGATTTCAGGAACACTGCGGGAAGAAGGTAGACGCGACATATGACACTCGGACGCTTGTCAACGGACCCGAACACGCTGTCGCATCGCGCCGCCGAAAGCATCAGGCGTGCGATCAGGGAAGGTCGCCTCGCCGCCGGCGAGCTCTACTCCGTGGCAGGGCTCGCCGAGGAGTTCGGCGTGTCGCGGACCCCGGTCCGGGAGGCGCTGCTCGTGCTGGAGCGGCAGGGAATGGTGCGCTTCGAGCGCAACCGCGGGGTTCGGGTGCTGGAGACGACGGCGCGCGACGTCGAAGAGATCTTTGCCTTGCGGCTCCTGCTCGAGGTCCCAGCTGCCGCTCGGGCCTGCCGGCTCATCGGCGTCAATGGCCTCAGCCAGATTCATCGCGAGCTGGAGAACATGCGCCGCGCCGCAGAGACGGGCGACGAGGCACTGTTCATGACCTACGACCAGCGTTTTCACGAGCAGATCCTGAGTGCGGCGGGCAACAGTCGACTGACCGCGATCATCGGCAACCTGCGCGACCACGTGACGTCTCGCGGGCCGTCGACCGTCGGTCGAAGTCGGAGCCTTGATGCTGTGCTGGCGGAGCACGAAGCGATCATGGACGCCCTGGAGGCCTCGGACGAGGCGCGGACCGCGGCGGCGATGCGCGAGCACCTCGTCACGACTGGTCGCCTCCTGGTCCAGCAGCAGGGCGGTGCTGAGGACGGCTCGTCGTGGGAGGACTGGGGCAGCGGTTCATAGCGGGTCCAGCCCGAGAGCTGCCGCCGGGTTGTGGACTGTCATCAGCTCCAGATCGTCGTCGGAGATGCCTTCGTCCGACAGCTGTCGGACGAAAGCGGTCATGCCGTCGAACGGCGAGGGGTTCCGGGCCTGCCCGAGATCGGTCGCCAGGACTGTGCGGGAGGCGCCGACGGTGCGAATCTGACCGGCGATCGCGGTCATGGGGACGCCGGTGAGCGCGCTCAGATAGCACCGCTCGAACCAGACGTTCGGTAGTTCCGCGAGCGCAAGCTGGTCGCTGGTCGGGATATCGAGGAACGGTGCCTCGGGATGAGTGACGAGGACCCGCTGCACGCCGCACCGCATGGCGAACCGCGCGACATCGAGGAGCATGGCGGGGTCGAGGTGCCCGGTGGCGAGAGTCGCGCCCGACCGCGCGATCTCGCGGAAGATCAGACCGAGTTCGCCGGCCTCGTCGAGGTGCTGGTGGCCGATCTCCACCTCGGCGGTGACCTCGGCATTGTTCGGGAGCGTGTGTCGCACCGGTCCCGCCGCCTGCCGGCACTGGACGACCGAGGAGAGCGTCGGCAACCAGATCACCTTGGCGCCGAGCGCCAGGGCGGTCGACACGGCGATCGGATTGAGGCCTCCGGCCGAGTGCCGGTTGAGGACGAGGCCCCCGAATATGTCTCCGTCCGGCCAGATCCGGTCTCTGGCCAGCATGGCCCGGGATGCGGTCCCCTCAACATGGCTCTTGATCACCAGTCCCCGGTAACCGGCAGCGCGCGCGGCGGCGACCAGGACGTGGTCGTCCATCAGCCGCGGAACCACGTCCGGAGCCGCGTGGACGTGGGTGTCGATGACCCCCCGTGGCAGTTGACGCATCGGGTATTCCTTCCTCGATGACCGGCGATGAACCTCGACAACCCAGTTTGGCATGTGGCATGCTACACGCCAGTCACTATGACCACCAGGAGGCAGGCGTGCAGCGTCGACCGGTGACGTTCTACAGCGACGGGATCAGGTTGGAGGGGTTCATCCTCACTCCGGACGGCAGTCGCTCCGATGAGCCTCGTAAGACGGTCCTCATCAACTCCGGACTGTTCGGTCTCAAGGAATGGGTGCCGGCCCGCTGGTGGCCGCAATTCCTGGACGCGGGGTTCACCTGCATGGCGTTCGACTACCGCGGCTTCGGTACCAGCGACGGTGAGCGCGGCCGGATCGACCCCGAGGAGCAGATCCGCGATGTCAGTAATGCTGTCACCTTCCTGTCCGCGCAGCCGGAGGTGGACGCGAGTGCCATCGGCGCGCTGGGCTGGGGACTTGGCGGCGGCATCGTCATCTCCACGGCGGCGCGCGACCCCCGGATCGCGGCCGTGGCGTCGGTGAACGGGCCCGGTGACGTTGGGCGGATCACCCGGGACGGCGTCCCCTACACCGCCTGGCTCGAACTCCAGGACCGGCTCGCGGCCGACCGTGTACAGCGCGTCCTGACGGGTGAGTCCCAGAAGATCCCGTTCCACGAGATTGCCCACCCGGACGGTTCGTTCGAGCGGGCGAAGACCGGACAGTTCAAAAAGGACCTCTCGGACCTCAAGCAGCAGCCCACGGCTGAGTTCACACTCGAGTCCGCAGACGCCTACTACAGTTTTCGTCCGGAGCACGAGGTCGCCTCCATCAGCCCCAGGCCGGTGCTCTTCGTCCATGGCACACGCAACCACTACATGCCGATCGACGAGGCGCGGCGCATGTACAAGCTGGCCAATGAGCCGAAGACGCTGGTGGAGATCGAGGGTGCCGAGCACCTTGAGTGGATCGACGCCGGCAGCAAGTATTACCGTCCTAATGTCGAGAAGGTCGTCGACTGGTTCTCGAACGCGTTGAGCCCTGTCGCGGGGGTGTGAAAGCTCCGCAGCGACCCGCGGCCCGTCTTCGGCCGACTGTGAGAGCGTTCTGATGGTGCACCTTGTGGCCCAAGGCGTCCCCGATGCCACAGGCGAGCCGATCGGCCTCAAGCTGCAACGCCTCGCCGGCCATCGGGACGCTCAGCTGCTGCCGGAGATCGGCCGTGCACTCGGCGAGCAAGCGTAGGGGCTGAAACCGGCCGCTGGAAGTACCTCTGACTTTCCGGTTGACGAGGACCGGCAGCGATCTGCTGGTGCCGCCCTCCACGAGCACGCCGTGTTCGCTCAACCGGGCCGCCGAGCAGCACTGCGCGATGGGGGAGTAAGCAGCCTGATGGGGACGCCTCGACCGCTGAGGACTTAGGTTCGCAACTGCAGGCCACTCCGCGGTTGTTCGCCGGACGTGCCGTCCGGCGGTCCGAAGGACTCGTTGGCGGGCAAGGTTGGGAAACCTGCGATCGAAGTCCAGGCGCACCGCACGGGGCACGGTAGAGTACCTCGCGGTCGAGCGGACTCGGACCGCTGTCACACGTACGTCAGTTGGCCATCCCGATCCTCAACAGATGCTGCGGTGTTGTCCCAGTGGACCTTGCACGTTGAGCGTGTCCGGCATCGAGTCCTTCGACTGCAACACCGACGATGGGATGGCGCCGTTTCGTGGCGGCGCTGCTCGGGCTCGGGTCGACTTCTCGGCGTGCTACTCCGTCGTCGAGCTTTCCCGAGGCGATGCGCTGATCATTCCACCCACCGATAACTGGTGAGCGGTGGACACACCCGCTTCGTCGCTTTCGCCCGAGCCAGCGCCCCTCTGCAGATGTGGAGGAAAATTTCCGTGAAAGATGGCAAGATAGGCAATCGCGATGTGGCTGTCGCGCCGAGATCCCGGGTTGCGCGCCAGGAGGTCGGCGAAGACTACGCCCTACGAAAGGTCCCGGCGCACTTCAAGCGGACTCCGACAAGCCTCGCGATGGTCGTCTCTGGACAGTCGACGTCCGTTTTCGCTCTCGCCGTCGGCGGGGTTGCCGCGCTTACCTTGGGCTTCTGGTCAAGCCTGCTGGCCTCCGCGATATGCTCTGTCATCGGCCTGGTCTGTGGCCCTGTCGTAGCGCGCAGAACGGCCACCTATGGAGTCGACATCGACCTTGTATCGCGAGGCTCCGGCTACGGGTTTCTGGGCTCTTCACTGACTTCTCTGATCTACGCGGTCCAGTTCTTGATGTACACAGGCTTGGAGGCGTCATTCATGGCCTCGGCTGTACACGCCGAATGGCCGTCTATCTCCCTTCGACTTCTGTACGTCCTGACTTCCCTCATTGCTGTGCCGTTGAATTGGTATGGCGTTTCGCAGAACGATTGGCTCCAACGGGTCACTGCGCCGCTCTTCCTTGTAGGCTTGATCTATCTCATCGCCAAGGTCGTCGACCGAGCGCAGGTCGTTCCGCTCAGCGCGCATGCCGTCGGAGTATCCACGCTGCTGTCGGCCATCGGAATGATGCTCCCCGCGACAGGTGGTCAGATCCTGGCATCCGGCGATTACGCTCGGTTTATGCGCCGACAGGACGCCCGGAAGGCTGGTTGGATAGGCCCGCTCGTCGTCGTCGGACTGGCTGGATTCATCGAGCCGTCGCTGGGGGCGCTGCTGTCGCTGTTCGTCGAAGACTCCAATCCCGGCGTATACGCGGTGACGATCCTTGGAGTGATTGGCACGGCCTGGGTTGTGATCACTCAGTTGCGCATCAACAACGGGAACTACTACAGCGCCTCGCTGGCACTGGCCAACTTCTCGTCCCGCGTTCTGCATTGGACTCCGGGACGACGATTTTGGGTGGTGGCCGTAGGGCTGATCACCGTCGTCACGACCGAGCTGGGTATTCTCAATCATCTGACTCAGGTGCTCACCTTCGTCGGGGTGCTCACGCTTGGATGGGCCGGGACCCTGCTGGCAGACATGGTAGTCCTGCGTCCCCGAGGCTTGGTAACCCCATCTTATGTCGAGCATCGTCGTGGTTACCTGAAAAGCTGGGGCTGGCCGTCGCTGGGCTCACTTCTTGTCGGCTCGGTAGTCGGTGGTGTTCTGGATCTGGCAAATATTCCGAGCACCACCTACGGGCCAGTCCTCGGCCAAATACTCTCGTTCTCCGCCGGGTTTGTCGGCCCCATAGTGACAGTGAAACTCCTACCCCGCTCCGGGCGTCTAGAGGCGCGCACACCAGAGGCCGACATGGCTGATGAGGCCGGCCTGACGGAGGACTACATCAACGCACCGGAGAACATGCTCACCTGCGGCAGCTGCGCCAGCGTGGCAATGCGCCAAGACATGCTCGTCTGTCCGGTTACCCAGGGCGGCATCATTTGTTCTGTCTGCTGTGCAGCTCACCGTACCTGCGGTGACGTCTGTAAGCAGCCGATGAGGCTGCTGCCAACCTCCGGGTGATCTTCTCGCGGAGGTCACGAATCCACTGCTTTCTCAACGGGTTGGGCCTACGCGGGCTCAGGCGGCCT
This sequence comes from Streptomyces sp. NPDC001393, assembly GCF_053597455.1. Classification (NCBI taxonomy): domain Bacteria; kingdom Bacillati; phylum Actinomycetota; class Actinomycetes; order Kitasatosporales; family Streptomycetaceae; genus Streptomyces; species Streptomyces sp. NPDC001393. Next base: position 24,253 of record NZ_JBSFIH010000072.1, read on the forward strand.
GTTCCCAAGGAGCGGGGAAGGTCTTCGTGGGCCGAGCGGCGACACGGGCCAGCTGCGGGTAGCGGTGACTGAGCCAAGTCCACCAGGCCAGTGGTGAGCGAGGGTTGACATGCATGGTAAGCTGCCGTAAGGCTCGCATACGTAGTCATAGAGGGTTCGTGCGGCCGTGGCTGGCCGGTCGGCCAGCGGGAAGGGCGCGGCGTTATCATCCGGTGCCCCGTGGGCGCCGGCGCACGCCATGCCAGTGGTCGGCCTGTGTCTCCTCAGCTTGGCAAGCAGTCCGTACGTCCCTCGTCCTGTGTCGGAAGGAGGGCATTTCCCCTCCTTCCGACACAGGCACACCATCAAGGGCAGGTACCGTCCGGGGCTAGAGATTTGCACAAGTGTCCTGTATACCTATGCCAACACTTGGACCGGCGCGTTCATGGCGGTTGGCAAGGACATCACCCATTCATGCCGGGGCGCTCCGTAAACGCGCCGGCATGGGTGCACGCGACAGGTGTCGCCCCCACCTGGAACCTCAACCGCGGCCCCGACAAGAGCTCAACTTCGACCCGAAATGAGGGCGTTATGTTGATCCGACGACGCGACAACGAGCTGCTGTTGTTCCAGCAGGTGGACCACGGTTTTCTCACCGGGGAACTCGTCGATCTGTGGGGGAACGAGCGCTTCGTTGTGCCCAAGCCGCTTGATCAGGTCCGTACCGCTGCGTCATTTCATGACGAGGGGTGGCGCGTCCCCGACCTAGAGGTGCTCTTCAACGAGGCGGAGGGGCGTCCGTTGAGTTTCTCCGAGATCGATCAGCGTGAGCACGTTCCGCTGTATCAGCGCGGAGTCGAGGAGGTGCTGCGCCGCGACGAATACGCCGGACTGCTGGTGTCCACCCACTGGACGGGCCTGTACCGGGGTCGGTGGGGACTGCAGCCGATGCCGATCAACTGGACCACCAGCAGCCGTACGCCGATCGAGCAGCTGCAGGACGAGGCCATCGCTGAGCAGGAACGCAAGTGGGTGGACATCAAGCGCCAGCTCGTGGGGAACGGCTTCCGCAGTGATTTCGAGGCGAATCTGTGGTTCAACTTCGATCTGCTGCAGGCGTGGGACCTGTTGTCGATCTATGTGTGTATGAACGTGCATACGCCGGCCCCCGACGGGGCCGAGCCCCTGCTCCTGGGGTCGACCCTGAGGAGCCTGGACCAGGTGCCCGGCGTGCGGATCATTCCCAATGTGCCGACGGCGATTGGTGGGGAGCGAGTCGATCTGCGGCTGCGTGTGGTGGAGCCGGGTGTGATCGAGGTCGATCCGTACCCGTTCGGGCCGCGTGAGGTGGAGCTGAGTATCGAGGCGACCGTGATTCCGGATCGCCGGTACGCGAGCCAGGAGGATGCGCGCGCTGCGGTGGAGAAGGGCGGCAAGGTGACCGTGACCTGCCGCATGATCCGTCCATAGCGCGGCCGAGGAGGACCCTCAGATGATCCAGTACGTCCGTCTGTACGCCGATGAGGCGGGGGAATCCCGCTTCGAGGATGTGACTTTGTCGGCCGAGCCCAAGGGCGTCGGTTACGACTCGCGTTTGATGGCCGCACTTTCCGATCCCATCCCTGCGGTCGAAGTGCTCCTACGCAGCGTTGTGAAGGAGGCCGCCTCCGACGCGCCGCACAACACACCGCGGCGGCAGTTCATCGTCCAGCTCACCGGCGAGAGCGAGGTCGAGACCTCGACAGGAGAGATCCGTCGATTCGGGCCGGGCAGCATCCTGTTGCTCGAGGACACCGACGGCAAGGGACACACCACCCGCGGACTCTCCGGTGGCGAGAGGCTCACGCTCGTCGTGGCCCTTCCCGACGATCCCGCGGCATGGCGTCCCGCGACGACGTCCGAGCCGCAGTCCCCGACTCCGGTTTCCTGAGGGCGGTAAACGTGCAAACCGACGGCTCCGCGACCACACCGGCCACGCTGCTGGACAAGATCTGGGCGACCCACGAGGTTCGGGAGGATTTGCTCTACGTCGATCTCCACTTGCTGACCGAGCTGTGCACCCCGCAACCGTTCGAGGCGCTGCGAGTGGCCGACCGGCGGGTGCGCCGGCCCGACCGTACCTTGGCGACCGCCGATCACAACGTGCCGACGGACGGCACACCGCTGGAGCGGATCAGCGATCAGCTCGCCCGGGCACAGATCGAGGCACTGGAGCGCAACTGCCGCGACTTCGGCATTCCGGTGTTCTCTTTGGGATCCGAACACCAGGGGATCGTCCACGTCATCGGGCCCGAACTGGGCCTGTCCCAACCCGGAATGACAATCGTGTGCGGCGACTCCCACACGGCAACGCACGGAGCGTTCGGTGCCCTGGCGTTCGGCGTCGGCCAGAGCGAGGTCGAGCACGTGCTGGCCACCCAGTGCCTGATGCAGTCTAAGCCGAAGACGATGCGCGTCCGTTACGAGGGCTCACCCGGTCACGGCGTAACACCGAAGGACGTCATTCTCGCGACCATCGGCAGTCTGGGCGTCGACGCCGCGATCGGTCACGTCGTTGAGTACAGCGGGGACTTCATCACACGGCTGCCGATGGAAGGCCGGATGACCATCAGTAACATGACCATCGAGATGGGCGGGCGCGCCGGCATGATGGCCGTCGACGACCACACACTCGAATGGTTCGAGGGGCGCTCCGGCGCGCCGTCCGGCGCGCGATGGGACGCGGCCGTGGAGCGTTGGCAGTCCTGTGTGAGCGATCCCGGCGCGACATTCGACAAAGACGTCGCGCTCGACGTGTCCCAGTTCTCGCCACAAGTGACATGGGGCACGAACCCTGAAATGGTGGTCGGCGTCGCCGACGTCGTCCCTGAGCCGGCCTCCGCCGCCGCCGAGCGCGCTCTCGAGTACATGGCGCTGCGGCCCGGAACGCCGATCACCGATATCAAGCTCGACCGGGTGTTCATCGGCTCGTGCACGAACGGGCGCATCGGCGACCTGCGGGCCGCCGCTGAGATCGTCAAGGGGCGCAAGATCGCCTCACATGTCTCGGCGATGGTGGTTCCCGGCTCCCAGCAGGTGAAGCTGCAGGCTGAACGCGAGGGCCTGGACGAGATTTTCCGCTCGGCCGGCTTCGAGTGGCGCTCGTCCGGCTGCTCGATGTGTCTGGGAGTGAACGCCGACATCCTTGCTCCGGGGGAGCGCTGCGCGGCCACGTCCAACCGCAACTTCGAGGGCCGCCAGGGCCGCGGGGGACGCACCCATCTCGTGTCCCCGCAACTGGCCGCGGCGGCGGCCGTCGCGGGTCATTTCGTCGACATCCGGGAGTGGGAGCACTGATGGAGCCCGTCACCACGATTCGCGGCCGTGCCTCGGTGCTCGACCAGGAGGACGTCGATACGGATCAGATCCTCCCGAAGCAGTTCCTCAAGCGCATGAGCCGCGAAGGCTTCGGACAGTTCCTGTTCTACGACTGGGCCCAGCAACCCAACTGGCATCTGCCGGCCAATCCGATCCTGGTCACAGGCGGCAACTTCGGCTGCGGGTCGTCGCGGGAGCACGCGGTCTGGGCGTTGTTCGACTACGGCTTCCGCGCGGTCGTTGCTCCGAGCTTCGGGGACATCTTCTACTCCAACTGCACCAAGATCGGTCTGCTGCCCGTCGCCCTCTCCGAACAGGACGTCCGCGCAGTGATGCGAGCGGGCCGCGCCGAGATCGACCTGCGTGAGCGGTCGGTCACGTGGGACGGCGGCAGCGCGACGTTCGAGATGGACCCACGGATCCAGCACAGCCTGCTCAACGGCCTGGACGACGTGGCCACGACACTCGGGCACCTTGATGAAATAACAGCCTACGAGGAGGAACACACCATGCATCTGCCGAGCACACTAGATTTGGTCCGGTCCCGGTGAGCCGCGCGGTCGTCGTTCTGCCGGGCGACGGAATCGGCCCGGAGGTTATGGCACCTGCCGTACACCTCCTCCGCGAGCTGGGCGACTTCCAGGTCGAGGAGTACGTCTTCGGTGGCGCGGCGCTCGAGCTCCATGGCAACCCCATGAGCGACGAGGTGCTCGCGGCGTGTCGTGCCTCGGACGCGGTGCTCTTCGGTGCCGTCGGAGGACCGCAGTGGGACAACGACCTCACTCTGGAGGAGCGCCCCGGCGACGCGCTCCTGCGGTTGCGGCAGGAACTCGGTGTCTACGCCAACCTGCGTCCTGTCCGGACCTTCGGCGCCCTGCGTGGGCTGTCCCCGATCCGGCCGGAGGTCCTGGAGGACACAGATCTGCTGATCGTTCGCGAGCTCAATGGCGGAATCTACTTCGGCGCACGCGGCAGGCGCCCGAACGGCAACGCATTCGACACGGCCGAATACTCCGTGGCCGAGGTCGAGCGGGTGGCGCGCATCGCGTTCCGGACGGCTCGCTACAAGGTCACGAACGTCGACAAAGCGAATGTGCTTGCCACATCGCGGCTTTGGCGAGACGTCATCGAACGGATCCACCAGGAGGAGTTCCCGGAGATCGAACTGGAACAGCTCTACGTCGACAACGCTGCCCTGCAGCTGGTCACCAGGCCGGCCGATTTCGATGTGATCGTGACCGACAACATGTTCGGTGACATCCTTAGCGACGAGGCGGCCGCGCTGACCGGGTCGATCGGACTGATGCCGAGCGCCTCGCTCTCCGACGGCGGGCCCGGGCTGTTCGAGCCCATCCATGGCAGCGCGCCCGACATCGCGGGCAAGAACATCGCCAGCCCGCTCGCGATGTTCCTCACCGTCGCCGTGATGCTGCGACACGGCTTGGACATGCCCGACGAGGCTGCTGCGCTCGAAAGCGCGATCAGCAAGGCCCTCGACGACGGCCTGCGTACGTTCGATCTCGGCGGATCGCACACGACGACCGAGGCCGGAGAGGCGGTTCGCCGTGCCCTCGTCACCGTGTAGTCTCTCGGTTCCGCGCGCCCGCATCATCACTCGACGACGTCGATGCAGCGTCGCGCGGGACTGGGACGCCGGCCCCGGACCGCTGGAACATCAGGCCGGGCACCCGTCGGGCTCGGGGAGCGGTTCCATGGACCGGAGCGTCCGGTGCGAGTGGTTCGGTGACCCATGGGGCGTACGGACCGCCCTCCCATGGCACGGGCTGCAGGCCCCGCCTCTGCAAGTGCCGATGTGAACCCTGTGTAGGTGGCAGCGGTGACGATGAATGAGCTGCGATGCGACACCGCCGTACCGATCGCGTCGCTGGTGGCCCGCGGCCCGGTGCGAGGCACACTGGCAATGTTCGGTCCGGCGTTCGTCGCCGCCATCGCGTATGTCGACCCTGGCAATTTCGCGACCAATATGAGCGCTGGCGCGGAGTTCGGTTACCGACTGATATGGGTGGTGGTGCTGGCGAACCTGATGGCGATGCCGGTGCAGTTCTACTCCGCCAAGGTCGGCATCGTCACCGGAAAGTCGCTGCCGGAGCTCTGCGCGTCGCGATACCGGCCCGTGGTGCGTTGGGTGCTCTGGGCGCAGGCGGAGTTGGTGGCGATGGCCACCGATCTGGCCGAGTTCGTCGGTGCCGCGCTCGGCCTGAACATGTTGTTCGGGGTGCCGCTGCTGCCCGCCGGATTGATCACCGGCGCGGTAGCACTGGCAGTGCTCAGATTGCAGGTGCGCGGCTCTCGTCCGTTCGAGCGGGCCATCGCCGCGCTGCTGCTGATCGTGATGGGCGGCTTCGGTTACGAGTTGCTGCACATCGGCACCAGCCCGGCCGATGCGGCCTCCGGACTGGTGCCGGCACTGCCGGGCAAGGACGAGGTGTTCCTGGCGGTCGGGATCGTCGGGGCGACCGTGATGCCGCATGCGATCTACCTGCACTCCGCGCTGACCAGCCGCCGGACCGGAATCAGGGACGAGGACGAGCGGCGGCGGGCACTGCGGTTCGAGCGTTGGGACGTGATCGTCGCCCTCGGCCTCGCCGGCATCGTCAACCTGGCGATGCTGATGGTGGCTGCGAAAGTCTTCCACGCTACGGGCAACGCAGTCAGCACACTCGAGGACGCACACGCCGGCCTGGCTCGTATGGCGGGTGGGACGGCTGCTCTGGTCTTCTCGATGGCCCTGCTCGTCTCGGGGATATCCGCATCGTCAGTGGGCACGTTGTCCGGCCAGGTCGTGATGTCCGGCTTCGTTCGGTTGCGCATCCCGCTGTTGCTGCGCCGGATCGTCACCATGCTGCCGTCGCTGGCCGTGCTCGCAATCGGCCTGGACACCACCGTTGTCCTCAACGTCAGCCAGGTCGCGCTGAGCCTCGGCATCCCCTTTGCGCTTGCCCCGCTGATCGCGGTGTCGCGCGACAGGCGGGTGATGGGTCCGTTCGCCAACACCCTCCTGCCGACGGTGGTGTTGGTCGGCGTGGCTGTGGTGATCACCGTGTTGAACGCGGTCCTACTCGTGAACCAGTTCCTCGGGTGATTTGCAGGAGGCGTTGATGCATCACGCAGCACAGGTCGGCGTTTCGCTCGGCGCACTCGGGTTCGGCTACGCACTCTGCTGCCTTGCCGCGCTGCGTTTCGGCCACTGGGATGACATCTCCAAGGGGTTGCACGCCCGGCTTCAACGCAAAGCGCGGTACGCGCGAGCCGTCTTGGCCGGGTCCGCTTTCCTCCTGGTCGTCGGGACCGTCGTACACGCCGCCGGCTGATGGCGACCGGTGCCAATCTGTGCGGGGGGTGCCTGTTGAGTCGGCACGGAGCGCGGTGCCGGTGTTGCCACCGGTCCGTTTCTCCGTGCCGCTCGCCGAACCCGGCGTACCCGTCTCCGAGTACCGGGCTCTCCACGGACTCTGCCGTTCAGGCGTGGTTGGGGCGGGTCCAGGGGTTGGGGATCGTGTTGCCTCTGTAGCGGTAGCGGGTGACCGTCACCGCCTGGAGGTCAAACAGTTCGACCCCATCTGCCGAGAGCTTTTGCCACCGTCCGTTGCGGTCGGTGAAGCGTCGGCGGACGTCCTTCCACTTCCAGCGGTGCAGCGCCATCCACCAGCTGATCACCCGGTGCCACGTGAAGCTGGCCAGGGAGCTCAGGGCGGCTTTGCAGACCGCGTGCTTGAAGTAGTTGGCCCAGCCGCGCATGATCTGGTTAAGCCTGATCAGCACGTCCCTGGGGTTCTGCTGCGATGTTCTGTTCGTCAGGGCACGGATCTTGTCCTTCAGCTGCCGGATGGGCCGGTCAGCGATGAAGGTGTAGACGTGCCACTTGTCCGTTCCTCGCTTGCGGCGCCACTGGATGCGGAACCCCAAGAAGTCGAACCCGTCCGACATGTGCACCACCTGCGTCTTCGCCTCGGAGAGACGAAGACCGAGCGGTTGCAGAACGCCAGAGATGTCCTCGCGCAGCGCCTCAACGTCGCCGCGTGCGCCGTCGACCAGAACCACGAAATCGTCCGCGTAGCGGACGATTCGCCAGTTCGGACGTCCAGCGGAACGGCGGCGTCTGCGCAGGTGGCTGGTGGCCATCTCCCCGCCCGGCTCCCAGGGCCCGGTCAGGTGCTCGTCGAGCGCCGACAGGGCGATGTTCGCCAGCAGCGGGGAGAGGATGCCGCCCTGCGGGGTGCCGGTGAGAGTGTCCTCGCGGTTTTTGTCCTCGGTGAGGACGCCGGCCTTGAGGAACGACTTGACCAGCCGCAGCACGCGCTTGTCCTTGACGCGGTCTCGCACTCGGTCCATCAGGGCCGTGTGGTCGATTGAGTCGAAGCACGCCTCGATGTCCGCGTCCAGGACCCATCGGTAGCCGTGGGTGCCGTAGAAGTGGATCTCGGCGATCGCGTCGTGTGCCCGTCGCAGGGGCCGGAAGCCGTAAGAGACCGGCTTGAACTCGGCCTCGAAGATCGGCTCCAGCACCAGCTTGAGGGCCGCCTGGACCACGCGGTCGGTGATGGTCGGAATACCAAGGCTTCTGACCTTGCCCGAACCGCCCGGTTTGGGGATCTTTCGTTCACGCACCGGCAGCGGGCGGAACTCACCCGATTTAAGTACGTGCCGAAGATCCTCCAGGAACCCATAGGGGCCAATCTCTTGCTCGACGTTGACGGCCGTGAGGCCGTCCACTCCGGGCGTTTCGGCCCCCTTGTTTCCCGCGACCCGTTCGAACGCCACCAGGAGCGTAGCCGGGTCGCACACGAGGTTGAACAGATCGTCGAACCTGCAGCCTTCATCGGCCGCCGCCCAACGGTGAAGTTTGGCCTGCATCCCCGATACCCGCTGGTGAGACCCCATAGGGGCCTGCAGTGCACCACTGTTCAGCAGTGCTTCTTTCGGCATTGCAGCCTCCTCTCTTCTCGATTCCGCTGCCGCCCTTCCCCATGTGCCAGGCTCTCCCCGGCTCGGAGTACTACGGCGGCTCCGCCCCGTCCCGGCCCGGTCGGCCGACGGTGGGCCCAGCCTGTGACCGCGCTGGAGACGTTGCCGCAGGTCAGGACCGGAACGGTTCCCGTGTTCACATGTTGTTCGATCGACGGATTAGGAGCCCGGCTATACCCCGGCGGCATCGCCACGACTACCCCGCAGCACTTCGCCGTGGCCTCCCCGGCCGACACATAGCAACCGACCGGGAAGTTCCCAGCCCCCATAGCAAGGCAGGGACGCACCGCAACCAGCCCAGATCCGCCAGGTTCGAGCTGGTGACGAGTAAGGAGGCGTCAACGCCGGTTCCTCGCGTACTCCTTTCCGTCTCGCTCGCCGGACCCGCACCATCTGGCAGTGCTGATACGTCCCGGCTTTGTCAGGGCCGCTTGCCACCCTCCCCGGCACCTCCCGGGTCGGGCTGCCCTCAGCTTCAACCGCCCTGCTGCGACAGGACAGCGGTGGCGTCCTTTCACCGCCACTCGAACAACTCGCGCTTCACGGCGCACCTATGTCTTTCGTCAAGCGAGGCGTGGGGTTCTGGGTTCGTAGAAGGTTCCGTCGCGGAGCATGGCGAACAGGACGCTGATGCGGTGGCGGGCGAGGCGGAGGAGGGCTTGGGTGTGTGTTTTGCCGCGGGCTCGGCAGCGGTCGTAGTAGCCGCGGGAGGCGGGGTCGTGCAGGGCGGCGAAGGCGGAGAGGAACATCGCGCGTTTGAGCTGCCGGTTGCCGCCGCGGGGTGCGTGTTCGCCGTGGATCGAGGTCCCGGAGGACTTGGTCGCCGGGGCGAGGCCGGCGTAGGAGGCCAGGTGGGCGGCGGTCGGGAACGAGCTGCCGTCGCCGACGGTGACCAGGAGGACTGCGGCGGTCCTGACGCCGATGCCGGGCATCGACGTCAGGACCGGGGAAAGAGACATCCGATGCAGTTGATCTGTCAAGCCGCGACGGCAAGTTGAGAGGCTTCGGATGGTGGGAACGCGGTGGCCTCGTCATAGGGGGTTTGCTTGGTGAGGCAGTGGTGGAGGCAGCCGAGCATGCGGTTGAAAAGGTTGCGCTGTGCGGCAGTGTGGCGGTCTCCGTCGGCTCGTCTGCGGTCGTAGTGGGCTCGGGCACCGGTTGAGGCGGTCAGGGCGGCGAAGGCCCAGACGTAGCCCACTGAGGCCAGCCGTTGGTTCTTGACCCGGCGGGCCATGACCGCGACGCTTTTGCCGGAGGCTCGGGTGACCGGAGCTGCTCCGGCGAAGGCTTTGAGTCCTTTGGCATCGGCGAAGCGGGATCGGTCGTCGCCGATCTCTGCGAGCACCCGGGCGCCGGTGAGTGAGCCGAGCCCTGGAAAGCTGGTGATGATCTCGGCGTCCGGGTGTGCTTCAAAAGACTCCACCGCTGCCTTGGCGAGGTCGTTGGCGCTGGTGCAGGCGGCATCGAGTTGGCGAAGCAGGGCGGCTGTTTGGCGGCCCATTGCTTCCTCGACCAGGGGAAGCTGCCGCATCTGTGGGAGTCGGAAGGCTTCGCGAAGCCGGTCGGCCTCTGCCTCGATGCCGCGCTGGCGGCCGGCCGTCTTGAGGAGGGACCGCAGCTGGGTGCGCGTGAGCTTCGCGGCGCGTTCCGGGGTGAGGGCGGCGGCCAGGATCACTCGTGCGACTGGGGAACACAGTCCCTCGCGTGAGGACTGGAAGGCGATGAGGAAGCCAGGGAAGTATTCACGCAGGTGGGAGCGGAGTTTGTTGCCTGCCTGAGTGCGGTCCCAGACGGCGTCTTGCTGTGCTCGGGCCAAGACCGCGACGGCTTCGGCCAGTTCACTGTTGTGCGGTAGCGGTCGGTGGGTGGCCATGTCGGTGCGGAGGATGTTCGCAAGGACCATCGCGTCGAGGTGGTCGGACTTTTTGCGGGCGACCGAGTGTCGGTCGCGGTAGCGGGCGACGGCCATGGGGTTGATTGCATAGACGGGGCGCCGGGTGGCTCGGAGGCAGGCTACGAGTAGGCCGCGGGAGGTTTCTGACGGCGGCCATGACAAGCTCCCCATAGGCGGCCATTTACCGCCCCACTGATGGCCACGGGATTCCCCACGTACGGCCAGATATCTCCCCGCTCGCATTGGACGCATCCCGCTCGGCGAGGCTCGGGCGGGTGAAGAACAGCAGGGAGATCATGGAGATCCTTGAGGCGTACGACCTCACGGGCAGTTACCGCGCTGCGGCCGAGCTGACCGGCGTCGACCACCACACGGTGGCCCGGTATGTGAAGATGCGGGCCGCCGGCCAGCATCCCGACCAGCGCCGTCACCGGGCCCGCGCGATCGACGACTATCTGCCCAAGATCGAGGAGCTGGTGGTCCGTTCGCAGGGCAAGATCCGGGCGGACGTGGTGCACAAGAGGATCGTCGCGATGGGCTTCACCGGCGGGGAACGCACCACCCGCCGCACCGTTGCCGAGGCGAAAGCCCAGTTCAGGGCCGGTCGGCGGCGGGTCTATCGGCCGTGGGTGACCGAGCCGGGGCTGTGGATTCAGTACGACTTCGGCGACGGACCGACCATTGCCGGCCGCAAGACCATTTTGTGGTGCGCCTGGCTGGCCTGGTCACGGTTCCGGATCGTGATCCCGATCTGGGACAAGACGCTGCCGACGGTCACCTCGTGTCTGGACGCGACCTTCCGTCGGATCGGCGGGGTGCCGGCCTACGTACTGACGGACAACGAGAAGACGGTCACCACCGATCACGTCGCCGGGATCGCGGTCCGCAACCCGGAGATCGTCGAGGTCGCCCGGCACTACGGCACGACCATACGCACGTGTCTTCCGGCGGACCCGGAGACGAAGGGCGGTTCCGAGGCGACGGTCCGCATCGCGAAGGCCGACCTGGTGCCGAAAGACGTCAACCTGCGTGAGCACTACAAGACCTTCGGCGAGCTGGAGGCGGCCTGCCGGGCCTTCTGCGACGAGGTCAACTCCCGTGTTCACCGGGCGACTCGGCGCAAGCCGGTCGAGCGGCTCGCCGAGGAGCGACAGCGGCTGCATCCACTGCCCAGACGGCCGTTCACCGCTGCGTTCGGCACGACCCGGCGGGTGAACTGGGAGTCCACGATCTCCGTCGAGGGGGTCCGTTACTCGGTTCCGCACGAGCTGATCGACAACCGGGTCTGGGCCCGGTTCCACGGCGACGAGCTGATCGTCACCGCGGTCGGTGAGGACGGCTCGGCTCGCGAGGCCGCCCGCCACCGCCGCGGCCAGCCGGGAACCCCGGTTTTGGACGACGCCCACTACCCGCATCGGGAGAACAAGGAGAACGACCGCATCCCGAAGGCCACCTCGGCAGAGGAGGCCGCCTTCCTCCAGCTGGGTCCCGGGGCGGCGTCCTGGCTGGTCGAAGCCGGGGCAGCCGGGGTCCGTCGCATCAAGGCGAAGATGGCCGAGGCCGTCGCCTTGTCCAAGCTCTACTCGGTGGCCGAGGTCGACCGGGCCCTGGGCACCGCCGCGGTCACCGGCCGGTTCGCGGACAAGGACTTGCTGTCCATCGTCGACTACCAGGCCACACGCGAGCACACCGAGCCTGTCCGCCGCAGCGAGGAACACTCCCTGCAGCCCGGCACCTCCGCCTGGTCCTCTTTCGGCCTGCCCACCACGACCTCGGACGTCTCCGAGTACGACGAAAGCGATCCCGCCTGATGGCCACCCCACTTCGCACCGTTCCCGGCACCAACGGCGACCCGCTCGCCGAGGCCATCGAGCTGACCCGACGGCTCAAACTCCCGCACCTGCGGCGGGTGCTGGCCGACCTGATCCCCACCGCGAAGGCACAACGCTGGGACCCGGCCGAGGTCGTCCGCGTCCTGCTGGCCGAGGAAGCCGCCGGCCGCGACCGGGCCAACCTCCACACCCGCCGCAAGCGAGCCGGATTCCCCACCGGCAAGACCTTCGGCGACTGGGACGAGACCAAGTCCGCCATCCCTCGCCACACCCAGGACGCCCTCAAGTCTCTGGAGTGGATCGGCCGGCGGGAGAACTTCTGCATCTGCGGGCCCTCGGGCACGGGCAAGAGTCACTTCACTGAGGCCCTCGGCCAGACCGCCGTCGAGGCCGGGCTGACCGTCTCCTGGTTCACCATCGAGGACCTCGGAGCACTGGTTCGCCGGCACCGCGCGGACGACTCCATCGCCCGGGCCCTCGCGAAGATCATCCGCTCGGATCTGATCATCGTCGACGACATCGGACTGCTGCCGGTTTCACCAGACGCCGCCGAGGGCTTCTACCGCTTGGTCGACGCCGCCTACGAACGACGCTCGGTCGCCGTCAGCAGCAACCTCCACCCCTCCAAAGCGCACATGTTCCGGCGAACCTGTGCCAGGCAGCGCCTGAACAGCACGGGTTCAAAACCAGGGGAGCATGTCATGGAGCCGCGCGTATCCTGCGGGCTGTGACAGCGATATATGTGCTGGAAGGCACGCAGATCAGGACGCTCGAGGACTTCTGGCGAGTCATCGGCGAGGCGATCAACGGTCCCGGCGGCTACTTCGGCAGGAACCTCGATGCCCTCGCCGACTGCCT
>NZ_JBSFIH010000073.1:0-37149 GCF_053597455.1 Streptomyces sp. NPDC001393
GCGTTCTCCGGCAAGGACCCGTCCAAGGTGGACCGCTCGGCGGCGTACGCGATGCGCTGGGTGGCCAAGAACGTCGTGGCGGCGGGCCTGGCCTCGCGCTGCGAGGTCCAGGTCGCCTACGCGATCGGCAAGGCCGAGCCGGTGGGGCTGTTCGTGGAGACCTTCGGCACCGCCACCGTGGCGCAGCACGTCATCGAGGAGGCGATCGACGAGGTCTTCGACCTGCGCCCGGCCGCGATCATCCGCGACCTCGACCTGCTCCGCCCGATCTACGCCCAGACGGCCGCCTACGGCCACTTCGGCCGCGAGCTGCCCGACTTCACCTGGGAGCGCACGGACCGCGTGACGGACCTGCTCCGGGCCGCGGGGGTCTGAGAGAGTCATGAGCGATCAAGCGGACACCCGCGTGGGCACTCCGGCAGGGGCAGACACGGACAACGAGCACGGCACGGTGTGCTCGCAGCGCGCTCGCGTCGGCGAACTGACCCGCCTGCGGCAGGAGTTGCTGAGCGGCCCCAGTGAGCGGGCGACCGAGGCACAGCATGCAAAAGGCAAGCTGACCGTGCGCGAGCGCCTGCAGCTTCTCTTCGACCCGGACACGTTCAGCGAGGTGGAGCCCTTCCGCCGGCACCGGTCCACCGGGTTCGGCATGGAGGACAGGCGGCCCCACACCGACGGCGTCGTCACCGGGTGGGGGCGGGTCGACGGGCGGCCCGTGTTCGCCTACGCGCATGACTTCCGCATCTTCGGCGGCGCACTGGGTGAAGCCCACGCCGAGAAGATCCACAAGATCCTGGACATGGCGGAGGCTGCCGGTGCCCCCGTTGTCGGGCTGTGCGACGGGGCCGGGGCGCGCATCCAGGAGGGAGTCACCGCTCTGGCCGGGTACGGCGGCATCTTCCGCCGCAATGTGCGCAACTCGGGAGTGATCCCGCAGATCAGCGTCATCCTCGGCCCCTGTGCCGGCGGCGCGGCCTACTCGCCGGCGCTGACCGACTTCGTCTTCATGGTCCGCAGCACCTCGCAGATGTTCATCACCGGACCGGACGTGGTCGAGGCGGTCACCGGTGAGGCGGTGAGTCATGAGGCGCTGGGGGGCGCTGCCGTGCACGCAGCGATGTCCGGCGTCGCCTCATTCGTCTACGACGACGAGGAAACCTGCCTGGAGGACGTGCGCTACCTGCTGTCCTTCCTGCCGTCGAACAACCGGGAGCTGCCGCCGGCGCAGTTGACGGACGATCCGCCGGATCGCTCCTGCGACGCACTGATCGAGATGGTGCCGGCGGATCCGAGTGCGCCGTACGACATGCGCCGGGTCATCGAGGAGATCGTCGACGACGGCGACCACCTGGAACTGCACGAAGCCTGGGCGGCCAACGTCGTGTGCACTCTGGCGCGGATGGGCGGCCGGGTGGTCGGCATCGTGGCCAACCAGCCCTCGAACATGGCAGGCGTACTCGACATCAGCGCCTCGCAGAAGGCGGCACGATTCGTCCAGATGTGCGACTCGTTCAACATCCCGCTGGTCACGCTGGTCGACGTGCCCGGTTTCCTGCCGGGAGTGGACCAGGAGCACGGCGGTGTGATCCGGCACGGCGCCAAACTGCTGTACGCCTACTGCAACGCGACCGTGCCCAGGATCTCCGTCGTGCTGCGGAAGGCGTACGGAGGGGCGTACATCGTCATGGACTCCCGGGCGATCGGGGCCGACCTGGCACTGGCCTGGCCGACGAACGAGATCGCCGTGATGGGCGCGGAGGGAGCCGCGAACGTGATCTTCCGCAGGGAGATCGCGGCCGCCGATGACCCGGAGAAGGCGCGCAGGACGCGGGTCGAGGAGTATCAGCGTGAGCTGATGCATCCGTACTACGCGGCCGAGCGCGGGCTCGTCGATGACGTGATCGACCCGGCGGAGACCCGGCGCCGGCTGATCGACGCTCTGTCCGTGCTGCGCTCCAAGAGCGCGCCGGTGCCGAGCCGCAAGCACGGGAACCAGCCGCAGTGAGGGCGCAGGAACCGGACCGAGGGCAGCTGCGGATCGTCCGGGGACGGCCGACGCCGGAGGAACTCGCCGCCCTCGCCGCAGTGTTGTACGCCCTGGCCGCGCAACGCCGGGAGCGGCAGGCGGAACGGGAAGAGAAGGAGTACCGGGATCTGATCGCCGCCGGTGGGGCGGTGTCCCGGTCCGTTCTGCGGAGCCCGGGCAGGAACGCGCGCCCCTGGACCACGATCCCCTTTCCGACGTGGCGTGCGTAGCCGGGCCGTCCGGCGCCACCGGTCGCTCACGCCTCTCGCCCTCTGGGAGAATCGTCCGGGCCGGCCCCGGCTGCTGCCTTCAACCGGGGCCGGCCGCAGCCGGCGGGGTGATGTCACTCAGCCGGGCGCGGGAACGCGTGGATGTGCAGACGCAGCGCCAAGCCGTCGGCGGGCTTGTCCACCTCCTTCTCGCGGTAGTTCTCGATCAGGTCGTGGATCTTGCCCTCGAGTTCGCGCGCGTCCGCGGGCGAGAGCTTCAGGGTGAAGTTGCTCAGGTCCCAGCTGCCGTTCCACTCCGCCGGCATCTCGTTCATGGAGTGGAGCCAGGTCGACAGCTCCCGGGTGTGGTTGTGGGCCGCCTCGTGGATGTGCAGTCCGAGCGCGCCGCGTACGGCACGGTCGGGGTGGTGGACGAAATCCTCGATGTTGTCCGCGCGGATGCCCTTGTTGGTGGCCTCCCAGAAGCGGTCCCGGCCGGTGCCGCGCTCCGCGTTCTCCTCGATGAACCCGTGCTCGGCGAGCTGACGCAGGTGATAGCTCGTCGTGCCGCTGGTCTCGCCCAGCTGGGCCGCGAGCTGCGTGGCCGTGGCGGGGCCGTTCTCCCGCAGCGCGGTGATCAGACGGATCCGCAGCGGGTGAGCGAGGGCCATGAGGGCGCGGGGGTCATGGGACGAGGGCTTGTGCTCTGTGTTCTCCATGAGCCCACCGTATAACCACCGAGATACCTTTGCAAAGAATCGTCGGCAGACGATTTTCGGCCAAGATTCCTCGGCAGAGATATCTCTGCCTTCCTTTGACGTCTGGGGAGTCCCCGTGGAGTTCGGTCCGCCACGTCGCAGAACGCTGCGACGAAGCGTCTGGTGGTTCGTCGGTCGCCTGGCGAGTGTCGGCAGGATGTGGATCGCAGCGGAGCCGTGGTTCCACCTGCACCAAGGCCCGGCCGACGGTCATCCTGAACGGCTGCGCAGGGACATCCCCCTGACCGCGACGGAACGAGCGCTGCTGAGAGAACTGCCACGCGAACTGCGCAGGTCGCAGGACCCGTTCGCCTGAACACCCGGGCCATCCGCTGTACGCGGTCGACGGTCGAGGTGGGCGGTGCCGCGGCGTCCGGACGCGGTGGGCACCTGCGGCCGGCCGGAGGATGCTGCCGGGCAGCAGGGTCTCGATCGCCTCGGCGTCGCCGGTCTGCAGCATGTGAAGGTGAGCGGCCTGGGGGACGCCGGTGCGCGGCTCGGGTCCTTCGGGCAGCTCGTGCGCCTCGGGGGGTGCCGGGCGGGGATCACGGGGCCGCCTGCCCGGTGCCGGTCGTGGTGCGCCGGGCGCGTCCCTGCCAGCGGAGGACCACCAGGGCGGTGACGGCGACGAGCGCGGCGATGACGCGGTAGCCCTGGGTCATCGCGTCGGTGAACGCGTGCACGGCGGCCGTGTGCTGGGCTGCGCCCAGGTGGCCGGCCGCCGTCATGGCGTCCGAGGCCGAGTGCGCATGCGTCGCTACGGCCGGCGGCAGGTGGGCGAGGAACCGGCTGGTGACGATGGTGGCGACGACGGCGATGCCGATCGCGCTGCCGATCTCGCGGGCGGTGCTGTTGAGCGCGGCTCCGAGGCCGCTCTGGCTCCTGGGCAGGGCGGCGACGATGCCGCTGGACAGGGGCGGGGTGGCCAGGCCCATGCCGGCCGCCATGACGAGCAGGTCGGTCGCGTAACTCCAGTACGGTGTCGCGGAGGTGGCCAGGGACAGCAGCACCAGCCCGGCGACGATCAGCGTCAGGCCGGCGGCCACGACCCGGCGCGTACCCCACCGCGCGGCCAGCCGGGCGGCCCTGGGCGAGACCAGTTTCATGCACAGGCCCTGCGGCAGGATCGCCAGGCCCGTCTGGACGGCGCTGAATCCCTTGGCGTAGTGCAGGTACTGGGAGTTGAGGAAGAACAGGCTGAACATGCCCAGGAAGGCGCCCGCCACCCCCAGGGTGCCCGAGCCCACCGCGGGTGTCCGCAGCAGTCGCAGGTCGACCAGGGGGCGGTCGCTGCGCAGGGAGTGCACGACGAAGAGCGCGCCGATGACGGCGGCCGCGGCGAACGCGGCGAGGACAGGGGTGGAGGTCCAGCCCAGCTCGCGGCCCTCGATCAGGCCGAACAGCAGGGCCGTCAGGGTCGCCACCAGCAGGACGGCGCCCGGGGCGTCGGGGCGGACGGGGTGGCGTTCGGTGTCCGGGGCCCAGCGGCCGGCGAGGACGGCGAGCAGCACGGCGGCCGGGACGAAGAGGGCGAAGAACACGGGCCAGGAGAAGAACTGCAGGGTGGTGCCGGCGATCAGGTTGCCGAGCATGCCGCCCAGCCCGGTCGCGCCGGACCAGGCGCCCACCGCCCTGCCGCGCTCAGGGGGCGGGGTCACCGACAGGGACAGCGCCAGGGTGGCCGGCATCACCAGCGCCGCGCCCACGCCCGCGACGGCCCTGTTGACGATCAGGGCCGTGACGTTCGGGGAGAGGGCGCAGCCCAGACAGCCCAGGCCGAAGACGGCGAGCCCGCTGAGGAGCACCGGCTTGCGGCCGAGCCGGTCGCCCAGCGCCCCGGCCGGGATGAGCAGCCCGGCGAAGACGAGCAGGTAGACGTCCACGATCCACACCAGCTGCGTCGCCGAGGGATGCAGACCGCTCCCGGACAGCTGGGGGACGGCCAGGTTGACGCCGGAGACCATGGCCTGGACGGCGATGACGGCGGCGTTCATCAGACGCGGGACGGTGCGCCGTACCGCCCGGCCGTCAGCGGTGCCCGTGCCCCGGCCCGTCTGCCGCCCCGCCTCATGCCCCCGGTCGGCGTGGGGCCTCGATGCGCTCGGTGCAGTCATGTCCTTCCCTTCTCCGACGGTGCTCAACGACCGTAGGAACGCGGGAAGATAACTTCAAATGCATGCCCTTGATGCATAAAATGCGTTCGGTGCATACGAAGTTGGACCTGAATCTGCTCGTCGCCCTCGACGCGCTGCTGGAGGAGTGCTCCGTCACCGGTGCCGCCGACCGCCTGGCCGTCTCCGAGCCGGCGATGAGCCGCACGCTCGGGCGGATACGCAAGGTCGTCGAGGATCCCGTCCTGGTCCGCGCCGGGCACACCATGCAGCCCACTCCCCGGGCCGTGGCCATGCGCGCGGAGGTGCGCGCCCTGGTGCAGCGCGCCCACGCGGTACTCGCTCCGGCCGGCGAGACGGACCTCGCCTCCCTCACCCGGACCTTCACGATCTGCGCCAACGACGCCATGGTCACCTCCGTCGGCGATCACCTGCTCACCTGCGTCGAACAGCAGGCTCCGGGCGTGACCTTGCGCTTCCTCGCCGAACCGTCCGGCGATCACACCGGGCTGCGGGACGGCAGCGTCGATCTGCAGATGGGGGTGCTGGGCCCGCTCGCCCCGGAGATCCGCACCGAGCCGCTCACCACGGACCACACCGTCATGGTCCTGCGCCCCGACCACCCCCTGGCCGAGGGCGAGCTCACCGCCGAGCGGCTGGCCGGGGCCCGGCACATCGTCACCTCGCGCCGCGGCCGGCTGAACGGCCCACTGGACGACGCCCTGGCCGCACTGGGGCTCGGCCGCCGCGCCGCCGTCGTCGCCCCCACGTTCGCCGCCACGCTGCTGATGCTCGCCAACCGGCACGACATGATCGGCCTCTTCCCCTGGCGCCAGTACCGCATCAATGTGCGCACCCTCGGCCTGGTCACCCGGGAACTGCCCGTCGCCCTGCCCCCGCTGCACCTGTCCCTGGCCTGGCACCCGCGCGACGACTCGGACCCGGCCCACCAGTGGCTGCGCTCCCGCATCCGCAGCTCCGTCAGGGCGGTGCTGGAACCCGACGACGTGCCCGTTGCCCCACCGTGCCGGACGGCCCCGGGGTGAGGGGCCTGAGGGGCCGTCGTCGAGGAGCCGTACGAACGGTCGCCGCGTGTGCGTGTCCCGTGCTACGGCGGAGAGGGCAGGATTCGAACCTGCGTGGGCCCCGATGGGGCCCGACCGTGAGGCGAGCTCGCTGGTCCCCGATCAACCACTCCGGGCACCTCTCCCTGTTCCCGGCCCCCTCTTGCGGGCCGGTCACTGGGACAACAGTGGCCCGAGCCGCTGACACCGCACTGACGCCGCGCTGACACGGCGTCAGCTCGCAGCAGATGGCCGGCAGGCTCGGGTCACTTCCAGGTGGCGCGGTAGGCGCGGTAGGTGTTCACGCCGGTGGGGAGCTGCGCTTTGAACAGCAGCTCGCCGGACGGGCTGAACTCGGAGACGTACGGCAGCGAGCCCCACCCGACGAAGGTGTTGCCGCCCGGGAGCGTCTGCGCGTTGCCCTGCGAGGATGCGCTGAGGTAGTCCGGCTGGTCGACGGAGCCGACCAGGGTCGCGGTGTGGGTACGGCTGTCCAGGCGGGCGGTGACCACACGGCTGAACGGCAACTCCTCCACGGCGCCGGTGCCGGTGTTGGCGGCACCGGCGGACTCGTTGTCGAACCACCGGTACAGGCCGCCGCCCAGCGGCTCGGGGTCGTGCTGCCAGGCGAAGATCCGCCCGGCGGTGTTCAGGTACTGGCCGGGCGCAGCCAGCTCCTTGAAGGTGCTCGCCCTGCCGCCGAGCTGCCAGAGGACCTTGCCGCTGCGGTGGCCCACCTTGTAGGTGGTCCAGGTGTTGCGGGCGTCGATCAGCAGGTTGCCGTCGGTGTCGAGCTTGACGGCGTTGATGTGGAACCAGTCCCACGGGGTGTCCGGCGAGGACGGCAGCGGCTGCTCGCTCTGCGCGTAGGGAACGTGGTCGGCGGCGCTCCACTGGAACAGCACCCGGCCGGTGCGGATGTCGATCTCCTGCGCCACGCCGTCGATGACCTTCTGGTGTGCGGAGCCGCCCAGGGATGTCAGGTCTGCCGTGGTCTGCCTGTAGGCCAGGATCAGCGCCGTTCCGCGCGGGGTGATCAGGAACTCGTGGCCGTCGGCGGTGTAGCCGTTCCCGGCCCTGACCTCGGCGACCTTCTGGTAGTGGTCGTCGTAGACGTAGTCGGTGCCGCTCGCCAGGGAGCCGAGGCCGGTGCCCTGCCACCAGGTCAGCACTCGCCTGCCCCGGTAGGTCTGGGCGCGGAAGTCGGCAGCTTCCTGCCCGGCGGGCACCTTGTGCGACCACACGACCCGCTTGCCGTCCTGGCTCAGGATCTCCACGCCGCTGGAGTACTGGCTGGTGGCCGAGTTCGGCGAGATGAAGATGTCCCCGCTGCCGGCCTTGGCCTTGTCGGTCAGGACGGTGACCGGCGGCAGCGGCGCGGCCCCGGCGGGAGCGGCTGCGGCGCCGGTCACGGGCAGCAGGCCGGCGACCACGGCGGTCGCCGCAACAGCCGCAGCGCGGGCGGGCAGGGTGTTCCTACGCATCAAAGAGGTCCTTGTCTGGCGGGCCGGAGCCGAACGGGCCGGCTCCGGGCATCCACGGAAGGCGCACGCCGGCTGGGCGTACGCAGCGAGGGACGGCAACTACAGGAAGGCGCTGCCGCGCGCAGGCAGGCGCGTCAGCTCACACAGAAGTCCGCGAACAGCCCGAAGAGGCCGCGGTCGGACACGGGTGAAGACCCTGGAGGCGCTGGGCTCTCAACAGGGGCGACAGGCAGCAGAGCACACCCGCATGTGGTCGATGTGACCGCGAGTCGTCAGGGCAGGTCGCTGCTGCATGTCCGAAAACCTACGGCCTGCCTGGCGGAGCGTCAATCCAGGATCCCATCCTGCCGCGGCGGACGTCGCGGCCTCACGCTGCCGGGGAAACAACGACACCATGGCGGCTGCGCGGCGATGGATGTCGCGCAGGTCAACTCAAGGTCCAGGCGCGGCCTGTCAGTTCCCTGGTCTAGGGTCGCCCGCATGGCTGAGCCCTCCTTCCTGACCGCCGTCCGCGAGTCGTACGACACGGTCGCCGCCGACTACGTCGAACGCGTCCCGCCTCCCGCCGACCTGGACCCGCTGTCACGCGCGATGCTGGCGGGATTCGCCGAACTCGTGCGGACGACTGGTCTGGGGCCGGTCGCGGACCTGGGATGCGGCCCCGGCCGCGTGACGGCGCACCTGGCCGGGCTGGGAGTGTCCGCCTTCGGCGTCGATGTGTCACCGAAGATGATCGGGCTGGCCCGGCGCGCCTATCCGAACCTGCCGTTCACCGAGGGCTCGATGACCGCGCTGGAGATGAGGGACGACGAGCTCGGCGGCATCCTGGCCTGGTACTCCACCCACCACACGCCCCCGCAGTGGCTGCCGGCGGTGTTCGCCGAGTTCCACCGCACGCTCGCGCCCGGCGGCCACCTGCTCTGGGGAGACTATGTCGGCGATGAACGGCTGCAGCCGACCCAGGGCTATGGCCGTCCGGTGTCCTACGAGTCGTATCTCCTGCCCCTGGACCGCATGGCCGGCCTGCTGGAGCAGGCCGGACTCGTCGTCACCGCGAGGCTGGAGCAGGAGCCCGGCGGACGGGCGAACAGACCGCACGCCTGCCTGCTGGCCCGCAAGCCCGAAACGCCCTGACGGGGCCTGTTCCTTCCGGGTGATCGCCGCCGGCAGGGCGGTCGTCAAGTCTCTTGTGTCGCACCTCGGTTCGGGTGCCGGTCGTCTTCGGGCAAGAGCGCCCGTGCTGCGCGGCGGGCATGAGCGATGCACCGGCGTCGGCGCTACCTCGTGCAGGCCTTGGTCAGTTCGCCCGCGGAGTCCTTGACCGGGCTGAGGTCGGGACTCTTGTCGCCGTGTTTGATGGACGCGCGGACGTTGTCCACGGCCTTGCCGAGGTCGTCCACCGCCTTGTTCACGTCGACGTTGTCGGTCTGGTGGCCGATGTCCTTCAGGTTCTTGTTGATGGGGTCGAAGTAGCTGTCGGCCTTCGAGGGGTCGAGCGCCGCGTCCCGTGCCGCCTGCTGCAGGTTGTCGACGGCGTCGGCGATGGCGTTGGCGGTGCGCACACAGTCCAGCGCCCGGTGGGCGGCAGCGCAGCCGGTGGCGGTGAGTGCTGTGGCGAGGGCGACTGCGGCCGACGCGGTGACGGCCGCGGCACGGCCTCGGCGTAAGCGACGGCTGGCGGTGGGTGTCATGACGGCGTGTCCCTTCCCCCGCTACGACCGGCGGGGCGCACGGTGTTGTCGGGCGGGGCGCCCGAGCCCATGGTGCCGTGGGCGGAGGCCGCGGGGTTGTCCGGTCCACGCGGTCTCGACCGGGGTTCCCGCGTCTCTCGAGCAGGTTCCGGTGCCGGCACGACCGCATCACTGCGGCGGCGGGCGGTGCCAGGGACGTGGGCGCGCCCGAGCACGCACCCTGGCGGCACGGCGTCGTCCGCGGGCTCGGCTCACCCGGCCTTCACCGGGCGGCGGGCGGCTGTCCCTCCCCGGTGTCGCTCGCGAGGCGGGCGTGCAGGTGGGAGTCGTGCCGGGTGCCGTCGGCGTCGACGTAGAAGTCCCGCATGGTTCCTTCGAGGCGGAAGCCGGCCCCGGTCGCGACCCGGCACGAGCCGACGTTGGGCACGGCGTGGTCCAGGGTGATGCGGTGCAGTGCGAGGCCGCCGTCCGCGACCGGGGTGAACGCCCACCGCACCGCCGTCTCCAGGGCCCTGGCGGCCAGCCCCCTGCCTCGGGCGGCCGGTGTCACCCAGTAGGTCACCACTGCCTGGTCGGGAAGGCGGTTGATCTCCCTGATGCTGAGGGAGCCGAGCAGGGTGCCCCGTACGGGGTCGGCGACGGCGAACACCGCGGCGCCGTTCTGCCAGCAGGAGAGGCGGGGCGTCAGCCAGGCCCGGGCGCGCTCCCGGGGCGGCGCCTCGGCCACGGATCTGCCCGCCGCCCAGCGCAGGATGCCGGGGTCCTGCAGGGCCTCCGCGACGGCGGGCTCGTCCGTTTCGGTCAGCGGGCGCAGCAGCAGGTCGTCCGCGCTGATCGTCCGCGGTCCGAGGGCAGTCGTCGTCGGGCTCATGCCCTCGTTCTATACGATCGGCCCGGCGAACGGCAGCCCGTTTCGGCCGACGGGTCGACCGCGAGCGTGTGACCGTGCCATGCCCAGGTCCGCCCGGCGCAGCAGGGTGTCGGGCACCTCTCGGCAGTCGCCGGCCGGCCCGGGTGTGGCAGCGCCCGCGCGCCGTCTGGCGGGCCTCCCGCACCGAGCCGCCCGGCACGAACTCCGCCGAACCGCCGCGGCGTTCGGCGTAGTCCCGCACCCGGCCGTCACCTCGCGCCGGAGCGGGAGACGACCGGTGTCGTGGGAACCGCGTCAGCGTGCCGTCAGTGGTTGCCGGCACAGTGGTTCACGTGAACGGCGGCGCGCAGGACGGCGAAGCCGGGATCGGGGAGAGGTGCCCGGAGTGGTTGATCGGGGACCGGCGAGCATGCCTCGGAGGTCGGACCCCCCAGGGGTCCACGCAGGTTCGAATCCTGCCCTCTCCGCCCAGTCCCGCAGGGGCACAGGCAGGACCGGCGGCGGGCCGTTGCGGGCCGGCCGCCGGTTGGGCGCGTCCGGATGTCCGTCGTCGTCCGCCGCGGTGATCGGCCCGTAGGCGGAGCCCCGGCCAGAGGCCGGCCAGATCCGTTGGAGGGGTGCTCGTGCCGGGGTACGGGCCGCCCTCATGCGCCGTCGATCGCCCGGCGGACCTCCTCGGGCAGGCCCAGCAGGGCCAGTACGGCCGGCGCGGACGCCCCCGGCAGGGACACCGCCGCGGCGGCCTGCCGGTACCACAGGCGGGCCGTCTGCCGGTCGCCGCGGGCCTCGTGCACGCGGGCGAGACCGGCCAGGGTGCGCACCCGGTGCCCGACGCTTCTGACCCAGCGGGCGTCCAGTCCCGCCAGGGCCTCGCGGTAGAGCCCTTCCGCCACGGCCGGTTCGCCCGCTGCCAGGGCGAGGTCGCCCAGTCCCCGCCGGGCCACCGCCAGACCGGCGGGGCTTCCGGTACGGCGGGCCAGGCCGGCGGCCCGGGTGTAGGCCTCGCGGGCCGCCGCGGAGTCGGTCCCGGCGAGGTTGTCGCCGCGGCTGACCAGGAGGTCGGCGGTGTCCGCGGTGGCGTCGAGCTGTTCGGTCAGCCCCAGTGCCTGGTCGATGAGGGCGACCGCGGCCGCTCGGTCGCCCCGGGCCGTGGCGAGGCCGGCCAGGGCGTCCTGGGCGAGGGCGGTTCCCCAGCGGTCGCCGAGCGTGCGGAAGGTGTCGGTGGCGGTGCGCAGGGCCCGTCGGGCGCGCGGGGCGTCGTCCTCGCCGAGGGCACCGTAGGCCATGACGTAGCGGGCCATGGCCCGCACCCATGGGTCGGGGTCGGCACGCCGCGAGGTGACCAGGGCGTACGCGTCGTACGGGTCGCCGTCCGTGGCGTTGAGCAGCACCCACAGCAGGAGCGCGGCGGGGTGCCGGCCCTGCCGGGCGCCCGACCACACCGTGCCGAGGGCCACCCGGGCGCGGTCGCGGTGCCGGTGCCACAGGGCGCGGCCGGTGTCTGCGGACGCCGCCAGCAGGACGCACACCGCGAACTCCTCCTCCTGGCCCGCGGGGGGGGTCGCCGTCCAGGGCGTCGAGGACGGTGGCCGCGTACGGGGCGACGCCGGCGGCGATGCCGCGAATCCACAGGAAGTGGGAGTTGACCTCCTCCATCGCCGTGAAGGGCGAGGATTCTCCGCCTGTGGGTGGTCCTCTTCGTGAGGTATGCCCGCTTCGGGTGGGTTCCTGGTTCCTCCCCGCGTGGGTGGGGGTTGTGCGCGCTGCCGGGGAAACCCCTGGTCTTACGTGCGCTCCGCAGGCGTTTACTCGCCGCCGTTACCGGCGTGAGGCCCCAGGTCCTGGGGTGGGTGGTGGTTGGCCGCTGCGAGGATGCGACGGCCTTCGTATCGGACGTTCTTGCCCGCGTTCCAGTCGCGGTCGTGCCGGGTGCCGCAGGTCTCCTCCGGGCACGTCCACTCGCGCACGTTGAGCGGCTTCTTCCCGTCCCGGCGTCCGCACGCGGAGCATATCTGCGAGCTGGGGAAGTCGCGGGCGACCTTGACGAACTGCCGTCCGCGCCGGATCGCCTTGTAGTCCAGGAAGGACACGAACTGTGCCCATCCGGCGTCGTGCACGCTCTTGGCCAGTCGGCCACGCGCCAGGCCTCGCACGTTCAGGGTTTCCGCAAACACCGCTTGGTTCTCGCTGGTGAGCTTGTGGGACCACTGGTGGTGGAAGTTCCGGCGCGCATCGGCCACCTGGGCGTGAGCGCGTGCGACCTTGATCCGGGCCTTGTCCCGGTTGTTGCTGCCCTTCTTCTTCCGCGACAGCTCCCGCTGCCGCTTCTTCAGTTTCTTCTCGGCCCGGCGCAGGTACTTCGGGGACGCGATGTGCGATCCGTCCGCCAGTACCGCGAAGCGGGTCAGGCCCAGGTCGATGCCCTGGTCCCCATCAGTGGGCGGAAGGACGTCGTCGGCCGGGTCGCTCTCCACGACGAACGAGGCCCAGTACCGGCCCGAGCGGTCCTTGATCAGCGTCACGGACGAGGGCGCGGAGGGAAGATCACGGGTCCACTTCACGCGGACGTCGCCGATCTTCGGCAAGCGCAGGCGCCCGTCTTCGGTGATCTTGAACCTGTCGGAGAGGGTGAAGCGGGCCGACTGCCGGCTGTCCTTCTTGCTCTTGTGCTTGGGCGGCTGGACCTTCGGGCCTTTGCGGACGCCGGTCTTGGAGTCCTCGTGCGCCTTCCATGCGGCGTCCAGGTCCCGAAGTGTCTGCTGAAGTACACCGACCGGCGCGTCCTTGAGGTAGTACCGCTCCTCGGTCTTCTTCGCCGCCGTGATCAGCGTCTTGGACAGGTCCGGGTTCTTCGGCACCCGCATGTACGGGCCTTCGGCGAGCCGCTTCTTCGGGTTGCCGAGCAGCTTGTTCGCCGCCTTGACCGGCTTCACCGGGGATAGAGCGTCGTTCCAGACCACACGTCGACACCCGAACACCTTGGCCGCGCTGATGCGCTGACCTGGCGTCGGATGGACGCGGTACTGGTAGCGAAGCTGCACGCGATCAGCGTACGTACTTGGGTTATGGCTGAGTACGAGGACATCCGAACTGGTAGACACTGTGTTTTCCTCATGCACGCGCACTTGGTTTTCGTGACGAAGTACCGGCATCACGTCTTCACCGACCGGCACCTGACACGGATGGAAGAGATCATGCGGGCGGTGTGCGAGGACTTCGAGACCAAGCTGACCGAGTTCAACGGCGAGTCCAACCACGTCCACCTGCTGGTGAACTTCCCGCCCAAGGTCGCCGTCTCCAAGCTGGTCAACTCCCTCAAGGGCGTCTCCTCCCGCAGGATGCGCCAGGAGTTCCCCGACCTCGTCCAGCACTACTACCGGGCCAACAAGCTGTGGTCCGGGTCGTACTTCGCCGGATCGGTCGGCGGAGCGCCCTTGGCGATCATGCGCCGGTACATCGAGAACCAGAACCGGCCGCTGTAGCTGAGGTCAACAGCGCAGACCCGTGCTCCGGTGCGGGTCACCCCTTTCTTGAGAAGCGATTCCCTACCGGCCTGAAGCCCGGTACTCCCTCGCTGGATCCTGGTGGTGGCTCATGCGGGCATGATCGGGCCGAGGTAGGTGCCGCCGGAGACGTCGAGGGTCCGTCCGGTGATGTAGCGGCCCCCGGGCCCGGCGAGGAAGGCGACGACGTCGGCGACGTCCTCCGGCTCTCCCAGCCGGCCGAGTGCCGTGATCGCCTCCAGTTCGGCGACGACCTCGGGGACGGAGGTGTAACCAGCGGTCAGGTCGGTGCGGATGGCCCCCGGGGCGACGGTGTTGACGGTGATGCCGCGGCGGCCCAGTTCGTTGGCGAGGGTGGGGGCGAGGGATTCCAGTGCCGCCTTGGTGAGGGTGTAGCCGATCTGGAGGGAGACGGCGAACCGGCTGGCGGTGGAGCCCATGTTGACGATGCGGCCGCCGTCGTTGAGCAGCGGCAGCGCCCGCTGGGTGACGAAGAACGGGGCACTGACGTTGGTCTCGAACAGCTGCCGGAGTTCTTCGCAGGTGACCTGGGAGATCGGGTGGCCGGAGCTGATGCCCGCGTTGTTGACGAGGATATCCAGCCCGCGTCCCCGGAGTTCGGGGGTGAGCTGCTCGAACAGCCAATCCACCGCGTCCTGTTGGCCGAACCGGGCCCGTACGGGGAAGGCCCGGCCGCCCGCCTTCTCGATGTGCTCCACGGTGTCGGCCGCGGCCCGCTCGTCGCTGCCGTAGTGCACAGCGACGCGTGCGCCCTCGGCGGCCAGCCGCACGGCGACGGCCCGGCCGATGCCGCGCGACGCGCCCGTCACCAGTGCGGTGGTGCCGGTCAGTTCGCCCATGGTTCCGCTCCCGTCGGTCGGTGCCCGGACCCTGGTGGTTCCGGTGCGACGCCACCATCGCGGGCACCGCTCACCGCTCGCTCACCGCGGGCACACCGCCGCTCACCGGGCTCACCGGATGCCCGGAAGCAGCCGGGCCCGGCCGGTGGCGTGGGCGGGGTGGCCGGGGATGTCCAGAGGAGTCGTTCCTCTGTGCGGGTGCGCCAGTCCAATCCGCACATCGCCTTCGGGTTCGGGCGGCACTTCTGTCCCGGAGCCGCGCCGGCCCGCGCCCCGGACCATGACGCCCAGAGGTCATGGTCCGGCGGCGATCAGGGCGTCGACGCCGTCGAGGATGCGGGCGAGGCCGAATTCCAGGGGGTCTGTGCCGTCGGGGTCGAAGGCGCCCTCGGCGACCGCCCTGGTCAGCGCCGGGTAGCGGTCGGCGTGCCGGGCGAGCAGTTCGGCGGTGAGCTGGTTCCACTCCCGGTCCTGTTCCTCGTCGTAGTCGCCCTGCTGCTGGGCCAGGTTGCGGACGAGTCCGATCAGCAGCAGGAAGACCTGGTGGCGCTGGGCGCCGCCGAGGCCGGTGGGTTCCAGGGCGGCGAGTGCCGCGTCGAGCCAGCGCAGCTGGTGGGGGCCCATCTTCTGGCGGCGCATCGCGGTGGCGGTGAGCAGCCAGGGGTGGGCGGCGTAGACGCGGGCGCACTGCCGGGTCCACTCGCGTACGGCACCCCGCCAGTCGGCGTCCGGTACTGCGGACAGGTCGGGAGCCTCGGCCAGCACCGACTCCACCATCAGCTCGACGAGTTCGGTCTTGCCCGGGACGTACCGGTACAGGGCCATGGCCGACAGGCCGAAGCCGGCGGCGACCTTGTTCATGGAGAGCGCGTCCAGCCCTTCGGCGTCCGCCAGCGCGACGGCCGCGGCGGCGATCCGCTGTGGGGTGAGGCTCGGCTTGGGGCCCCGGGTGGGCGGCTCCTGCTCCCCCCACAGCAGCGCGAGGCTCGCTCGCGCATCGCGTGGTTTGTGCTGCTCCTTGGCGTTCCGGCCGGCCATGGGCCCTCCCGTTCGACTCCGCTCGGCGAAGCCTGTTGACTCCGCCCACCAACTGTATATACCGTAAACACATCTACTGACGACATAAACAGTTTAGGGGGAACACCATGCTGCTGACCTACCGCGCGCTGAAGCGCCGCGCCCTCGCCAGGAAGCTCGCGATCACCACCCCGAACGGCATCGACGAGTCCTCCTACGTCCGCATCGGCGGCATCGACCAGTGGATCTCGATCCGCGGCGAGGACCTGTCGAACCCGGTGATCCTGGAGGTCCACGGCGGCCCCGGCGCCTCCAACCTCGTCTTCACCCCGCGCACCCGCGCCTGGGAGCGGCACTTCACGATCGTCCGCTGGGACATGCGGGGCGCCGGCAAGACCTTCGCGGCGGGCGGCCCCGAAGGCCAGGGCGAGATGACCCTCGACCGCGTCTACCAGGACGCCCTGGAGGTCACCCACCACATCCGCGCCCGGCTCGGCGTCGACCGGCTCCTCCTCGTCGCCAACAGCTTCGGTACGGTCACCGGGCTGCGCCTGGCCCGCAACCACCCCGAGCTGTACTCGGCGTACGTCGGCACCGACCAGAACATCATGGCGGGGGGCCGCGACGCCTCGGGGTACGAGGCGCTGCTGGCCCGGCTGGAGCAGGCGGGGAAGCGCAAGGAGCTGGCGCGGATGGTGTCGATGGGCCCGGACCGCTCGGCCTGGTCGCCGCAGGAGTGGTCGGAGTACGCGAAGACGGTGGTCACCACGGACCCGCTGACCTACGACACCATGAAGACGGTCGTCATCCGCTCCCTGTGGTTCTCCCCGTTCCACACCCTGCGCGGCCTGCGCGCCTATCTGAAGGGGATGACCTTCTCCGAGCAGCTGGGCCCGCAGGGGACGACGATCGACGAGTACGCCGACGGGACCGCCTTCCGCATCCCGTTCTTCCTCTTCCAGGGCGACAGCGACGTCCTCACCCCGCCGGAACCGGCCCGCCGCTACTGGGAGGAAGTCACCGCGCCGGTCAAGGACTTCGCTCTCATCCGGGGCGCGAGCCACTTCGCGTCCTTCCGCCACCCCGACCAGTTCCTGGAGCTGATGCTGGACAGGGTGCGGCCGGTGGTGACCGGGGAGACGGCAGGACGAACCCCGGGGCGATGAGTGCACGAGGAAGCCGGCGACCGCCCGGGCCGCCACGTCGGCCCGGGACGTCGTCACCGGGTCGGGGACCAACGGTCGGCGGCGACTGGTACGACGTCATCCACGCGATCCACGACCCGCACCGCAGCCGGCTGCGGCTGGCATCGGCCGGCCATCTGCCGCGGTCCTCATCCGGGCCGGCGGACCTCCGGAACTTCTCGATCCGCCCACCGGCACTCCGCTCGGGGTCCGCACCGAACCGCTCCGCGGAAGACACCTGCGACCACCTCCTGCGACAACTGAGCGTTACTGGCCTTCTCCTGCTTTCGAGGAGCGGAAGGCCAGTGTTCCCACGAACGCCAGCGCGGCCATGACGGCGGCGCCGGCGAATGCGGCGGTGATGCCGCCGGTCAGGGCCTTGCCGGGGGTGCCGGTCGTGCCGCGGGAGTACGTGCCGAACACCGTGGTGAGGATGGCCAGGCCGAGCGTGATGCCGGTCTGCTGAATGGTCTGCAGCGCCCCGCCGGCGGCCCCGGCCGCGCTGGACGGCACCTTCGCCATGATGATCACGCTCAGCGGCATCAGCCCGAGCCCGGTCCCACACCCCATCAGCACGGTCGCCGCGCACACCACGGGAAAGTAGCCGGTGTCGGGGGTCAGTCGGGTCAGCAGGGCCAGCCCGGCGACCAACAGCGCGGTGCCGGTCATGGTCACCGGCTTCGGCCCGAACCGCCTGAGCAGCCGCGGCACCAGCCGGATCATCGCGAACATCAGGACGGCGGTCGGGAGGAACGCGAAACCCGTCGCCAGCGGGCCTGCCCGGCGTACGTCCTGCAGGTACAGGGACAGGAAGAAGAACATCGACATGCTCGCCATGTAGCCGACGAACACATTGGTGTACGCGGCCGCGCGATCGCGGTCGGTGAACAGCACCAGCGGCAGCAGGGGCTGCACCGCCCGTTTCTCGAGGAGGAGGAAGACCACGATCAGTACGGCGCCCGCGAGGAGCGAGAGGGCGATCGTCGCATCGCCCCATCCGTGCGTCGCAGCCCGGATGAAGCCGAACACCAGGGCAGCGACCCCGCCCGTCGCGGTCAGCGCACCCAGCAGATCCAGTCGGGCCTCCCGTCTGGGCGGCGCCGGCAGGTACCGCCCGGCCAGCACGACCGCCGGCACGCCCAGGGGAACGTTGATGAACAGTACCGCCCGCCAGCCGAGCCACTGGGCCAGCAGGCCGCCGAGGATCAGGCCGACCGCGAATCCGGCGCTCGCCATCCCCGAGTACAGCGCCAGCGCGCGCACCCGGGCCCTCGGCTCGGTGAAGACCGTGTTCAGCAGCGCCAGCGCGTTCGGTCCAGCCATGGCTGCCCCGGCCCCCTGTGCGACCCGGGCGGCCAGCAGCCAGTCGGCCGACTGTGCAAGGCCCCCGGCCAAGGACGCCGCGGTGAACAGGGCGATGCCCACGACGAACAACCGCCGTCGGCCGAACAGATCGCCCGCGCGGCCGCTGACCAGCAACAGCCCGCCGAACGCCAGGGTGTACGCGTCGAGGACCCAGGGCAGGGCGGTGGCGCTGAAGTCCAGGTCGGTGCGCATGCGTGGCAGCACCACGTTCATGACCGTGACGTCAAGGACGATCAACAACTGGCAGCTGAGCAGGAGGGCCAGCACGACGCCGGGGCGAAGGGGGCGGCCGTCCGTGCCGGTCTCGGCATCGGGGAGCGCTGCGACATCAGACATGAGGACTCCGGGAGGGAGGTGGAAACCGCGACCGGGTGGTGCGGCGCGTCAGCCGACCGAGATGCGGCGCAGCTTTCTCGGGGAGTCGACGGGGTAGGCCGCGCGCGCGTGCACGACGCGCCGGTTGTCCATGACCAGGACCTGGCCGGCCTGCCACCGGTGTGCGTACATCACCTCGGGGACGGTCAACCACCGCTCCAGCGCGGCGAAGAGCCGGAGACTCTGCTCCTTGGTGTAGCCGAGCACGGCCGCGCCGTAGTTGCGTTCCGGGTCCTCCGGGTAGTCGAGCCCGATCCAGAGCGTGTCCCCGCCCGTGACGGGGTCCACCTGCACCGGTGCCACGACCGGGTTGCCGTCGGGGCGTTCCACGTAGAAGTCCGAGACCCTGGACCAGTACTCGATCCGGATGCCGCGCAGTGTGTCCACCAGGTCGGCGGGAGCCGTCGCGAAGAACGCGCGGCTGCCGGCGATCAGCGTCTCGCCGCCCTCGTCCGGGGCTTCGAGACACTCCAGCCCGATGTAGCTCACCCTGTTCGCGTTCAGGAGTGCGTCGACGTGCATCGGTATGGCGCCGGTCCGGAACTGCGAGTTGTCGGTTCCGGACCGCTGTTCCTGGATGAGCTGTGTTCCGAACTGGTACGACGCCGCCGCGCCGAGCGGCGCCATGATGTCCTCCAGGGACATCGGATCCGGGCCCTCGGGCTCCAGGACGACGAAGCCGTGGCGCTCCAGCTTCTCCAGGTACGGTGAGGGCGCCCCGCGGCCGCAGCGGGCGTCGGCGGCCGAGCGCCGCCAGTCGGTGGTGGGGTTCATGGTTCTGTGTCTCTTCCGCTGGTCGGTGACGGGGCATCAGGTACGGCTCAGCTGCCGTGGGTGAACTCCGCCCGGGCGTAGTTGGCCGCCGCCGGGCCGAACTGGAGTGCCGCGTGGGAGCCCGCGGTGTGGATGTCGCGCCACAGCCGCTGCAGGACCGAGCCGGTGCTGTGTCCGCTGGTGCCGGAAGCCCTCATGAGGCGGTCCACGGCGCGGACCAGCTGCTCGGCCGCGTAGGCGCAGTCCCGCTGATGGCGCGCCACGTCCGGGCGGGTGATCGTCGGCGCGGTGTCGATGACCTGCGCGACGCGGTCGAGGAGCAGTTCCGCCGCGTCGATCTCACTGGAGCTGCGCGCGAGCACGTCCGCGTAGTGGGCAACCACCGGATCGTACGCACCCGGGCGCCCCCGCAGTTTCGCCGCGGTCAGCTGCTTCCAGTACCGCAGGGCGCCGTGGGCGGCGCCGAGCATCGGCAGGCAGAACAGGAAGGTGTTCACGGCCGGCAGCGGCACCGCGCGACCGTCCGGGCCTGCAGGCGGGGCGTCCACCTCGGTGAGGAGGCCGACGGGGAAGGTCATCGTGTCCGCAACGAAGACCTGCTCGACGACCGCCGTGTGGCTGCCGGTCGCCTGCATCCCGACGTCGTCCCAGGTCCGATCGATGCACACCTCGGCGCGCGGCACCAGGCACACCCGCTGCCCGGGCGCGCCGATCCCTTCCACGGCGGCGGACAGCAGGATCCAGTGGGCCCGCTCCGACGAGGACACCGCCGGCCAGGATCCCGAGAGCAACCAGCCGCCGTCCACCGGGGTCGCGGTGCCCCTGGGCGTCACGCCGCCGGCGATGAGGACATCCGGTCCGCCCGCCCACAGCCGCTGCTGTCCGGCCGGCGGCAGGTAGTTCGCCGCGCGGGTCATCAGCCCCGCCACCACCGTGCACCAGGCAGTCGCCGGGCACTGCTCGCCGATGGTGACGGCCGCCTGCTTCAGTTGGGTGAACGTCCCGCCGGAGCCGCCGAGCGACGTCGGCACGAAGTGACGTGCGGCCCCGGCGGCGACGAGCGCGTCGACGACGTCGAGGTCCGGCGTGCGGGCGGCCTCGGCCTTCTCGGCTCGCTCGCCCGCCAACTCGGCGATGTGCCGGGCCTGTTCCACGAGCGAGGAGGATCGGGGTGTGTGCATGGCGGCATCACCTCCCGACCGTGTGCTGCGAGACGATCTGCGCGGCGAGGCGTGCGACGGTCACCGGCTCGCGGAAGAGCCGGGCGACGGCGAACTCGACGTCGAAGTCGTCCTCCAGGACGGACAGCAGCCGGACCATGGTCACCGAGTTGAGACCGGCACCGATGAGATCGGCCTCGTACTCGTCGGGGCCGACCCGGTAGCCCTGCTGCCGCAGCCGATCGACGATCGTGCTGATCACCGCCTGTTCGTTCACTGCCAACCGCCCTCGATCTCGTCCTGTACGTGCCGCAGGTTCTCCGCCGCGAACACGTCGAAATGTCCTCCGGTCAGCGCGACGGTGCGCATCGCCGGTGCCCATGTCCGCCAGGCGTCCGGGTCCGGTTCGGCCGGCCGTCCACCGGCGCGGAGCTGGACGACCGGAACCGGTACGGGGCTCGGCTGCCAGTCGCGCAGCAGCAGCTTGTTCTGCCGGTACACCTCGAGCCTCCGGCGCAGTGCCGGGTCGGCGCGCACGGCCTGCGCCGAGACCACCACGCCGCCCGCCTGCCGGATGTCGTGGACGAACCCGGACACCATCGCCGCGTCGGAGTCCTCGCAGTGGCGTGCCGCCGCCGACACGGGAGTGTCGAGCATGACGACCCTGGTGACGGGGTAGGTCGCCGCCCGCGCGGCCTCCGCGGCGAGCGCGCCGCCGAACGACCAGCCGACGAGGACGCACGGCACACCCGGGTCGTCGATCCGCCCCGCCAGGTGGCGCAGGCAGACGTCCACCGCGCCGGCCAGTGTGGGGGCCTGGGACCCGGGCGTGTCGAAGGGCCGGTCGAAGCCGAGCACGTGGACGTCGAGGTCGCCCGGCAGGTTCCGGATCAGCCCGGCGTAGCAGGCGACGCCCCCGCCGACGGGCGGGAAGAAGATCACCCTGCCGCGCGGGTTCGCCACCGAGCGCGGGGTGAAGCTCCACACCGCCTCGGTCGCCGGTCCGCGTCCGGCCTCGCACAACTGCGCCAGGCCGGTCACCGTCGGGTTCGAAAGGAAGCGCCCGAGCGGGATGTCGTACCCGAACCTGCTGCGCAGCATCGACAACAGCCGGATCGCGTCGAGGGAACTGCCGCCGGACTCGAAGAACCCTTCCGTTCCGGGTGCCCTGCCCAGGAGCTCGGTCCAGCAGGCCGCCACCTCCTGGGCGTACGGTCCCCGGTCGGGCGACGCGGCTGCTTCGGCCGGCGCGGCGGGCGGCGTCGCCGCCGTGCGCAGCCGGCGGTGGTCGACCTTGCCGTTGGCGGTCAGCGGGATCTCGTCGAGGTCGACGAGCGCGTAGGGGACCATGTACGCGGGCAGTTGGTCGCGCAGCGCGGCGATGCTGCGCTCGCGCCAGTCGGCGGGGGCGTCGGCGGACAGCGTGACGCAGGCGAGGACACCGCCGCCGTTCTGCGGGACGCACGCGGCGCTTCGGCGCACGTGGTCCATGGCGTTGAGCAGTGATTCGATCTCGCCCAGCTCGACCCGGTAGCCGTTGACCTTGACCTGGGTGTCGACGCGGCCGAGCAGCTCGACGACGCCGTCCGGGCCGCGGCGGCCGCGGTCGCCGGTGCGGTAGATCCAGCCGTGCTCGGGGTCGTCGAAGAACGCCTCCGCGGTCCGCTCCGGGTCGTTCAGGTAGCCGTCGGCGACTCCGTGGCCCGCGATGTGGAGCTCGCCGATGTGCCAGTGCGGGCACACGTTGCGCTGGGCGTCCAGCACCAGGATGTCCTGGCCGGCCAGCGGCCTGCCGTACGGGATCGACCGGCCGGTGCGGTCGGCCGGCGTGATCCGGTGCTGGATCGACCAGATGGAGCCCTCGGTCGCGCCGCCCAGGCTGATCATCCGCGCCGCGGGGGACAACCGCTCCAGCGCGGCGGGAAGGTGCAGCGGGATCCAGTCCCCGCTGAGCAGGAAGGTGCGGAGGGACGGAAGGGCGCCGCCCTCCTCCGCGAGCAGGGCGGCCAGCGCCGGCGCCGAGTTCCAGATCGTCACCGAGTGCTCCGTGACGATCCTCGTCCAGGCCGACGGGGTGCGCGCGGAGTCCTCCGGCAGCATGACCACCGCGGCGCCGACGAGCAGCGGTCCGAAGATGTCGTACACCGACAGGTCGAAGCCGATCGAGGAGACCGACAGCACGCTGTCGGACGGTCCGAGCTCGATCAGGTCATTGATCGCGTCGATGGTGTTCAGCACCGCGCGGTGGCGGATGACCACGCCCTTCGGCTCCCCCGTCGACCCGGACGTGAAGATCACGTAGGCGACGTCGGGTGCGCCACGGTCCGGCAGCAGGCGCCGTCCCGGGGCCGTCGTCGGCACGGCGATCGTCCGCACCCGGAGCCGGTGCCACTCGTCGGCGGCGTCGCGCTCGTCGCCGGTCACCGCGAAGCGCAGCCGGGCCTGACGGGTGATCCGGTCGAGGCGTCCTCGGGGCAGTCCCCAGTCCAGCGGGATGTACACGCAGCCGGCAAGCAGCGCGCCGAGGATCGCCACGACCTGGCCGCGGCCGCGCGGCAGATGGATCGCGACGTGGTCGCCGACGGCGGCGCCCGCGGCCGCCAGCCGCTGCGCGACCTCGGCGGCGGCGTCGGCAAGCGCCGCGTAGGTGAGCACCCCGTCGCCGTCCCGGACGGCCGGCGCGTCGGGCGTCCGCTCGACGGTCTGCAGCACCCGCTGCTGCAGCGTCGCTCCCCCGTGTTCCGCGGCGGGGACGCGGCCGGCCGCGGGGAGCGTGCGCCCGCCCGCGCCGGTCCAGTCGGCCCCGTCGGCCGCCAGCCGGTCGACGGCGTGGGCGTACTGCTCGATGAAGTCGTCGAGGAAGCCCTCGTCGAACGCGTCGGTGCGCCAGTCGAAGCCCAGGTGGATCGTGCCGTCGCGGTCCACGCCGACCTGGTGGTCCAGCAGGACCTGCGGTACTCGCAGTTGCACGGTGTCCCAGTCCCGCCGCAGGCCGAGCGCCGCTTCCCGCGGCGTGTCGAGTTCGGTCGCGGTGAACGCGAAGGGGTACAGCAGTCGGCGCCGGTCGGCGGTCGGGTCGGCCAGGCGGACGATCTCGGGGCCGCTGAGCGAGGAGTGCAGCGAGTGTTCCAGGACGCGGCCCTGCACCTCCCGCGCGAGCGAGACGAAGTCGCGCTGCTCGGCCGCCGGTATCGCCACCGGCAGGGGGGTGCCGTGGTTGCCGAGCTGTCCGTTGCCGGCGTGCGGGTCCTGCTGCGAGAGAACGAGGGTGACAGTGTGCGGCAGGCCGCCGCCGACGGCGCCGAGGAGCGCCCCGTACACGGTGAGGAAGACCATCGGCACGGTCAGGCCGTGCCGGTGGGCCTGCTGGGTGATCGCCTCCGCCGTGGGCCGGTCGAGGTGCAGCATCCGGTGCGCCACGGCCCGGCCCGCGTGCCGCCAGTCGGGCCGCAGCGGTACCTCGGCGGTCTCGGGCAGCGTCGGCGCCACCTCGCGCCAGTACCGTTCGTCGCGCTCCTTTCGCCGTCCGGTCGGCGAGGCCGGCGCGGGGGCGGCTGCCACGCCGTCGGCGTCCGCGCCGGTGCCGGCGTCGGTGTCGGTGTCGCGGACCAGCCCTTCGAGGAACCGGGCGAGTGAGGCTGCGTCCATCAGCCACAGCGCGTAGACGAGGTGGATCCGCGCCCGCCGTGCCGAGCGGACCACGGTGACGCGCAGCTGGGGCCAGGCGTCGAAGGCGAGCGCGTCCGAGCGGAACTCGTCGCGGACACCGCTGTCGAGGGTGTCGAAGCCGGCCTCCGTCGCGTCCAGTACGGTGACCGGGACGACCGCGTTCCCGGCGACCGGCGTCCGGGTCAGGTCGTCCCCGACCCGCGTGCGCAGGACCGGGTTCTCCCGGACCAGACGGTCCAGGCGCCGTTGGACGGCGTCCACGGCGGACACCCGCAGCTCGCAGGCGAGGTAGTACCGGGCCGGACTGCGCAGTTCGAGTCCGTCCTGGTCGCCGACCAGATAGGCGCGCTGGAGCGGTCCGAGCACGGGGTGGGACGCTTGCGGTGCAGGCGGGGCCGGCACGGCGACCGTCTCGACGTGGTCAGTCATGGGTCGCCTCCCGGCCCGTGCGGATCGCCTTCAGCAGCCCGCGGTGCACGCGCCCGATGACATCGGCGCCGGAGATTCCCTTGCGGTAGTAATAGGTCATGACCATCTCGGACCCGGACATCTGAAGCTCCCCCTGCAGTTGGTAGCGCAGCGCACGGCCCAGTGCCCGCGGGCTCCAGGACCCGAGGTCGCGGGCACGCAGGTGCCGCGGCATCGGCCGCTGGTTGAACAGGACCGTGGACAGCGGAAAGCGGTTCGTGACGGCCAGCCCCAGATCTGCGACACGCTGGTCGAACTCCCAGTCGCCGTGCTCCGTGCCGTCGGCCAGCTGACCCGCCATGACGTGGACGTTGTCCCGCAGGGACGCTGCGCCCGGTCCGCGGACGATCAGGCTCGTGGTGAAGTTTCCGACGACGGCGGCGTCGGTATCGCCGCGGTTCTGGCTCATCACGATGACGGACGGGCGGTCGAGCCCGAACGTGGCGGCGACCGCCTGCTCGAAGCCGGCCAGGACGACGGTGAACGCGGAGACGCCCAGCTCCTGAGCGAGCAGGTGGACCTGGCGGGTGCACACGGTGCCCAGGGGCAGCGAGAGCAGCTCCCCCTGCGCGCCGTCGGGCCCGGTGGCTTCGGGCAGTTCGACCTGGGTGACACCGTCCAGCAGGCCCCGCCAGTACGCGGCCGCCGCGCCCGGCTCCCGCTGCCTCGCCGTCGCGCGGCAGAACGCCCGGTATCCGCCGTGGCCGTGATCCGCGACGGGGTCCGGGCCGTGGCCGGACAGCGCGGCCCGCAGCTCGCCGGCCAGCGCGTCCAGGCCCAGCCCGTCCACGAACAGGTGATGTGCCACCAGGAGGACGGAACTGCCCGTGGTCCCCCGGACGAGCGCGGCCCGGATCGGCGGGGCGGCCTCGGGGTCGATCAGCTCGGACACCAGCGCGGTACGCGCGGCGTGCACGCCCTCGCGGAAGGCCGACGAGTCCGTCTCGGCGTCGATGTCCACGACACGGACCGCACAGGACAGTTCCGCCGGCTCGGTCCAGGTCTGTTCCTGCCAGTCGGCGGTGAGCGCCAGCCCCAGCACGTCGTGCCGTACGAGCAGTGCCCGCAGCGCCTCGGTGAGCGCCGTCTCGGGCAACCGCCGCGGGACGGGGATCTCGCGGGAGATGTTGCACCAGTTCGCGTTGCCGCTCGACATGCATATCCACATGTACGCCAGCTGACGGGACGACAGCGGACAGCGGTGCGGCGCGGCCGGCGCGGACGGGCGGGCCGTCTCGGCGGCCTCGGGGCCGGCCGGGCGGCGCCGGCGGTCGATCTCGCGGGCCAGGGACGGCACATCGCGCAGGCCGAAGGCCTCCGCGACGGTCAGTCGCACCCCGTGGACGCGGTTGACGGCCGACATCGCCGCCAGCATCTCCAGCGACGAGATGCCGGCGTCGACCAGGCTGGAGATGCCCTCGTCGATGCCCAGCAGGGTGCGCAGGTGCCGTTCGACCCCGTGCCCGGCGGCACCGGTGGGGTCGTCGGACGGCGGGACGGCAAGCCGGTCCAGGGATGCCAGCAGGGCCCGCCGGTCCACCTTGCCGCTGCGCAGCATCGGCAGGTCCGCCCGCAGGTGCAGGGTGAACCGCGGCAGCCGCCGGCCGCGGCCCAGGTCGTGGATCGTGGTGCGCAGCGGCTCCTCGGCGGGAGCCTCACCGGGCGCGGTGGCGACGAAGAGCTGCGGGCCGCCGTGGTCGACGACCACGCACTGTCGTACCTCGGGCAGCGCCTCGACGTCGTCGATCAGGGGCTGGAAGGAGACCCGCCGGCCGCCGACCTTGATGTCGTTGCCGCTGCGGCCGACGATCACCAGGGCGCCGTCGTCGGTCCGGCGGCCGAGATCGCCGGTCGGCAGGGGGACGGGGAAGGGGACCGTCCGGTGCCGGTCACCGGTTCCGGCGGTTCCGGCGCACAGGGTGCCGAGCGCCGGTGCCCGCGAGGTGACGAGCACCTCGCCGACTCCGGTGCCGTCGAGGTCGCGCAGGGCCACCTCGACGCCGGGGCGCGGAACCCCGACGGGTATCGGCCGCCCGGCACCGTGGTCGAGGCGCTGGACGTCGCGCCGGTACAGCTGCGCGAGCGTCGCCTCGGTCTGGCCGTACAGGTTGACGATCTCGGCGTCGGGTGCGAGGGCGGCCCACTGCTCCACCACCCGTCGGCCGAGGACCTCTCCGGCGAAGAAGACCAGCCGCAGCCCCGGCAGTCCGGCCGCCGCGAGGCGCGGTTCCTCGGCCAGCCGGGTCGCGATGGACGGGACGAGGAACACCGTCGTCGGGGCGCTGTCGACCAGGTGGTCGGCCAGCGCCGGCAGGTCGAGCTGCGCGTCGACGGGCGGCAGTGACAGCACGCCGCCGGCGCCGAGCACGCCGAGCAGTTCCCGCAGCGAGGGGTCGAAGTTCACCCGGGTGACGGCGGCGCACCGGTCGGATTCGGCGAGTGCGAACTCGTCGCGGAACCAGTCGAGGAAGAGGTCCAGGCCGCGACGGCTGCCGACGATGGCCTTCGGCTCCCCGGTCGAGCCGGATGTGGGGATCACGTAGCCGGCGTCCGGGTCCTGGAACCTCCGTGTCCGGCGCTCGGTGTGCGCGACGGATTCCAGGAGGATCGCGCCGGTGCCGGAGTCGACGACGATCTCGGTCACTCCCGGGTTCGCCCCCCGGTACTGGTCGGCCGGGGTGACGTCGTGGCTGATCACCGCAGCGGGGTGGGTGCGCTGTTCGAGCCAGGCGTACTGCTGCGTGGTCAGTCCGGCGTCCACCGGCACGGGCACCGCGCCGGCGCGCCACGCGGCCAGCAACCCGACCAGGTACGCGGGCGACAGCGGGCCCATGACCAGGACGCTCGCGCGGGCCACGCCGGCCGCGGCGAGCCGCTCGGCCAGGGTGGTGACCGCAGCCTCCAGCTGCCCGTACGTCACCGACCCGCTGCACCACTCCACGGCGACCCGCGCCGACCGCTCGCTTTCGGCGACCGGGCATCGTGGGCCGGTGCTTTCGACGAGGCTCATGTCGCGAGTGCTCCCTCGTCCTGGACGATGCGCTTGACCGCCTCGTAGTCGGTCTTTCCGACCGGGGTCCGCGGCAGCGCGGCGGCGAACCGGTATGTCTGGGGCAGCTGGTGCGGCAGCAGATGCGAGGCGACCTGCCGGCGGACCGATTTCGGATCGCACCCCGGCTCGGTCATGACCAGCGCGGCGACCTGTTCGCCGCCCTCCCCGTCGGGCACCCCGACGACGCCGCAGTCGATGACGCCGTCGCACTTGCGCAGTGCCGTCTCGACCTCGATCGGCGCGACCTTGTTGCCCGTGACGTTGATGAACGTGGACTTGCGCCCGCGGATGAACCAGCCCTCCGGCCGTGCGACGACGAGATCGTGGGTGCGCAGCCAGCCGTCCACGAACATCGCCGACTCCGCCGCCGGGTCCCGGTAGTACCCGCGGGCCAGGGCCGGGCCGCGCGCCAGGAGTTCGCAGATCCGTTCCGCGCTGTCGAACGCGTCGACCGGCTCCAGCCGCCACTCGATCCCGGGGAGCGGCAGCCCGATCGTCCCCGGTCCCGCGTTGTCGGCGTCGTACGTGATGATGCCGATCTCGCCGAGCCCGTAGCCCTGGCGCAGCGGCAGGCCGAACCGCTCGCCGAAGCGCGCCTGGGTGTCGGCGGCGATGGGGGCGCTTCCGGTGAGGGCGAACCTGAGGGACCCGAGCATCGAGGGGTCGACCCCGCCCGCCGCGACGAGCATCTGGTACATCACCGGAAGGCCGCTGACGAAGGTCACCGCGTGTTCGGCGACGGCGCGGGCCAGGCCACGGCCCGTCAGGTGCGAGCCGCGGGTGAAGACGAGCTTGGCCCCGCTCAGCAGGCTGGGCAGCGCCAGTACGTCGATTCCGTGGCCGTGCCACAGCGGCAGTGCGCACAGCACCACGTCCGAGGGGCCCAGGCCGGCCTCGCCCGCCCAGGAGGTCACCCGCTCCATGACGGCCGCCTGGCTCATCACGATTCCCTTGGGCTCACCGGTCGAGCCCGAGGTGCAGTGCACGACGAAGTCCGTCGGCAGGTACTCGTGGGCCGTCTTCGCCGCGTGAGCGAACCTCTGGGAGACTCTCTCGCGGCCTCGTGCGGTCGGCTCGCACACGATGGAGCCGATGCCGTCGGGGCCGTCGCGCAGCACCATGT
Organism: Streptomyces sp. NPDC001393; assembly: GCF_053597455.1. Taxonomy (NCBI): domain Bacteria; kingdom Bacillati; phylum Actinomycetota; class Actinomycetes; order Kitasatosporales; family Streptomycetaceae; genus Streptomyces; species Streptomyces sp. NPDC001393. The sequence continues at coordinate 28,765 of NZ_JBSFIH010000073.1, forward strand.
CCAGGTCGAACCTGGCCGCGAGGCGCGCCGTTTCCTCGGGTGTCGCCCTGCTGTCCAGGAGCACGACGACCAGCCGCAGCCTGGCGGCGGCGAAGTAGGCGGAGACGAAGCTGACGGGGTCGTCCAGCGCCAGGCCGACGACGGAGCCGAGCGGGGTGGCGGCGAGCCGGTCGGCGATGACGTCGGTGGTCTCGACGAGCCGGCCGTAGGAGACCGTGGTGCCGTCGTAGGACACCACCGCCGTCGCGTCGGACAGGGGCCGGGCGACGCGGCACAGTTCCTGATACAGCGTCATGACGCGGCGCTCGCCGCGTTTTCGACGCTCCTGCCCAGGATGTTGTTGAAGTGGTTGTGCATCGCCTTCGCCGCGAAGGTCCTGCGGTGCACGGCCTTGGAGTCCTCGCGGGTCTGCTCCAGGGTCGCCCGCAGCCGGTCGGTGAGCACGTGCTTGGTGGCCGAGAACGCGACCTCGGGGTAGCGCGCCATCCGCCGTGCCCGCTGCACCGCCCGGTCGAGCAGGAATTCCGGCTCGCAGGACTCGTCCGCCAGGCCCCAGCGAAGAGCGGTGTCGGCGCCGATCGGGCGGCAGGACATGAGGACGTGACGGGCGATGTCGTAACTGCCGATGGTGGAGAGGACGGCGGCGCCCATGGAGGCCCCGATGCCGTGCTCCAGCTCCGGCATGACCAGGTTCGCCCGGGTGGACATGATCTTCCAGTCGAACAGCATGGCCAGCTGGAAGCCCAGGCCGATGGCGTGGCGGTCGATCGCCGCGATCGTCGGCTTGCCCGTGTCCAGGACCGCCAGGTAGAGGTCGGTGATCCAGTCGATGAGCTCGTCGACCGACTCGTCCGTCGCCAGCAGCATGACCTCGTTGAAGTCCCCGCCCGCGCTGAAGCTCCGGTCACGTCCGCCGCCCACGACGATCGCGCCCACATGGTCGTCGCCGTCCGCTTCGCGGAGAGCGGCCGTGAAGGTCTCGGCCATCTCCTTGCCGAACGGATTCGTCGGCTTCTCGTGGGCCAGGGTCAGGATCCGGATTCCCTCGACGTCCTCGATGTCGATCAGTGCCATGGTTCTCCCCTGTGCTCAGTGGTGCTCGCGGACGTAGGCGGACATCGCGGCCTCCAGGCACTTGTCCGAGTCGATCGGCTCGTGCGGTGACTCGACCAGCGCACCGGCCTGCTCGGTGGCGAGGAGTTCGTAGAAGCGCTCCACGTCTACGGCCTCCAGGCCGATCAGCCGGGCGACGGCGCCGTCGAGATTGCGCTGGACACCGCTGCCGTGGTGCATGGCCTGCTTCGGCCGCCACGCGATCTCCGGCGGGAGGAGCGCCTCCGCGGCGGCCCGCATGTGCCCCTTCTCCCGGTCCCGATGGCGCATGACCTCGGGGGCCGTGTCCAGGGCGGCCTGGATGACGGGCGTGTTCCAGTACATGTGGCGCAGGACGTAGCCGTGGGCCGCGGCCCCCGCACCGGTCCACTCGCCGCCCAGGGCCCCGTCGGCCAGGCACTGGGCGACGGCACGCTGCAGATCGGGCACCGTGCCCGCTTCGGCCCGGAGCCCGGAGTTGATGTAGTCGGCGCCGATGCCGGTCAGGATGGTGCCGGCGGGTGTCCGGCCCTCCCGGTAGACGGCGACGAGGTTGACTCCCCCGGCGACCATCTCCCGGTCGGGAACGCCGAGCATCCGGACGGTCTCCGGGATCGCCCGGAGGATGTCCTCCTCGGACAGCGCGATGTGACGGACCGGCATGCCCAGGTGGGATCCGAGCTCGTCGGCCGCGGCGTACTCGTCACCCCACGGAGTGCCCAGGGTGGCGAGGTGATCGAGGATGCCAGCCTGTTTCGCCAGCGCGGCGACGAGCCCGGAGTCCACTCCGCCGGAGACGACGGCCGTCAGTGGCCGCGGCGTGCCGGAGGCGTTGATTTCCCGGCGCAGTACCTCGATCTGCCGGGCCCCGGCCTCGACGGCGGTCTCGCCGGTGACGGGAGAGGCCTGCCAGCGCTTCGACACGGTTTCGGTGACATCGATCGAGTCGCCGTCCGCGGAGCGGGAGAAGACGACGGTACGGCCGCCGCCGATCGTGCGGATCGAGGCGCGGACCGCGCGGATCTGCGCGACGCGATCGGGTTCCGCGCCCACGCACGCGATGGCTCGTGCGGTGAGTCCGGCCAGGTCGGATCCGATCAGGACGCGGCTCGTGCCCGGCTGCCGCCAGTAGCGCAGGAGCGTGAGGTTCTGCCGGCTGGTGCGGACCGTGACGCGGTCACCGGTCCACTCGATCGTGTTGCAGTCGTCCGGGCCGCCGGGGGGCAGCGGCCATCCGCGGCCGAATTCCTCCGCCACGAGCCGCCCGGAGTCGCCTGCTTGCCCGGCGCCGTCGAGCTGTGCCACGAGGCCGGTGCGCTGGTTGCGGACGTCCAGGAGTACCGAGGGATATGTGTTCATGGGGGCCGTCACTCTCACGCGACCGACAGGCGGACCAGCTTGCGCGGCTGGTCCGGGAAGGCGGCGCGGCCATGGACGACCTGCCGGTTGTCCTGGACGATCACCTCTCCGGCCTGCCACCTGTGGGCGTAGAGCACGCTCGGCCGGTGCAGCACCGCCTTGATACGGTCGAGCAGCTCGGCGCTGTCTTCGGCCGTGCGGCCCACGACCGTCGCGTCGTGGGTGCGCATCGGGTCGTCGGGGTCGGTGAGGCCGATGACCAGCCGCGTCCTGCCGGTGACCGGATCGTCCTGGACGGGGGCCACCCTGGGGTGGTTGCCCTCGGGCCGGTTGCGGTAGTAGCCGGAGATCCGGTTGCGGTATTCGATGGTGATGCCGCGCATGACCTCGAGCAGATCCGCCGGCGCCTGGGCGAAGAACGCGGCGTTGCTCGCGATCAGCGTCTCGCCACCGGCTTCGGGTGCCGTCACGCACTGCATGCCTATGTACCTGACCGGCGGTCCGGCGTTGAAGAGGCCGTCGGTGTGCAGCGGCATCGCACGGGTGGTGAACTGCAGGTTGTCGGAGCCCTCCGTCGGCTGGAGGTCGAGCTTGGTGCCGAAGCCGTACTCAACGGGTTCGCCCAGCTCCGACATGATGTCGTCGAGGCTGTGGTCGCCGGCTCCGCCCGGCTGGAGGACGACGAAGCCGTAGTCGTCCAGCTTCTTCCGGAAATCCTGGTGCTGTCCGGGGGGACAGACCGCGCGTTGGGCGATTTCCTGTATGTCGAGCGAGTTGGTCATTTCCACCCCAAAGCGATCTGATGCGACGCCTGCACGGCCGCACCGACTCGGTTGACGTCTCTGCTGCGGAATGCGTCGGCGGCCGGCGGCGTGCGGCTGTGCATGCATCGGAACGCCTCAGGAGGTGAGCGGCCGGCTTCCGGCCTGTTCGCTCGACGACGCGAGAGCCTGGCGGCAATGCCCGCCGGGGTCGGGTTCAAGGCGTTCGAACGTCGCCAGGTCGGAGCGGGCGAGGTGACTTTGGTGACTGCAATGGCATGACGTGCGAAAACCCATCTCCGGTCGGACAACGAATGATCCGCAAGGGTGACGCAGGAGAGACACCTGGAGCGACTCCGGTACGGGGCCGTACATCGGGCTCTCCCACACGCGAACGTACACGCGGACAGCGACAGGGCAGTCGGCGGTAGAGGCCCCTTGGACACGTACTCCAGCGGGCCTCCAGGTTCTGTCCGTGGCGGTGTTCCGCCACGCAGAGGATCCCCGGGACCACATGGTCCCGGGGATCCTCGGTGTTGTCGGCGTTTTCCTAGGGGGCCGTTTCGGTCCAGGTGACCGGCAGTTCGTGGACGCCGTAGATGTTCATGTTGGTCCTGAGTTTCACTTCACCGGCGGGGACGGCGAGTTGCAGGGTCGGGAAGCGCCGCAGCAGGCCGGCGAAACCGGCGCGCATCTCGAGGCGGGCCAGTTGCTGGCCGAGGCACTGGTGGACGCCGTGGCCGAAGGCCAGCTGACCGCGGGCCTTGCGGTGGATGTCCAGGGTGTCGGGGTTGTCGAAGCGCCGGGGGTCGTGGTTGGCGGCCAGCAGGGAGATGACGACGGTCGATCCCTTGGCGATGGTCTCACCGCCGAGTTCGATGTCCTCCGTGGCGTAGCGGTAGAAGATGTCGGCGACGGACAGGTAGCGCATGAGCTCTTCGACGGCGCCCGGCATCAGGTCCGGGTCGGCGCGCAGTTCGGCCGCCTGCTCGGGGTGCTCCAGCAGCGCGAACGTGCCCAGCCCGAGCATGTTGGCGGTCGTCTCGTGGCCCGCGAGCAGCAGCAGGAAGGCGATGCCGGTCAGTTCCTCGATGGTGAGCTCGTCACGGCGGGCCAGGTCGGACAGGATGTCCTCGCCGGGGGTGGCGCGTTTGCGCGTGACCAGTTCGGCGAGGTACGTGGTCAGGCTGGTGTAGGCGGCCATCTTCTCTTCGAGCACCACGTCCTTTTCCAGGAACGTGGCCGTGTCGGCCTGGAAGCTCTCCCGGTCCGCGTAGGGGACGCCGAGCAGTTCGCAGATCACCAGCACGGGCACCGGCAGCGCGAATTCCCTGACCAGGTCGACCGGCGGGGTCAGGCGCGCCATCGCGTCCAGTTGCCGCTCGGCGATGTCGATGATGTGCTCTTCGAGCTGCTTCATGCGTTTGACGGTGAAGGCGCCGGTGAGCATGCGCCGCAGCCGCGTGTGGTCCGGCGGGTCCATGCTGATGAACAGGCCCGGGATCTGCGGGGACGGTTCGGTGGCGGCGGGCGTGCCGGGGACCTCGTACGGGACGTGGAGAACGCCGATGTCCTGGCGGGAGCTGAACCGGGTGTCGGCCAGGAGTTGGCGGACCGCGTCGTAGCCGGTGACCAACCAGCCCTCGTGACCGTCGGGGAAGACCATGGGGCTGACGGGGCGGGCCTCGCGCAGCCGGGTGATGTCGCGGGGCGGGTCGAAGGGGCCCGCGTCGCGCTCCATGGGGAGGCCGTGGGGGACGAGAGGCGTGTGGCTCATCGGTTTCCTTCCGTGGGTGGGGGGTGGGCTCGCCCCTGCGGGGCCGGGCGGAGGCTCAGACGGCGACGGCGGTGCCGCGGGCGTGGCCGGCCTTTTCCGGTGCCTGCTCCCCGAGCAGCTCCATGGCTGCCGTCAGATCGCGCAGGACACGGTCGGCGAGTTCGGCTGCGGACGTGCCTCCCAGGTCCCGGGCGGTCGGGAGGGGGAGCATGGCCTGGTCGCTGGAGGTGACGGACATGGTGGGGCTCCTTTACGTCGTACGCCGTTTCCGGCGCCGTTCCGCTTCCGTGGCTCCATCATGGCACACGACTGGCGTCATGACGAGCCAATGTGCGCCACATATGAGCCACGATGAGCCACACCCGGACGCGCCGCGTAAAACTGCAGGCCTGTGGGGACTTGGGCCGGGCGACGGGCGTAACGGGTGCGCGCGCCGAGCCGCCGACCTGCACATTTATGACCCCCTTACGACCGGCTGCGCGTCCCGGAACCCATGAGTGGCGCGAATGATGCCATCGATGACTCCTCGCGACACCACCTCCGTGCCATGATGGCGTCACGTTTCGTCGGAGTGAGCCATCAAGGGGGCGGATCATGGAGACAGCACGCGGCCGGCAGCAGGCAGCACCTGGCGCCTTCGCCGCCTTCGCCCGCTTCGTGCTCTGCGGCGGCGGGGTGGGGCTCGCTTCCAGCTTCGCCGTGGCAGCCCTCGCCTCCTGGATACCCTGGGCCCTGGCCAACGCCGTGATCACCGTGGCCTCCACGCTCCTGGCCACCGAGCTGCACGCCCGCTTCACCTTCGGCGCGGGCTCAGGCGCGACCTGGCGCCAGCATGTGCAGTCGGCCGGGTCCGCGACGGCCGCGTATGCGGTGACCTGCGGGGCGATGGTCGTCCTGCAGCTGCTGGTGGCGGCGCCGGGTGCGGTGCTCGAACAGGTCGTCTACCTGTCCGCCTCCGCACTCGCCGGCCTCGCGCGGTTCGCGGTGCTGCGCCTCGTCGTCTTCGCGCGGGGCCGCTCGCAGGCCGCGGCCACCGTCCGCGCCACCCCTCCCGCGGCCGTGGCCCACGCCTCGGTCCCGGCCGACCCCGCGGCGCTCTGCCACGCCGCCTGACCGGTCGGCCGAAGAGGCGGACGGGCCCGGCGCGTTCGAACGTCCCTCGACGGCCGCTCCAGCGGGGGCGGGCAGCGTGAAGGCGGACGCGCAGGCGTTGCGTCCCTCTCCTGCCCCTGGTCCGGGATCCAGCTCGTCGGGCCGGACGCCGGAGATCTCGTCGATGGAGCCACCATGCGAAAGTCCGAAGAGCCTCAGCTGCGTCTGTTCGTGTTCCACCACTCGGGTGGTTCGCAGCTGACGTACCGCGACTGGCCGTCCTGCTTCCCGGCCGACTGGGAGGTGCAGATCCCCGACGCGCCGGGCCGCGGGCCCCGCGACGAACGCCCCCCGCTGAGCGACACGGGTGCCCTGCTCGAGTACTTCCTGCACGAGCTGGACAGCCGGCTGACGGGCCGCTTCGCGTTCTTCGGGCACAGCATGGGCGGGCTCGTCGCGTACGAACTGACCCGCCGGCTCATCGATCTGGGGCGCACACCGCCGGTCTGGCTCGGTGTGTCCGCACGCGGCACGCTGCACCCCGACGGGGATCCCGCGCGCCGGCATCTGCTGTCCGACGCGGAACTGCGCCGGGAGCTGATGGCGATGGGCGGTACGTCGTCCTCGGTGCTGGACCACGACGAGCTGTGGGACCTGTTCGCGCCGACCATCCGCGCGGATCTGCTCATCAGCGAGACCTGGCGTACGAAGCCCCTCACCGCACCGCTGCCGGTGCCCCTCTCGGTGTTCGGCGGCACCCGGGACCATGTGGCGCCACCGCACCGCCTGGACGGCTGGGCGGCCGCCTCCGAGCACTTCCTGGGCCTGCGTCTGTTCGACGGCGGCCACTTCTACTTCCAGGACCGGCTCCCGGAGGTCGCCGGACGGATCCAGGACGACGTGCGCCGCGCCCTGCTCCTGACCAGGGCACCGTCCCAGGCCGCGTGACGACCGCCGGGCCGACCGGCGGTTACTTGGGGTCCTGGTTGAACTTGGCGGTTGCCCAGCGGTAGCCGAGTGCGGTGAGGGCGAGGCTCCAGGCGAGGGCGATCCAGGCGTTGTTGCCGATGGGGGTGCCCAGGAGGAGTCCGCGGAGGGTTTCGATGGTGGGGGTGAAGGGCTGGTAGTGGGCGATGGGCTGGAACCAGCCGGGCATGGAGTGCAGGGGGACGAAGGCGCTGGAGAGCAGGGGCAGCAGGATCAGGGGCATGGCGTTGTTGCTGGCGGCTTCGGCGTTGGGGCTGACCAGGCCCATGCCGACCGCGATCCAGGTCAGCGCCAGGGCGAACAGGACGATCAGTCCGAAGGCGGCGAGCCAGTCCAGGGCGGTGGCGTGGTGAGAGCGGAAGCCGATGGCCACCCCGACGGCGCCGACCAGGACCACGCTCATGACGGACTGCAGGACGCTGCCGATGACGTGGCCGATGAGGATCGAGCCGCGGTGGATGGCCAGGGTCCGGAAGCGGGCGATGATGCCCTCGCTCATGTCGGTGGACACCGACACCGCGGTGCCGATCGTGGTGGAGCCCACGGTCATCAGCAGGATGCCGGGCACGATGTAGGCGATGTAGGCGTCGCGGCCGGCGCCGCCGCTCATGGCGTTGCCGAAGATGTAGACGAACAGCAGCAGCAGCATGACCGGCGTCAGCAGCAGGTTCAGGGTCAGGGACGGGTAGCGCCGGGCGTGCAGCAGGTTGCGGCGCAGCATCGTGGACGAGTCGCGTACGGCGAGAGACAGGGAGCTCATCGGGCAGCCTCCTTGGGCTGGTTCGACTGGGCCGGCACGTCGTCACCGGTCAGGGCGAAGAAGACGTCGTCCAGGTCGGGGGTGTGGACGGTCAGTTCGTCGGCCTCGATGCCGGCCGAGTCGAGCCGGTCGAGGATGGTGCGCAGCTCGCGCTGGCTGCCGTCGCTGGGGATCTGCAGCGCCAGCGCTTCGTCGTCCCGGGTGGCCTGGTGCAGTGCGGACGCGGCGTTGTGGTAGGCGGCCGGGTCGGTGAAGCGCAGCTTCACATGCCCGCCCGGGATGAGCCGCTTCAGCTCCTCGGCGGTGCCTTCGGCGGCGATCCGGCCGTTGTTCAACACCGCGATGCGGTCGGCGAGTTCGTCGGCCTCCTCCAGATACTGCGTGGTGAGGAAGACAGTCGTGCCGCCGGTGACGAGCTGGCGGATGATGCCCCACATGGTGTGGCGGGAGCGGGGGTCCAGACCGGTGGTCGGCTCGTCGAGGAAGATGATCCGCGGGTTGCCGACCAGGGTCATGGCGATGTCCAGGCGGCGCTTCATACCGCCGGAGTAGGTGGA
>NZ_JBSFIH010000074.1:0-35031 GCF_053597455.1 Streptomyces sp. NPDC001393
GGGTATTTGCGTGGTGCTGGCACTGCTCGTGGTTCTCCTTCGGGCCAGGATCATAAGCCTGGCTTCAGGGACTCCACGAATCCGGGGTCAGCTCAGGTCGTGGTGGTCGAGCGGGGCATACTCGACCTGGACCAGCGTCTGTCCGGCGGTGGGAGCCGGGGGCTCGGGTACGTCCACCACCTTCAGGCTGGTCTCCGGCTCCCCGAACTGCGTGAGGTGAATGGCGAGCATGGGACACGGCTCCTAGCTTTGTCGCCGTCGCTTCTTGAAATTCGAGACATCGCTTCGGATGCCGACGGCCCGGTCCCTGAGAGATTCCACTGGTGCGTCCAGCTCGGTTCTGCTCCGGCCCGTGAGGTGGACGGTGGAGCCCTCGGCAACGAACCGGGCTATGGCCAGACCGATCCCGGTCGAGCAGTCACAAACCGACCTTGCCATCAAGCTGTCCCAGGATGCCCGCTTCTTCCTCGATGTAGCTCACCCGGAGACCTGCACAGAGCACAGCACGCCGACACCGGCAATCCATGCCCGTCCACCTTGTGACGCCCTCGCCGACGAAGGAATACTCCGCCACGCCAGCTCACGAGCCGCATGGTTTAGATGGATTTGTACCTACTAGTAAAGAACCCGAACGAGGGCACTGCAACCGGAGAGGCACTCGCCCTTGCCAGGTCTTGCAACTGGCTGAACAGACCCTTTGGCCCTGCACTCCCTCTGCCATATCACGCCCCGCCGATTCCATGGGCGCCGCAGCCATCGCGTGCACGCTCTGCGTACCCGATCGAGCGCAGTCCGCGGTCTCTGGCGAAGCGATGACGGCTCGGCCGCCCCCGCTGTACCCCGCGCTATACCCCCCCCACGGCCAGGTGCAGCGGGGGCAGAGCGTTCCGGACGAGCCTCCAGAAGGCGGGCAGCGTGCCGGCTCCTCTGGCCTTCTTCAGCTCGTGATCCGAATCCCAAAAGCGCGACGACGCTACGGTGTCCAACCTTGCCGAGTCGGTCGTTCTTTCGGACGTCACCCGTACGAGTGAATTCACGGGTAAAGCTGGCCACCCTGTGATTCGCGCCGGTTCATTGTGAGGCCGCTGCGATTCGGGTGGCGAACGCGCATGTCCGCCGAGCCCTTCGTGAGCTACCCCGTCCTGCCCTTGTAAGCGAGAGACATGAAGTGCTCCTGCAGGAGGAGAGCGGTGGCATGACAGCTCGACAACTACCGTGCAGTCTCGGACCGTTGGAAGGCGAGTCCCTGCCGGGCTTCCTGCTCCGCCCGGCCTACCGCTTGAATCGCTCTCCCCTCGATGTCAGTGTTCTGGCCGTACCTCCACGCCGTCGCCCATCTCACCGGCCAGCGATCGGCAAGGTCCAACTGGGTGGCATACGCGGTGTGTCCGTCGTACGCGAGTGCCAGATCCTCCAACCCGAGGACATCGGACCATGTGACATCTGGTTGCTGGTGGCGCTGAAACGCCTCGGGCCTGCCTCTGGTGTTCGTCGTCCACGCCGCTGGCCCCTTCGTGCATCGAGACGAACCGCAAGAGTGCTACGACCGTATGGTGGTTATGTCGGCACCGAGCGCTCATTCTGCAGACAGGCACGCATATGGTGATAGTCGGGATGCCTTGCTGGAACTGGACTATGCCAAGCCCCGAGAAACATGAGTTCAAGCTCAGCGGCCGCCACTGTTGTGAAATTCTAATGCGGCCCTACTCTTGAATTGGGTGACGGGGCTGACACGTGGCATCAACAATTGCTTGATCCGCGGGAGTTGACGAATTTCGGGGCTGAAGGCTCAGGAATTCTCATCTGGGTGGTCGAAATCCTGCGCAGTGGACTGCATCGGGAGAAGTTACGTCATGGGCTCACGCGTTCCTGCTCGATCTTGCTCTCTCGGGCCACGATAGCTTCAACGTCAACTCGCAGGCTCTGGCCAAGGTCACAAGCGTGCGTAAGTTGGGCTGCGTACATCTTGAGTCGCTGGCGGAGCCTTCGTCGGTCACCCGTTGGGCGACCGGGGGCGAAGATATCTGCGGCCGCCCTCTTCATTGGAACTGTCGACTCTCCGCTTCGTTTTAGTTCCTGAATTAGGGGACTATGGAGATATTCAGCCGACGTGGACTCGCTCCATACGAAGACTGTTCCGGGGGCGGCATCTTCCTTTGCTCTCAAGCGGCCAATCAAGGGCAGATCGCACAGTGCCATCCAGTCGTCTAGAGGCAGCCGCCAACCGGCCAGTGCGTGGAGCCGCCTGGAATAGTCTGTGGGATTGTTCTCTTCGGAGAGTTGGCGGGCGATCGCTGCTACCCTGGCCTCGAATGATGGCCAGAGGTGCGCAGGCCCGAGTTCCCGTCCCAGTAGTGAGATTGTGCCTCGCGCAGCCTTGTTGGGAATGCCTAGGGTTGCCGTACACCGATACCAGGGCATGCCGGAGGCCAGCTCGGCGAGTCGCAGTGTGGCACCGCGCCGCAATTGTCGTACCGTCCACGGGTTGGTGCGAGGCATGTCGCGCATGAAGCCAGTGAAGTGTGCGTCGAACCATGGCTCAGGAAGAAAAGGTGGCACGTTCTTCAGCTGAAACGTTCCTTGCGGGACCAATGATCGTCTCGCGGGGGCTTCTGGAAAACCATGAGGTCGCCGAGCTGCAGCGCGCGCCATCGCGGTGGAGGTGGAAATTGAAGCCATTAGGTTAAGTAGGTATCGCGGAGCCTGTTTGTGTGCCGCCTGGGCAAACGGTTGCACCTGTTCCCGCAATGACGCCGCGTCACGATCGCCGAGTAGTTTCTCGGCAGCCAGAAGCAAGGCGCCGCAGTGAGCTACTTCCTGAGGAAGGTTTCGTGGCCCAGCGAGGCGAGTTCCCGAATTAGGATGGTCGCGCTGTGCGGCGGCGAGTGCTGAGATCGGGGCGGCGTGCGCGTCGAGACTGGCCTTCAGGGTTTCTGAGGGGAGCAGCGTGGAGCCGAGAGGCCAGCTCAGTTTGATCAACACGGTGGCCAGGATCAAGTCTGGAAGATAGTTATCCCGCGGTGCCCCCAGCCCACTGTATTCCAGGTTCTTATCCATTCTTTGCTGCAATGCGACGAGCAGGTTGGTGTCTTCGTTCGATAACCCGAAACGTGCTATTGCAGGTCCCCGGTCCAATCGAGTTCCGCAGGGTAGGATATGTGCCTTGCCGCCGCGCCGCGGTCGATTGTCGGAGGGTATAATATTGCGGCACTGTAAGGGATGTAGCCCTGGGACGCCGGGGTTGCAGATTAGACCGCCGTGCCTATCCGTAAATCCGTTGACTAGCTGTCCACATGCGGGGCATTTACTCGCTAATAGTTGGTGATGTTTCGGGCATGCGAAAGTAGTCGGCAGGTGCCAACGTAGTCTCCATGGGCCCCCAAGTGTCCGTTGGATGGAGCTCTCGTCCCCGTGCAGGCACCGGGGGCAGAAGCGGCTCGAGAGGTTAAATGACCAGTTCATGCCCGATGTTGGATTGGTGAGTCGGGCGCCGCTTGGCATAGAAGCCAGCGGCAGGTACGTGTCCGTCAGGCTGCGAAGGGTTAGGGACTCAGTCTCTGCGGCCGAAAGCCGCAGGCGGTTGCCGACTTGGCTAGTCAGGGCGTCGGATAGCCTGAGGAGGTGGTAAGCCGGTACGCGGTAGCCCTTTTCTAGGCCGCACAGGACAGCGATGCGGTGCGGCGCACGCTCCAAGCGATATGACAGGCGTAACAACAGTCCTGGCAAAGACTCGTCGGGCAACGGGACCAGCGCTCGGGGTAGTTGCCGGGTGGCCGAGGCGCTCACCACGCAGACCTCCGTATATGCTGCTCAGTTCCCATGGCAACCGTCCGGCAATTTGTCTGCGACGCACGTGTCGCCAGAGCGGCAGCCACGTCAAGACGCACACTGCGCAACGAGAGACTCATTTCGCTCACTCCGGCTTCACCTCCTTCGGTCCCCGCATTTCGCCGATTTGATCGGCGCTGACGGTACGACGAGTGACCCATCGGTGGCTGGTTGTTGGATGGAGGGCCATGCGTTCGGGTGAACAAGTTCGAGTGTGAACAGATGAGGTAGGAGCGCTGTACCAAAGTGCCAACTATCTCTCTGATTCCGGGTTTCCTGCTGCTGAAGCTACTTGGCATCAGGGCAGGTCACGAACGTTGGCTGATGCCAACTAGCAATCCTGGTCACACTGCTGTGACGAGGATTTTTAGTTGGCACAAAAGAGGGATAGTTGGCACCGGAATTAGCTGGGACCGAGACCGGCTGGCCGAGCCGCGACACGGCATTTGGCGCGGCGGTCCCAGTTCACGCTCGAGTGGTTGACGCCTGCCGGGCCGCGAGTTCTCCGTTGGCGCCGCGTCCGAGGTTCCCCGTGGACGTACACCAGCGGCAGCGGGCGTTCTGGCGGGGGTCTTGGAGATGTCGTTCGCGAGTTCGAGGGCGGTGGATGACTGATCCGAGATCGTCGTCGGTCTCGTGCAGGCCGGCGGATGCGAGAAGGAAGTGGGTCACGGCCTCGCCGACGGCGAGTGTGTTGAAGGGCATCACGCTGGGTGCGGGTACACCGAGGACGTACCGGGCTTGCTCACGCTCGGCCTCGGGGTGCATCTCGATAGCGAGTTCGGTCGGGTCGATGAGCCCGTTGCACCACATGCAGCCGATGCCGGGGGCGATCAAGCGAGTGGCGGTGTGGATCTGTCCGATGCTGCCATCTCGGGAGATGGGGATCTTGACACCGACTTGAGTCGCTGGGATGAGGAACTCGTGGATGACGGCGTTGACCCAGTGCCGGGCCGAATGGCTGTCGGCGGCCAGGAAGATCCAGTCGCACAGCACCAGTTCACGCAGTGCCTCGGGGTTTTCAACTCGTCGCGGGATCTTGGTCAGACGGATCTGTGGATTCGCTCGGCTTGCGTTGCGGGCGGCGAGATCGGTTTTTGGCTTGCCGATATCAGTGCGTTCGGCTGCGAGCAGCCGCGGGAGATTGGTTGCATCGACGGTTTCGCTGTCGATCAGGATAAGTTGTCCGACGCCCAAGCGGGCGAGTTCTTCGACGAGGATGCTGCCGACACCGCCAAGGCCGACGACGGCGACGCGTAGCCGGGCAAGTGTCTCTTGTCCATGGTCCCCCAGAAGCCGCGCCTGTCGGTCCCATACGGGGTCCGAGGCTGCGGGCGACGCGGGACTCGGCCGCAGCCGAAGCATGTTCCCGGTAGGAACGACGGTCTCGCTCAGCGAGGTCCTGCTGCCGTCGGGAAGCCACAGGTCGCCTGCGGCGGCGTGCGGGGTGACGACGAGGCCGCCGACCGCCTGCCCGCTGATCTGCCGCAGAGTGGCGTATCCGCGTTCGTGGCTGGCCAGGTCAACGCGGGAGAACTGGACCCGGTCGAGGCCGAAGTGGCAGTGGACGGCGAGGTAGGACAGCTGTTCATCCCGGGCGCGGATGATTGCGTCGCGGACGAATGTCGGAGACAGCGCCCGATGGCCCCTCTCGCCGGGGCCGTAGTCCTCATCGTCGCGGGCGACAAGGAGCTCGCGGGCCAGGAGGCGGGGGCCTCGCGGGCCGTCGGCTCGGCCCGCGAGGATGACGGCGCCGTGTTCTTCTTTGTCGCGGAAGAGATGCTGGGACAGTTCGTTCCACAGCCGGGGCGGGAGGGTGAGGCTCCACCCGTCAGCAGGTGGGTTCACTGGTCGGCGAGCCACCGGCGGATCCTTTCGGCCTTGAGCGCGGCGTTGTCCACGGTGGCGTCCCGGCGGTTGGACCGGCGGGAGATCTGCATGGCGGGGCGGTCTTGCCACTGAACCCGTTGAATGGCCGGTCCGTGCGGCTGACCGTCGGCGCGGGTGAGGACACCGGTGTAGTGGGGATAGACGTCCGCGTCCGGATAGGCGGCGCTGATCTGGAAACCGAGCCATGTCACCGAAGGCGCGTATGCGGAGCCGACGGGCACGTCCTCGATGATCACAACCACTCCGCCGGCGCCGTCCGTGCGAACTGCAACCGGGTGACCGACGAAGTGGGAACGGACGGCCTCGACTGCTTCGGCGATCGCCGGAACGAGGGTGATCACGAGTTGTCGTCCGGCGGGACCGCAAGGAACTCCTGATGCGCGTGAACGTGGAGGGTCTCCTCGTCGGCCACGACTTCGTAGCGGCCGTTGCCCTGGCGGACGGAGAGCTGGAAGCCCTCGTCGATCGGCAGGCCCTGGGCAATGGAGGCCCGCTTGATGTCCAGGCCCGTAGCCTCGTGATCGGGAACGACGACTGGTTGGCCGTTGACCGTCACGGTGACCGTGTGGGGCCGGGGCGGAGCTGCCTCGGGGGTTCCTTCATGGGTGCTTGTCATCGACGTTCCTCTTCCCTACCGGTGAGCCGGTTCATGGCCGGCATGGTGTTGTGAGACCGCTTCAGTGTTTCGAAAGTCGAACACTGAGCTCACGGTAGCACCTCGCTGTTCTGGATGTCGAACACCGATTGAAAGTAGACTGACCCCCCCAACCGTGAGGAGGAGGGTGATGGCCCGGACCCGCGTGAACGTGTCCGCCTTGTATGCGGCTCTCGACGCCGCGAGGACCAAGAAGGAACTCTCGTGGCGACAGCTCGCCGCGGCAGTGGGGGTCAGCCCCTCGACCATGACGCGCATGGCCAACGGGAACCGGCCGGACGTGGATGCCTTCGTGGCTCTCGTGCGGTGGCTGGGCATGCCCGCGGAAACCTTCATGGTGGACCCGGAGGACGAGCAGCGGGAAGCCCGGGCTGAGGAACCCGAGTTGATGGCACAGTTGGCGCCGCTGTTGAGGTCTCGCAGCGACCTGGGTGCCGAGGATGTGAAGTACTTGGAAGAGGTGATCGGTGCGGCAGTGCGCAGATTCGCCTCTGATCGCGAATCCCGTTCGAGGTGACGCGTGGGTCAGCGGTGGGCCAAGAAGGCTCTTCAGGATCTCGCCCTTGAGGTCCGCGGTGAGATAGGCGCTGGACCGCACACCCGGCTCGACCTCGAGCGGCTGACCGGCGAGTACGACATCCCGGTGTACGCGATGAGTGATCTCGCCGACAGTTGCTCGCCCGAGGCGTTGGACTACTTCACGTCGAGGCGCCCCGAGGCGTGGTCAGCCGCCCTGGTGCCGGTCGGGACAGCGCGGTTCATCGTGGAGAACTCCACGCACACGCTCCAACGGCGCAGATCGAATGTCGCGCACGAGATGTCGCACCTCCTCCTGGAGCACCAGTTCGAGGGAATCCTCTTCGCTGACGGTGGATGTCGCGACCTGGGCCCCGAGATGGCGCTGAAGGAGAAGCAGGCCGCGGCGCTCTCTGGGGAGCTGCTCATTCCCATGGCAGCGGCGATCGGCGCGGCTCTGTCGGGCAGGACTGACGAACAGGTGGCGTTGCAGTTCGACGTCAGCTTGCAATTCGCCGCCTGGCGCATGAACGCTTCAGGTGCTCGGAAAATCGCTCAGCGGACACTTCAGAAGCGAGCGGCGGGAATGCGACATTAGCCCATCAGGCTCCCACTTCAACGCTGAGAACGTAGTCGACACCCCGACGCCGTCCTGAAACTGGTGCTTGCGATATCGGCGGTGAGCGTGACGGGTCATCGACGTCTGTCGGTCACCGGCGAGCCGCGCCTCCGCCTCCATGCTCGCTGTGTTCTGCCAGTGTCCAGTACAGGTCCCCGGACACTGGGTGCACGCTCCAGGAGTCGATGTGCCCTGTGACCGTCAATCGGTCGAGTACATCTGTGAACCGCGTTGTGGGCAGCCCGCATTCGTGTGCCAGCTGATCCAGTTCTGCTATTCCGCAAATTCCTTCCTGGGCGGTATGAGCCGTGAGGCACATGGCAATGAGTCGGGGAAGCGGGGCCCAGTCCGTATGCACGCGGCAGGCGGCGCGCAGCGCCCAGTCTGCGGCCGCGAGCCGGTCAGGGCGGGCCGGGCATTGGGCGAAGAGCCCGATGTCGAGGAGTTGGATGACTTCTGCGCGCGAGTTGGAGTGCGACGCGGACAGGGTTGAGCGTAGCCATCGCGCCTGGTGGAGCTCCCGCCAAGAATCCGTGGCAGGTCCCAAGCGAAGGCTACGCAGTACCCCGAGCGGAAACCGAACTTGAGCTGAGTCGTTCATGCGCAAGGCGCATTGTAGGGCGATCAGTCTGGCGGCAGCTCCGGTCTCAGCCGGCAGCGCGGAAGCGAGGTAGTTGAGCATCTCCCGTACCCGTGTCTGTCTGTCCGGGCCCTCGTCGCCCGGCCGGATCTGATGCGTCTGCGACTATGGAAACTGCTGGAGCGGCCCACCGCCACCGGACCCGAGGCCGAGGCCTTCGGTCACAAGACGGCCGAAGTGGCCGACGCGCAGCAGCGTGGTGACCTCGCCCGGGAGATGGAGCCTGCCGATCTCCTGACTATGGTTCTCGCCGCTGCCCAGGCGTGGTTCTGGGCCGCCGAGGGCGTCGACCCCAAGGAGGCCGGCCAGTCCTGGTAGGCACAGCGGCTGGCCTTGCACCGCGCGGCGGTCGTTGAGGCCGCCCGCCGTATCAGCGAACCCAGGACCGCTGGTGAGTAGCAACGGGAGACAAACGCGCCCGAAGCTGCCGGCCACGGTCCGCTACCGCGCCTGAGTGCGCTCGCGTCGCGCTGTGGTGTCGGTGCCGTCCCACTGGTAGCGATCGGTGCCGGGCAGGCCCAGGAACTGCAGGACGCGTTCGACGAACTCGTCCCGCAGTTGCGCGAGTGTCTCCGGCACGTTGTAGTACGTAGGGATCATCGGGTACACGGTGGCTCCCGCCTCCGTGACAGCGACCATGTTGCGCAGGTGGATGAGATTCAGCGGTGCTTCCCGGAGACAGAGGACGAGTTTGCGCCGTTGCTTCAGCATCACGTCCGCGGCTCGCTCGATGAGGCTCTCGGTCTGGCCGTGAGCGATGCGTCCGAGTACGCCGGCGGCACACGGCAGGATGATCATGGCGTCGGTGGGGTAGCTGCCGCTGGTCACCGGTCCTGACATGTCGGCCGGATCGAGGAAGCGGACTTTCGTCGACGTGGCCTCCAGGGCCTGGACCACCGAGTCCGGATCTTCGCCGGTCTGGAATTCGAAAGCCACCAGCTTGCGCCCATTGGCCGACACGAGAAGGTTGACGTGGCCGACCCGGTCGTCTCTCTGAAGTGAGGCGAGCAAGGCTTTGGCCACTCCGGTGCCGCCTGCCCCCGTGACAGCAACTGTCACATTCTGCTGGGTCACGTCTGTCCCCTTCTTGACGCATCGGGCTGGCGGCCGCACCTTCTCGTGCCTGACGGATGGAGGTCTCGAGGCCGTCGTTGAGGACCGCTGTCCGCGTCGGTCCGACACGCAGGCTGATCGGTACCTCGTCACGCGGTCGCCAAATCCCATGGGTCACTCGGCCGGCGGCTTGTAGTGATGACTCATTCACCCAGGCGGTGGCAGCCAACGGCCCCGAGCGGGAGGGTCCGACGCTGTTGGTTTATTCGGGGCCTTGCGTGACGTCGGCCTTCGAGACCTGGTTGTGGTCTTGAAGGCCGACGTTGTCGTATGGGGTGGGTGCGGATGTCGATGCAGCCGAAGGGATCTGGGGAGATTCCGGCGGAGACGGTGCGGGTGGCTCGGGCCGCGTTCCCGAAGGGGAGCCTGGCGATCCGGGTGCGGGATGAGCTGGGACCGTTGTTCAGGGACGAGGAGTTCACGGACTTGTTCCCGGTGCGGGGCAGGCCGGCCTGGTCGCCGGGCGGGCTGGCGCTGGTGTCGGTGTTGCAGTTCGTGGAGGGGCTGACCGACCGGCAGGCTGCTGAAGCGGTGCGGGCCAGGATCGATCTCAAATACGCACTCGGGCTGGAACTGGACGACCCGGGATTCGACTTCTCGGTGCTGTTGGAGTTCCGTGAGCGGCTGGCCGGGGCGGACGGGGGACGGCGGGTGCTGGACGGCATTCTGGCCGCGGCCCGTGAGAAGAGGCTGCTCAAGTGCACGGGCCGGGCCCGGACGGACTCCACGCATGTGCTGTCGGCGGCGCGTGAACTGTGCTGGCTGGAGATGGTGGCGGAGACGTTGCGGTCGGCGTTGAACGCGCTCGCCCAGGCTGCCCCGGCCTGGCTGTCGGGGGTGGCCGAGCCGGAGTGGTTTAGGCACTACGCCACGCGGGCGGAGGACACGCGATTCCCCACCGGCCGCGTGAAGCGGGACGAGGTGGGGACACGGATCGACCGGGACGGGACGTGTCTGCTGTCTGCGGTCTTCAGCGCTGATGCCCCCGCCGGGCTGCGTGGGCTTGCCGAGGTGGAGACTCTGCGGCAGATGTGGGTCCAGCACTTCCACCACGTGGACGGCGAGGTGAGGCGCAGGGGCCCAAAAGACCGTCCGCCGGGCGCGTTGCGCCTGGTCACCCCCTATGACACCGACGCACGGGGCAGCGTGAAGCGCGGCACGATGTGGGACGGCTACAAGGTTCACTTCACCGAGACCTGTGAGCCGGACGCCCCGAACCTGATCACGAACGTCGCTACGACGGTGGCCACCGTCCAGGACCGGTCGATGGCCGAGACCATCCACCACCAGCTCGCGGCCCGTGACTGCCTGCCCGCCGAGCACTGGGTGGACGTCAGCGCCCGGCGCGACCACGGCATCGCCCTGCACGGCCCCATCCAGGCCGACAACAGCGCCCAGACCAGCGCCGAAGGCGGCTTCGCTCAGGACGCCTTCACCATCGACTGGGACCACCAGCAGGCCACCTGTCCTGGCGGCCGCACCAGCACCACCTGGAGCGAAAGGCTCTCCCAACGCGGCCAGCCGGTGCTGTGGGTGGTGTTCTCGGCCAGTGACTGCCGCCCCTGAACCATGCGGCAGGCGTGCATCAACACGCCCACCATCAAACGGCCCCGCGAACTGCGACTACGCCGCCACGACGAGCACCACGCGCTCCAGGCCGCCAGGACCGAACAGCAGACCGACGCCTGGAAGGAGCGCTACAAGGTCCGGGCGGGCGTCGAAGGCACCATGTCCCAGACCGTCCAACGCTGCGGCCTGCGCAGATCCCGCTACCGCGGGCTGGCCAAGGCCAGTCTTCAGCACCAGCTCACCGGCGCTGCGATCAACCTCGCCCGCATCGACGCCCACCTCACCAAGACGCCCCGGGCACGCACCCGCACCAGTCACTTCGCAGCACTTCGCCCCGCCGAGCTCATCCTCGACGGGGCGAAGTAGGACCAGGCCCCGAATAAACCAGCAGCGTCCGGGAGGGTCCCTCGGGGCCGGCGGCCGAGCATGCCGGTCGGGAGACGGCCACCTGGTGGATACCTGCCGCGATCCGCGGCACCCAGGCGTCAGCGCGATGCGGCAGAGCCGGTGTCGCCTGCCGACTCGGATTCGGCGGCGAGGACCTTGGCGCGCACATCTGCCGGGAAGACGCCGTCGAACGTTGCGGGCGGTACGCGTCCGCTTCCCACCGCCGGGAGCAGGGCGTCGTGCACGACGACGGCTCCCCAGCCGTTGTGCAGTTCCTCCTCGGTGAAGCACGGGTACCACGGCATGATCGGTCCGTGCCACTGCTCCTGGCGGAGGGACGGGTGCACCCTGGTGGCCAGTGCCCAGAGCAGATCCGAGTCGTTCGACGGATCCACGTCGTCGTCGAGGACGTAGACGACGGGGGAGAGCCGCCCCACCCGGGTGCCGTTCAGCACCTCGCCGATGCGGTGCACGAAGCGCGCGGTGTCCATCCCCGGCAGCGAGTCGCGCCAGTTCTGCGGGACGGTGATCACCGTCCAGAAGCAGGCTGCACCGAGCGGGAGCCATGCCGTCGTGATCGGCAGTCCCGCCTTCCGCAGGACCGCGACGACCTCTGCGGAGATGCCGGCAGCCGGTGCGACGTGCGAGTCGTCGACAGGCCGGCCGGCGGCGGCCAGCGGCCAGATCGGGTCGTCCCGGTAGGTGATCGCCTCGATGCTGAAAAGCGGTTGCGGCGACGTCTCGGGCAGTGCCCAGCCGTGGAACTCCGCGAACGGACCCTCCACGGCGTCGCGGGTCGCGGACAGGTGTCCCTCGATGACGACCTCGGCGGAGGCGGGCACTTCCAGATCGTTCGTCTCGCACTTCACGACGTCGACCGGCTTGCCCAGCACCGCTCCGAGATACGCGCCCTCGTCGACCTCGGTCGGGACGGTCATTCCGCCGACGACGGCAATGCCGGGGTCGCCTCCCTGTACGAGGGCGTAGGGCATTGGCTCACCGATGGCCTCCCACTCGCGCCAGATCATGCCGAGGTGCTGGCTCGGCAGCACCAGTCCGGTCATGTGCTGGTCGTCGATCTCCATGATTCGGGAGATGGACCAGTTCGTCCATCGGCCGTCCGGTGTCCTGGCGATGATCACGCCCCAGGTGTTGACGTAGGGGCCGCCGTCGTCCTGGTGCACGCGTGGAATGGGGAACCGGTCGAGACGGGCTTCGTCACCCGTCAGGATGTTCTGCTTGCAGGGTGCCGAGTCGGCTGCCACCCGCCGAGGTGGGAGCAGTTCCTTGGTGCCTGCTTCCCTGAGGTGTTCGACCAGTTCGGCTGCGGTCGTCGTGTACGGCAGACCGAGAGAGAGGGAGACCCGCGCCAGCGGATGCCCGGGAATGCTCGACAGGGCGCCCGGGGCGCCGATCATGCGGAACCCCTCGTCGACTCCGCTGAGGTGCTCGAAGAACGGGGCGGGCCTGCCGTTCTCGGTGGACCGACGGGTGATGGCCGACGCTTCCAGGTTCGGATCGATCACGCGTGAGATCCGTTGAATGTCCCTCAGCTCTTCGAGTGCGGAGATGTAGGACCGGAAGTCATTGATTTCAGACATCAGTTGGTTACTCCTTTCAGTTCGGAGGGGCGCGGTATTCCGTCCCAGCGCTGCGCCGAAGCCACCTGGATGTCGAGTTGGTCCAGGACTCGGACAACGACATGCTCAACGAGCTCGTCAATGGTTTTCGGACGGCTGTAGAAGGCCGGCATCGGCGGCACGATCCTCGCTCCCATGCGCGAGAGCGCCAGCATGTTCTCGAGATGGATCTCGCTGAGCGGGGTCTCCCTCGGTACGAGCACCAAGGGGCGGCGCTCCTTCAGCGTGACGTCGGCAGCTCGGGGGATGAGACCGTCGGCATATCCGGTTCGGATGCCGGCGAGGGTCTTCATGCTGCACGGCGCGACAATCATTCCGTCCACGCGGAATGAACCTGATGAGATTGCCGCCCCTTGGTCGTTCCACGTATAGGTCACGTCGGCCAGGTCGGTGACTTCGCGGACCGACAGGTCGGTCTCCAGATGGATGGTCGCCCTGGCCCATTGGGACAGAACGAGATGAGTCTCCACATCCGGCTGCTCCCGCAGTCGGCGAAGCAGTTCGACACCGAAGACGGCGCCGGTCGCTCCGGTCATCCCCAAGATCACACGTCGGGACATGGGATGCACCTTCCGTACACGGTAAGTCCGTACACGGAACAATGTAGCTGCCGAAACTTCCAATTGCAAACAGTCCGTGTACCAACTAACCGTGCACGGAGGTAGCCTGTACCCATGACGACCGGAGCGCGATACGACGGGACGCTGGAAGACGGCATGGCCCACCAGCTGCGACGCGCCTCGCAGGCGGTGAACGCCTCGTGGCAGCTGCGCAGCGGTGACCTCACACCTCCGCAGTTCGCGGTGCTTCACGTCCTGGACGAGCGTGGAAGCCTCGACCAGAAGACACTGGGCGCCCTCGCCGCGGTCGACCGGTCGACGCTCACCCCACTTCTCGACCGGCTCGTGGCCCGCGGCCTGATCACCAAGAGCACGGACCCCGGCAACCGCCGCCGGCAACTGGTCTCCCTGACTCCTGCCGGGCACGAACGAGCGGCCCTGGGCCGCCAGCAGGCACAGGAGACAAGCCGCTGGATCGAGGAGCTGCTCGGACCTGAGCGGCTCGCGACCCTGACCCTGCTGCTCAAGGAACTCGGAGACGCAGGCCGCGACCAGCAGCCGTAGTGAGGGAGCCAGGAAAGGGGCGTCGCGTCGTGCTGTCCCCGTTTCCGGGGCCGGGGCGCGGAGCCGATGGTTTCGTGGCGGCTGGTCGCGAGCTGTTCGTGACCCGCGGCTCGATCGGAAGCGAAAGTACCGGCGCGCCGGCCGCGGGGGACACGGTCCGCTTCGCCGCGAGCGGCGGATCGGTGTCCGGCGCCCGCTGCACTGATCGTCCGGGAGATGAACACGGCCTCGCGATCTGTCCCTGCGAGGAGGCAGCGCCGGGTACCGGCCCGCGCGGTCCAGCGCCGGACGGCCGATGGCGCGCGCATCCCGAGACCGCGCGGGATCCCTGCCGCCATCAAGCGATCACCCTCACACCATTCAGAAGCGAGTGGTTCTGGACGGCGCCGATGTCGAAACTACGTCGCGGCTCACGGCCTCGTCTTCGGTCGATTGACTGCATGCACGTCAGTCGGTCGCCTTCCTGCCCGACCGCTCCCGGATTGTTCAGTCATCTGACGCATGCGGAACGGCCCCGCCGCGTGGTGAGAATCGGTCGCAGCCAGTTTCGAGCGGCTCGTTCGCGCTCAGGACCTTCACGATGCGTGGGTAGTTCCGCTCGAAGTGATCGCATGCGGAGGCGGTGGATACCCATGCCACGGAGAATGATCGTGGGGATGACGGGGGTGACCGGAGCCGTGTTCGGTGTCGAATTGTTGCGCCGACTGCGGCAGCAGCCGGATGTGGAGACCCATCTGGTGTTGTCCCCGTGGGCCAGGTCGACCGTGCGACGGGAGACCGGATTGTCGGCGCACGAGGTCATCGACCTCGCGGACGCGACGTACGCGTGGAACGACCAGGGCGCGCCGATCTCGTCGGGGTCGTTCCGGGGAGACGCCATGGTCATCGCGCCGTGCGGCTTGAAGACGCTGGCCGGAATATGCACCGGCTGTGCCGAGGGGCTCATTTCCCGTGCGGCCGACGTGACGCTGAAGGCCGGGCGCCGATTGGTACTCGTGGCACGGGACCCGCTCAGCGAGAGTCACCTGGACAACATGCTGGCGCTCACGCGCATGGGAGCTCGGATCGTCCCGCCGATGCCGGCCTGCTACAACCGTCCCGAGACGATCGGGGATCCGGTCAGCCATGTCGTCGTCCGCGTCCTGGACCAGTTGGACATTCATGTGCCGTCGCCACAGCGCTGGAACGGCATGTCCCACTCTCCCGCGCTGTAGGGAATCAGCACCGATGTCCGCGGTCACCGACCTTCGGGCCTACCTTTGTGAACTCGAAGCGCTCGGGACACCCAACTCGGCCTCGGCCTCGGCTATGGTCGCGGCTCACGAGGCCACCGCTTCCGCCGCCGCGGGTGGACGCCGCCTCCCCGCCCTGCAAACACGACACCCGACCCGCGGACCGGCTCGTGGCCGACGAAGCCGTCGTACCGGAGGTGTAGGCCGCGCGCGTCTACGACTGGAATTGACCCTCGGAATGGGCTTCGTGGGCGCCGGCTTCCAGTGCGGCGCGCAGCGCGGCGCGGGTGGTGATGCCGAGTTTCGGGAAGATCCGGTGCAGGTGGGAGCCGACCGTGCGGTGGGACAGGAACAGACGGGCGCCGATCTCCTTATTGGTGAGCCCGGTGGCGGCCAGTTCGGCGATCTGCCGTTCCTGGGCGGTCAGTTCGGGTGCCGCCGGGTCGGAACGCGCAGCGGCTACGCCGGTGGCGCGCAGTTCGTTGCGGGCGCGCTGCACCATCGCTCGCGCGCCGATCCGGTCGAAGGTCTCCATGGCGGCACGCAGCTGGATACGTGCGCGGGCGGTGTCCCGGGTGCGGCGCAGCCACTGTCCGTAGGCGAACTGGATACGTGCCTGCTCCCAGGGATAGCGGGCGGCTTCGGGCAGGGCCAGGGCCGCCTCGAACAGGGCGCCGGCCTTGTCGTCGTCCGCGGCCACGGCCGCGGCTCCGGCCGTGATGATCGCGATGCGCGTGCCGATGCGGTGGAGCCCGGCCTGCTGGGCGGCGACGACGTGTGCGCGGGCCTCCTCGCGGCGGCCGGTACGCATCGCCGCCTCGACCAGGTCGAGCACCACCCACCGGTTGGGGATGCCTGCGCTGGGGGCGCTGGGCGGGTCGATCTGCGCCACCTGGGTGTGGGCTTCCTCGAAGTCGCCTTGGCCCATGGCCGCGAGATGGCCGGCCGAGCGGGCGTACCTCATGGTGACGCCCATGCCCCGGGGCGCCGCCCAGGTGGTGGTCTCCTTGCTGCGGGCGCGGGCCAGGTCCACATCGCCGCGCAGCGCGGCACCGGAGGCCAGCACGGCCCGGATCTGCCGCTCCCAGAACGAGTAGCCATAGCCCGTCGCCAACTCCAGCCCCTGCTGCGCGAGGTTCTCGGCCTCGTCCCACCGGCCGTGTACGTAGGAGTCCTGGCAGAGCAGCATCAGCGCGGGCACCACCATGGCGATGGCGCCGCCGTCGCGTTCCCGCTCGATCATGCCGCGGACCGCGTAGCGGTAGTCGGACAGGGTGTCCATCGCGACCGCGGCGAAGGCCAGCGGAATCACTTCCCAGGGCGCAGCGGCCCGCGGGAGCGCGGCGAAGGCGCGGGCCAGACCCTCCCGGATGGCGTCCGAGGCCCGGGTGGGATCGACGTACGCGTCGTAACACAGCTGGAACGGGACGACCTGCTCGGGCTCGAAGCGGACCATGGCCTTCCTGAGCAGCTCCCACGTCTCCGGCCGCAGGGTGTAGAGGCTGACCAGCAGCAGCGCGTAGAGGATGCCGTACCTGTCCCAGGATTCCGGCCCGGCATCCTCGCCGGCGTCGAGCGCCCGGGTCAGCAGCCGGTACGCGGCGGAAACGTCGCCTTCGTCGTTCGTGAGCAGGTGGGCGGTGGCGGCGAAAACCAGCGCATCCGGGCTCTGCGGGGTCTGCCCGGCGTCCGCCAGCAGCCAGGTGACCTGGTCGAGCTGTCCGGCCATGGTGGCGAGGTGGGCGGCCTCGACCAGGCGCCGGGAGCGGTCTCCGGGGTGCGGGCTGAGTTCAGCCGCGCGCACCAGGGTGGCCACCGCGGTCGAGGCACGGCCGCGGTGCCGCGCGAGCATGGCCGCCTTGTCCAGCGCCCGGGCCACCGTCTCGTCGGGTCCGGTGCTGGCCGCGGCCAGATGGCACGCCTGGCGCTCGGGGTCGAAGGCCAGGGCCTCGGCGAGTGCCCGGTGCGCGGCCCGGCGCTCGCCCGGCGGGGCCAGGTACACAACCGCCGAGCGGGTCAGCGGATGGCTGAAGGTGACCTGTCGGGAGGCGGTGTCGGCGTGGACCAGCCGGGCCCGCTGTGCCGGGGCCAGGTCGTCCAGGTCCAGCGAGCATCGGGTCGTGACCCTGATGGTGTCCAGGTCGTCGTCGGCCGCCAGTGCGGCGAGCAGGAGTGCCTTTCTGGTCGCGCCGGGCAGATGGTCGAGCTCGGGGGCGAAGGTGTCCAGCAGCCGCTCGGACAGGGGCAGCACGCTGGGCACCGGCTGTGCGCCGGAGCGCTGCCGGTCGTTCAGAGTCGTCGGTAGCTCTTGGAGGGCCAGCGGGTTACCCGCGGCCTGGGCCAGCAGCCGGCGCCGCACGGTCGGCGCCAGGCCCGGCCACCGGGCCTCCACAAGCTCCGCCGCCGACTGGTCGTCCAGGGGCGGTACCGTCCGTTCCGGCAGCCCCACCTGGTGGAGAAGCCCTTTCAGCCCGGTACGGGCGGCGGCCAGCAGGGCCACAGGGGCTTGGCCCAGCCGACGCACGGCGAAGGCCAGTACCGTGGCGCTGGCCGGGTCGATCCACGGTGCGTCATCGGCCACCAGCAGCAGCGGGCATTCGTCGGCGGCAGCGCCGAGCAGGGAGAGTACGGCTGTGCCGGCGGTCAGCGGGTCCGGGAGAGCTGCCGGCGTCAGGTCGAAGAGCCGGCAGAGGACATCGCGCTGCGGGCCGGGCAGGAGATCGGCGTCCGCGCGCAGTGGGTAGAGCATCTGGTGGATCATGGCGAAACTGATCCCGGCCTCGAACTGCGCGCCGCAGGCGCGCAGCACACGCCTGCCGGCGGCACTCGCCCGGGCCGCGGCGACGTCGAGTAGCGCGGTCTTCCCGACCCCTGGGTCACCACGCAGCAGCAACCTGCGGCCGACGGGGCCGTACCCGGTGCGATCCTGATCGGCGAACAGCGAGTCGATCAGCACCAGCTCGTCCGCGCGCCCCACGAGACCGCCGAAGTCGCAACCGGCGGGCTGCGCGGGATACCTCCGGCTCTCGGAAGTCGCCACAGTGGTGAGGATAGGTTCCGCTCGTAGCACGGCACAACGCCGACCGCGCGCGTACCGCCCACCTTACGGGGTGTGCTCAGGCCGATGGCGTGCTTGTTTTCACCGCCGTACGGCGCTTGCGGCGAAGGGCGGCCATACGGTCTCGGTGCTTCCCCGGCGACCGCCCTAGCGTGAACCCGCTCGATTCGCGGTCTTGACCGCGGAGACTCTAGAAGCCTTTGCGTACGCCGCCGTCGACCGACAGCATCACGCCCGTGAGGTACGACGCTGCGGGCGAGAGCAGGAAGGCGGCGCTGCGGCCGAACTCGTCCGGGGTTCCGTAGCGGCGCAGGGGGACGCCGGCGGTGGCGCGTTCGCGGGCGGCGTCGGCGTCACCGTGCCGTGCGTCGAGTTCGCGTACCCGGTCGGTCTCGATGTGGGCGGGCACGAGGCCAACAACACGGATGCCTCTGGGGCCCAGCTCGTTGGCGAGGTTCTTCGCGTAGCCGGCCAGGCCCGGCCGCAGGGCGTTGGAGATCGCGAGGCCGGGAATGGGCTCGTACACGGAGCTGGAGAGGACGAAGCCGATGGCACCTCCCTCGCCCAGCTCGGCGGCGACGGCGCGGGAGAGCCGCACCGCGCCGAGGAAGACCGACTCGAAGGAGGCGCGCCACTGGTCGTCGTCGATGGTGTCCGAGGTGCCTGCCGGGGGCCCGCCGACGCTGATGAGCACTCCGTCCAGGCGCTTGAACGCGTCACGGGCCGCGGCGATCAGCCGCTCCGGAGTGTCGGCGTCGGCGTTGTCGGCCACGACGCCGACTGCCTGCCCCGGGCCGCCGAGGTCCGCCTGTGCGGCGGCGACCGACTTCTCGTCGCGGCCGCTGACGACCACCCGCGCGCCGTCCGCCACCAGTTCGCGCGCGGCGGCCATGCCCAGCCCGCGGGTGCCGCCGGTGACTATGTACACCCGGTCCTTCAGTCCGAAGTCCATGTTTGTTGTCCTCTCTCCGCTGTTCCTTCTTCGACCGCCCGATCCGCGCGGCCTACAACATCGCCTTCTGGGGCTGCGTGGCGACGACGATGACGGTGGTGGTGCCGGCGGTCAGGGCCGACTTGAACTCGCGCTCCAGGTCCTCGGTGGTATCCACGTCGACCGCGCGGCATCCGAAGCCGCGGGCGACGGAGGCGATGTCGAGCCCGGGCAGGTCGAGCCCGGGCACCCCGGGGGTCTCCTCCAGCAGGGCGAACGACTTGAGGATGGAGTACTCCTGGTTGCGCATGACGACGTAGACGATCGGGAGGTTGTGCTGGGCGGCCGTGTAGATGGCCTGCACGGAGTACTGGAAGGAGCCGTCGCCGATCAGGCCGATCACCGGCCGTTCGGCGCCCCTGTCCCGGTCGCCGAGCGCGACGCCCACGGCGGCCGGGGTGCCCCAGCCGATGCCTCCGCTGGCCGTGGCGAAGAACGATCCGGACCGGGTGGTGGGGAGCCACTCGATCTGCTGCGCCATCGTGGAGGTCGATTCGTTGACGATGACCGCGTCGGCCGGCCGGACCCTGCTGAGGGTGGCGTACACCTCCGGCGGGGTGAGCGGGGTGTTCGGCGCCTGGGGGAGCTCGCGGGGCCGCGGCATCGGTTCCGGCGCAGTCCGCGCCGAACCCTCGGCGACCATGTCCAGGAGCAGCTCGATCGCCGTCTTGGGATCGCCCAGGAGGCTGTCACCGACCCGCGCCGCCGCGGCCACCGCCGGGTTGCCGGTGATCTGCAGCAGCTCCGTGCCCTCCGGCAGGTACGGCCCGGGCACGTAGGGGTAGTAGCGGAACACCTCCGCGCCGATCACGACCACCAGGTCGTGGCCCGTCAACCGATCGCTGATGGTCTTGACCGACATGCCGAGCGGGCCGCCGAAGAGGGGGTGGTCCTCCGGGAAGGAAGCCCGGTCCAGCAGTGGGGCGCCGTAGACGGCCGCGCGCAGCTTCTCCGCCAGCGCGACGGCCGCGTCCCAGCCACCGGCCCGGTCCACCTCCGGACCGAAGACCAGCGCGGGACGACGGCTGGCCGAGATGCGATCGGCGAACATGCGCAGCCGAGCGGTGTCGGGGGCGACGCGGTCGCTGACCGTCCGCACCCGGGTGAAGCCGGACAGGGGCCGCTTCCAGTCGTCCATCGGAATCGACAGGTACACCGGGCCCGTCGGCGGCTGCAGCGCCTCCGCGTAGGCCCGCATGAAGGCTTCGGGTACATCTTCGGCGCGGGCGGGTTCGTACGACCATTTCACCCACGGCTTGGGCAGCGTGACGGCCTCTCGGTTGCCGAGATACGGGTCGCCGATCACCAGCTCCCGGTGCTGCTGGCCGGAGGTGATGATCAGGGGTGTGTTGCCGTGGTAGGCCGCCACCAGGTTGCCCACCGCGTTTCCCATCCCGGCCGAGGAGTGCAGGTTGACCAGCGCGGGTCGGCCGGTGACTTGGGCGAAGGTGTCGGCCATCGCGATGACGGAAGCCTCCTGCAGTGCCAGGACGTAGGTGAAGTCCTCGGGGAATTCCTGCAGGAACGGCTGCTCGGTGGAACCGGGGTTACCGAAGACCGTGGTGAGTTTCAGGGTTCGCAGCAGGTCGTAGGTCACGCTGCGGACGGTGGACTTCTCAGTCATGGTTGCCATCGACTCCTTGCTGGGGCTGGGTTTCTGGTGCGACGGGTCTGGTGGGGGGGTGCGCGCTATTCCATGCGATGCCGAGTGCCGTCTTCGGCGTCGTGGGGTGCCGGAAGCGTGCGCCAATCTGATCCTGCTGCACAAATAGGTACTTGTCATGACATATAAACCGTTCGGTGACGAGCCTGATGGGGGGCTGGGCCCAGGTCGCTGAGGACGTGGACCATGGCCGACCACTCGGTGAGCGAGGTACCGCCGATGCGTCCGTCCCGCGACTGGTCGGCGGCTGTCAGGTGAGGCGGCGGAGGGCCTCGGGAGCGAGGTCGGCGAGGGTGGGATAGCCGTCGACGGCCATGATCAGGTCTGCTTCGGCGAGCAGGGACCTCAGGACGTGGACGACGCCGGCCTCGCCGCCGTACGCGAGGCCGTACGCGCAGGGGCGGCCGATGCCGACGGCGGTGGCGCCCAGGCCGATGGCCTTGATGATGTCGGCTCCCGTGCGGACACCGGAGTCGAACAGGACGGGCGTGTCGTCGGCGGCCTGGACCACGCTGGGCAGGACGTCGAGGGCGGGCAGGCCGCCGTTGGCCTGGCGGCCGCCGTGGTTGGAGCAGTAGATGCCGTCCACGCCGCCGTCCTTGGCGCGGCGGACGTCGTCGGGGTGGCAGATGCCCTTCAGGATCAGCGGCAGGTCGGTGATCGAGCGCAGCCAGGACAGGTCGTCCCAGGTGAGCGGGTTGCCGAAGATCCGCACCCATTCGGCGACCGCGGCCGCCGGGTCGTCCTCCGGGCTGCGGGCGAGGCGGGCGCGGAAGACGGGGTCGCTGGTGTAGTTGGTCAGGCAGTTCCCGCGCAGCTGGGGGAAGTTGCTGACGGCGAGGTCGCGGGGGCGCCAGCCGGTGATCCAGGTGTCCAGGGTGACCACGATGCCCTTGAAGCCGGCCTTCTCGGCCCGGTGCACCAGGCTCTCGGCCAGCTCCCGGTCGGTGGGCGTGTAGAGCTGGAAGAAGCCCGGGGTGGCGCCGAACTCGGCGGCGACCTCCTCCAGCGGATCGACGGTCAGGGTGGAGGCGACCATCGGCACGCCGGTGCGGGCGGCGGCACGGGCCGTGGCGAGATCGCCGTGGCCGTCCTGCGCGCACAGCCCGATCACGCCGACCGGGGCCATGAACAGCGGTGAGGGCAGGCGCATCCCGAACAGGTCGACGGACAGATCCCGGTCCGTGGCCCCCACCATCATCCGCGGGACGAGGCCCCAGCGTTCGAACGCGGTGACGTTGGCCCGCTGGGTGCGCTCGTCGCCGGCTCCGGCCATGACGTAGGAGCGCACGGAGGCGGGCATCGCGGCCTGAGCCAGCGGCTCCAGCTCGTCGTAGGTCATCGGGAAGCGCGGCACCACCCCGCGCAGCCCGTCCATGTAGATCTCGTCCTGATAGTCGCCGTACGCCATGGTCCGGCCCTCCTCACGCTCGACAGGTGCGGGCCCCTGAAGTCCACAATGGGAGAGTGACGCGTGAAAGCCGCCAAACGCAGGATTCTGCCTCGCGGGAGAGGACCATGCAGGATGATGCACCAGCGCTGCTGACAGAGGACGACCTGGCACTGATCAACGCCCTGCAGCTGCAGCCGCGGGCCTCATGGACCGAGCTCGGGCGTGCCCTGGAGGTCGACCCGGTCACCGTCGCCCGCCGCTTCGGCCGCCTGTCCGAGCAGGGCGCCGCCTGGGTGGGATTCTCACCCGGCCCACGCCTGTTCGAGCAGATCTGCGTGGCCTTCGTCGTGATCGACTGCGCTCCCGGCGCCACCACCGGGGTCGCCCAGGCACTGAGCGCCCACCCCCACATGCTCACGATCGAGCGCGCGGCCGCCGGCCACGACATCCTCGCCATCGCCGCCACCCGCGACCTGCCGGCCCTCTCCCGCTACACCCTCGACCTGCTCCCGCACCTTCCCGGCATCACCGCCGTGGAAGTCCGGATCGTCACCCACATGTTCACCGAGGGCGGCCGGTGGCGCATCGCCGCCCTGGACCCCGCCCAGCGTGCCCAGCTGACCGGCCCGCCCCCGGCCCAGATCCCTGTCGCCCCGGGCGAGATCACGCCCTTCGACCGCGCCCTCATCACCCGGCTCGCCCACGACGGCCGCGCGCCCTATCAGACTCTGGCGAGCGACCTCGGCGTCAGCCTCAACACCGCAAAACGCCGCACCGAACAGCTCACCCGACGCGGCCTGCTGCGGTTCCGCTGCGACTTCGCCCGCCCCCTCGGTGGCTGGCCCGTCGCGGTCACCCTCTGGGCCAGAGTCCCGCCCGCCGATCTCCCCGAGATCGGGCACGCCCTCGTCCGTCTGCCCGAGACCCGTAACTGCGCCGCCGTCAGCGGCCCTCACAACCTCATCCTCCAGGCCAGCCTGCACTCCGTCAGTGACGTCCTGCGCTTGGAGACCCAGCTGGCCTCCGCTCACCCGAGCCTCGACATCGTCGACCGCGTCATCGCCCTGCGCCAGGACAAGCTGATGGGGCGCCTCCTGGACCCCCACGGCCGCTCCGTCGGTATCGTCCCGCCCGACTTCTGGTCGGAGCCGGAGATGTGACGCACACGGTGCCCCGAGCCGCCGACTCCTCCACGTTCGTCAGGGCCGAGCGTGCCTACGGGCATGTCGCGCTGAAAGCGCCAACAGGGCGAGGGATTTGACCCAACCAGGTCGCTGCGGGAGTAGATGCGGAGCTTCGAGTAGACGTGCGTGAGGTGGTATTGGACGGCACCCGGCTCACTGGGACAGCAGAAGACAATGAGCGACCTGGTCTCGGATGCCCTCGAAGCCCATGGCGGCGTGGAGCGGTGGCGGCCACGCGCCGAGGGCTCCGTCGTGACCGCCCCAGCTGCCCAGTATCTGTACGACTTCGCGGAAGCGTCCTCTGACATCTACGCGACCCGCGCCGCGAGGACTCGGCTTCAGGGACTGAGCAGGCCGGGGTTCTCACGGACGTATTCAGTGACCCCGGTCGGAGGCCGTCCGATGACCTGCTCGACGCCGTCCGCCCTGCGGTCGTATCGGTTCTCCGCGTGAAGGCGAGCCATGGTGGAGATGTGCTGGAAGACGTGGTCCGGCAGCCCCAGCGGTCTGAGGTCGTCGTCGATCCATTCCTGCAGGCCGACGTCGGTGTAACTGACCGGCTGGCCCAGAGCTGTGGAAACCTCCTCCGCCATGGCGGAGATGTCCTCCGAGCGGGGGCCGGTCAGCTCATAGACGCGGCCGGTGTGCGGGGCCGGATCGGCCAGGATCTCTGCCACGACCGCGGCGACGTCCCCGGCTGCCACGGGGGAGGTTTTCGCCTGGCCGAAGGGCAGTCTGATGCTTCCGTCCTTCGCGATCGAGGAGAAGCCGACACGGAACAGCGGGTTCTCCATGAACACGGTGGGCCTGATCTGGACGACGGGCAGGCCTGACCAGCCGAGGACCTGCTCCACCAGCCAGTGGTGCCGCTGCTGCACAGACTCGGAGGTGCTGGTGAGGTCCATCTCGGAGACGGTCAGCTGCGACATGTTCACGAACGCTTCCAGGCGCCCGTACGCACGCGCGACGGCCGCCACCGTCATGGCAGCCTCCAGATACTGCGCCGATACGCCCATGCCGAAGTACATCCGCCCGCAACCGGACAGGGCGTCAGCCACATCGCCCGCACGCGTGAGGTCTCCGACGACGACCTCGGCACCCGTCGCACGCAGCGCCTCCGCCCGTTCGTCGTCGCGACGCACCATGGCCCGCACGGGCAGGTCCCGTTGCCGGAGAATTTCGACCACGGTTCGGCCGACGGCGCCGACGCTACCCGCCGCGCCCGGCACCAGTATGGGCAGCAAACTGCCTTCTGGGGGGGCGGTCCATACGAGGAGCGTGCGGTGCACGTCGCCGGGGCGCAACCGGAGCCCGATGAGCCGATACGCCCGGTGGCGGTGGGTCGCGTAGCCCGTGACACGGACGCGAGCCGGTCACCGCTCGGCAGATGCGCGCCGCGGGCCCGGGGTGTCCCATCCGAAACAGCTACCAAGGGCGTACGAGGACGGTGCCGACCTTGCCGGGCCCTACTGCGTGTTCGACGGCGTCGGTCAGTGCGCCGAGGCCGTACGTGGCGGCCACTTCGAACTGGTCCTTGAACGTCAGCGCGATCAGCTTCGCGGTGGCGACGTCGGATGCCCGCCTCTCGGCGGAGACCTCGGACAGCCACCGGCCGATGTTCTTGCCCTGCAGCGTCAGCGATTTGTGCAGCAGCTTCGACGCGTGCACCGAGATCGGCTCCGAACGTTCGGGAACCGCTTGCGTAGCTTGGCGGCGCCTCGGTCGCTGCGGACGACGTTGATGAGGCCGAGGCCGTGGAGTTCGCCGAACGATTTACTGTCCCGACGTGACCCGTCGTGGTGGTGGTTCACTTGGGTGGTGTACGGGTGATGGATCGGTTCCGGATGGGTGTACTGACGGGCGGTCGGGCAGCGCGGCGTTGTCTGGTCGCGCTCACTTGCCAGATGGCGAGGAGCAGCAGCGTGCCGGTTTCAGCGAGGAGGCTGAGGACGGCTTGTGGTGCCGGTTGCAGACCGCGCTCGGTGAATCCGAACACGCCAACGGTGCGCGAAGCGGTGAAGCCGCCGAGGGCGCCGAGCGCGACGCCTGCCTCGGAGATCCTCAGCAGCGGGGGTGGTGTCCCGATCAGCAGCAGGGCAGCGAGGGCGAAGGATGCGCTGGCCTGGAGCAGGAACAGGGGGCCGATGATGTGGATGAAGCGGTACCCGTCGATGTAGAGCTGGGCGTGGATGTATCCGCCGGCGGCGAGGGTTGCGGCGGTCGCCGCCCGTAGGGTAGGGACGAGGAATCTTTGGGTGTTCATGCCAGCCTCTGGTCCTTGATGGCCAGTTCGCGGTCGCCTTGGCGGTAGCCGACGCTGCGGATGCCGAGTGCGTCCTTGAGCTGCCGGGCAGGGACGACCTGGGGCGTGGGGGCGGGGGCGCGGCCCGGTTTGGGCAGGGGGTAGGCGGTGGTGGTGGCGGAGTGGAAGGTGATGTTGCCCTCTGTCTTGGTGAACAGTTGGTGGACGTGTCCGTTGAGACAGGTGACGGAGGAGAAGCGGCGCAGGAGGGCGATGACTTTGAGGGCGTCGTCGGTGCTCCAGCCCCACTTCGGGTACATGGCGAACAGCGGGATGTGGCTGAAGACCACGATGGGGGTGTCCGATGGCAGTCCCGCCAGGTCTTTGCGTACGAAGTCGATCTGCGCGTTGCCGAGGTGCCCGAGTTTCTCCAGGCTCAGGGTGTTGACCAGGGCGATGAAGTGCACGCCATGGGTGTCGAAGCTGTACCAGCCGTCGCCGAGCGTGCCCTTGCCGAAGGTCTGCCGGTAGGCGCGGCCTGCGTCGCCGATGGAGTCGTGTTCGCCCGGTACGGTGAAGACGCGGTCTGTCTGCATTCCGGTCATCATCTGCTTGACCTGGTCGAACTGCCCGGCCGTGGACAGGTGGGTCAGGTCGCCGCTGTGCATGACGAAGTCCGGTCTGAATCCGAGTGAGTTGACCTGGTGGATCGCTTCGGTGAATGAGCCGGCCACGTCCGTGTTCGCCGGGCCCTGGAACCCGATATGGCTGTCGGAGACCTGGACGAACCGCAGCGTGCCGCTTCCCGCTGCGACGGCCTCGGCGGCAGCCCCGGCGTTGGTGTCCCGGGAGTCCGCGATGTGGCTGATCACCTCTCCGCTGGCCACGGTCAGCACCACCGCGCCGCCGAACCATCCGGCGTGACGCATGAGTTGACGCCGGGTCATACCGTGTTCCGTGTCGGGCTGGCCGGCGTCGTCGGCCGGTGCTCCGTCGTGACGGTCGTAGTAGTCGGTCATTGGGTCACCTCCACGGTGGCGGTCATGAACGGATGGATGGTGCAGATGTAGGCGTAGGTGCCGGGCTTGGTGAACGTGTAGCTGTAGGTGGCGTGGGTGGCCAGGGCGGCCGAGTGCAGGGGGCCACCCGATGCGGCGCTGGTGACGGTGTGGGCGTCGGTGTCCTGGTTCGTCCACGTCACCGTCGTGCCCGCTTTGACCTGCAACGTGGCCGGAGAGAATGCGAAGTTCTTGATCGCGACGGCATTCCCGGTCACCGGCGCGGCCGCCGCGCCCGTGCTCGAGGTACTCATGGGCATGCTCATGCTGGGCATCGGGGAGGCGCCGGGAGCGGAGCCCGCCGCTTTCCCCGACCCCGTGGCACCGGGCATCCCGGGGGTCTGGTGCTGACCCGGACCGGGCGTGATGACGCCGGCTCCGGAGGACGAGGGATGCGACGACGGGCCGCATGAGCTGAGGAGTCCCAGCGCACCGGCGGTGGCGATGGTGGCGACGGCCAGCCCGGCCGCAGCACGGGATCGCCGAGTTGGTGGGCGAAGGTTCACGTACATGGTGTGCGTTCCTCACTGATCAGGCGGAGACGGGAACTGCGCCGGCTCGGGCGCACGCAACCGCAGGGATGTGGTGGATGGCGCGTTCATGGGCACGCGTCCCTCACGGACCCAGGGAGCGAGCCTGGGTACCGCCCCGTGCCGGCTGCCCGCCTCGAGGTGCTCCGCGCTGCGCATCCGCCCTGCCGCGCCACGAGGATGAAGGCGGCACGCGGCAGTTCGCCCGAGCAGGCAGCCGCGAGCGACTCGGGGCAGGTCGGCGTCGCCCATACGGGTGATGGGCACACTGGCCCGGATGGAGTTCTGCCCCGGTCGCCGCTCAGCCGCCGATCACTGTGCGTAGCGCCATCGGCGTGGTGTGTGCTGGACATCGGTCGGGGCTGCAGAGTGGCACCGGCTTCGATGCACGGGGGCGGGGGAGCCGGGCCGGGCGAGAGCGCGTGCGTCGCGTGGTGCATTTCGGTCACCCCTGTTCCACCCCTTGCCGCAGGGGAAGCGATGAGGAGTTGCGCGTAAGCCGGTTCTTGTTCGCCTCCACGGACGGCATGGCTGCAGCGGTTCGATTGATACGCACCTTTTGTGGGACTTCATGGGATCGCTGCAGTTCAGCCGGTCCGGACCCGCGCATGCTTGACCATGGCGAGGTCGTAACGCCGCAAGGGTGTACCACCTGCAGCACTCACAGTGCGTGACCCGTGCCGAGCTGTTCGTGCAGGACAAAGCGGCGCATATGCCTGATGATCGTGGTATGCCCTGGAGTTCCCGAAAACGTGGTTCAAGGACCGATCCGGATCGCTCCGCGCACCGTGTCTCTGATAGAGGGACCCTTTCGACCGCGGATGAGGAACTGCTGCGCACGCTGTACACGGAGCACTCAGGAGCCCTGTTCCACTACGTGCTGCGACTGACCTCAGGAGACTGGCAATGGGCAGAGGACGTGGTACAGGAGACACTGCTGCGAGCGTGGCAGCATCCCGCCGCGTTCGACCCCGCACGCGGTCCGGCCCGGGCATGGCTGTGTACGGTCGCTCGACACCTGGTCATCGACGCCCACCGGGCCCGGCAGTCCAGGCCGGCCGAGGCCGGCGGCGATGTGCTGGAGCGAGCCGCCGAGCAGAAGCCGGGCAAGGACGAGATCGAGCAGGCACTGCAGAGCTGGGCGGTTGCCGAAGCCGTCCGGTCACTGTCCCCGGACCACCGCGCCGTCCTGCTGGAGACCTACTATCGGGGCCGGACCATGGCGGAGGCCGCACAGGTGCTGGGCGTCCCGCTGGGCACAGTGAAGTCGCGGACGTACTACGCCCTGCACGCCCTGCGGCTGGCGCTGCAGGAACGGGGGATCGAGCCATGACCGTGGCGGGCAGGAGGCGGCGACCATGAGTGCGGAGCACGACGCCCTCCGGCTGACGCTGGGAGGTTACGTCTTGGGCACGCTGCCCTCGGCGGAAATGGAACAGGTGCGCATCCACCTCGCGGCATGCACCGAATGCCGGGCCGAACACGCCCAGCTGGCGGGATTGCCTGCGCTGCTGGCGACGGTGACCGAAGCCGAAGCCTCGGGCCAGACGGTGCTGGCGGCCGAAACGGATTTGACCGACCGACTGATGGTACGGGCAGCCGAAAGCGCGCAGGGCTCCCCGCTGCCCGAACGGCCCGCCGCGTTCGCGGTGTCGAAGACCCCAGAGGGGGGTGTGCTGGAGAGGCTGCTCCAGCAGGCTGCGGCCAGGCGCCGCAGGTCTTGGCGTCTGCAACTGGCCGGCGCTGCGGTCTCGCTGACGTTCATCGCGGCAGCGGCCGGTGGCACATGGCTGGCGGCCATCGGATCCGTGGGCAGTCAGGCGAGGCCGCCCGGGCCGACCGCGCCGACCGTCTGGCGCACCTTCTCCGGGAGCGATCCCGCCACCGGCGTCTCCGCCTCGGTGAAGGTCTCGCCCTCTGCCTGGGGCAGTGTCCTGCAGATCTCCGCAGGAGGGGCACCCGCCGGAATCACCTGTCGGCTGCAGGCGGTCGGGCCCGGCGGGGCCAGGACGGACGGCGCTACCTGGCGGGCAGGCGAGTACCCTCCCGGCACCACGATCCCAGGAGCGGTCGCCATGGCTCCGGGAGCCATCGAGCACTTCGAGATCCTCGCGGGCAACGGTCAGAAGCTGGTCACCATCCGAGCGTGAGGCCAGACCATGGCGGTCATGTCACTGGGCGGCCGGTCGCCCAGTGGCATGACGGCAGCAGCAGGGCGTGAGGATTGGTGGCACAAGAGGCCAAGACGACGTCGCCTTCGAAAGGCCGGGCGCTCCGCGGCGAGGGACCCCGATCATTCGACAAGCACCGGGCCGCCTCAAGACCGGTGGACCGAGCTGGAGGGGCGCGCACAGGACGTCCAGCTGATGGCCATGGAAGAGGTTTCTGCCCGTGACACCGGCTGGACGGGCACGCTCGTGATCACCGTAGCCCCTCGATCCCGCCGCGCCGCGTGGCTCCGGGATCGGCGGGACCGTCCGACAAGGCTCGCGGCCGATGAGTGTGGCGGCTTCGGAGGCCGCCACCGGCACCTGTATGACCGAGGGGCTGAGCGGCAGCCAGCGCGCGGAGGCGGCTGATGGTCGAGTCGGCCGCCGCCAGCCGGGAAGGATCACCCCGGCCAGGTTGATCAAGGTGAAGCCCGTCCGGGTACGCGACCAGCAGGTCGAGGGTCGAGGGGTGGGTTGAAGCAGCCATCCGATCGATCTGTCCGCGGTGGTGCCACACATCGCGGGGCCGGTCAGCTGCGGCGGCTGCTTCCCCTGCACGACATGTCTCGGGCGGCTGTGTCGGTACCCGGGCAGTTCTGCAGCTCGGTCGTGGGGCTCTGACCTGCTTCCCTCACGCGACCTCCCCAGGGGGCCGGTCGGCCATCCCGCGCCGGGCCCCGCGGGTGCCGGCCGCGTACACGGGCGGGCACGGCTGTGCGAAAGGGGGCGGCGGCATACATCTCCGCTTCCGCCGGAGGAGGTGAAAAGCGGCACCCTGGCCCTTCCCGCGACGCGCCGACGGTTTCCGGGCCCTGGTCACTCTCGCCCCCGCTCCGTCGAACCAGCCCAGTCCGCAGCTGACTTCATGCATGAGCGGGCCGACGGGGCGCGCACGACTCTTCTTTTCCCGAAGTCCGTACAACCCGGAGAAGAGGATCCATCACCTCTGCACGCGGCGGACCGCGATCCGGCCGAAATGTAGGCACGGACGTCCGTCCCAGGTCTACGGTGCGACGCTTCCACGGGGTCGTCCGGAAGACCACCGGCGAGGGGGCCGAACTGCCGGTGCCCAGTCCGGCCGCGCAACAGCCAGCTCTGGACAGAGGCAGCTGAGCCCAGACAGGCGCCGACATTGACATGACGCGCAGGAATCGGAACAAAAAAGGCAAATAGCTCGAACCATCCGACATGTGTCGTCCGTGGAACTGATTGAGCGCGCCCACGCAGGATCAGGATCCGGCCTACCGACCACCCCCGAATTGCTTGCGGTCACCCCGTTCCGGTCTCCGCACATCGACAGAAGAGCCAGAAGACCATGTTCGTGACCGATTCCCCCAGCCCGACTTCACTGCTCGGCCGGCCCTGCCGTCGCCATGCACTGCTCACCCTGCCGGCGCAGGAGGCGCACGTCTCCGCCGCTCGTCACTTCGCAGCCGATTTGCTGGAGACCTGGAGTGTGCCCGCGGGTGAGCGGGACTCCGCCATTCTCATCGTCGACGAACTCGCCGCCAACGCTGCCCAGTACGGCCATGAGCGCATGACCCTGCTGCTCGCCCTCGATCACGAAACTCTGCACATCGTGGTCACCGACTCCGGCGCGGCCGTGGAGCGTCATCGCCCCGGCATCGCCTCCGACGAACACGGCCGTGGCACCGGCATCGTCCAGTTCCTCGCCCAGTCGACCGAGATTCGCCAGACACGCAGCGGCCGCGAAGTCCGCGCCTGCCTGAGGTGCTCGCCATGACCGGGCCGGACGCTCCGCACGAGCTGCGACCCCCTGCCGGGGCCGGCGCCGCAGCACAGCGACGGACCACCGGGGGCGGCCGCGGCGAAAGGCCACCCGACACCCCCGCCGAGTGGTCCTTCGCGACCCACAAGCCGTGTCCCATCGACGGCTGCCCGGGCCCGGCCCAGGTGCCCATGCGGTCCGCTGCCCGCCCATCGGCACTCGATCGCGGCGGCCCCCACGACGACACGGTGCTGTGTCAACGCTGCGGCGCCGGCCCCTGCGTACCGGCGGAGGTGTGAGCGTGGACGTCACCCCGAACAGCGGCAAGGGCATCGACGCCCCGCCCCCGCACGAGGCATATACGCATGCGCCAGATCTGCGCCGCGAGATGCACCAAGTGCTGGCCCCCGGAGCCGAACGCGCCTGGCTGCTACGCCGGAAGGCCCTCATGGACCGGAGGGCCCTGGACGACCCCGGCCCCGTCGCAGCTGCCGCGGAACCCGCCGAGCAACTCGTCCTCCACGACCGCCGGCATCTCGACCTGGCTGCCGGCCCGCACCACCCCGACACCATCACGCTCGCGTGGCCGACACAGATGAGCCACGCGCATGACCGCCAGTTGTCACAACCCGCCACCAGCGACAAGGAGCCACAGAACATGGGTGGAAAGCAGAAGACACTCGCCATACTTGCCGGAGCCGCGCTGGCAGCCGGACTCGCCGGCCCGGCCTTCGGGTCCACCACCGCTCACTTGCCGGCCCTGCGCACCGCCGCGACGGGGGCAGGGATGTCGGTCGTGGAGTGGAACCGCGAGCTCGTCACCATCCTCAGCAATCCGAAGGCGCAGCCGTCCACCGTCCAACCCACGCGCAGCTTCGCGCTTCTGCAGGCTGCCGAGTACGACGCGGTGATATCGATCACCCGGGCCGGCCCCGCCTACGTGTTCTCGGTGACGGCGCCAAGAGGCGCTCGTGCGGACGCCGCAGCGGACCAGGCGGCCCACGATGTGCTGGTCGCCCTTTACCCGGCCAGGCGCGCAGGCTTGAACCAGCGGCTGAGCAGCCAATTGTCCGCGATATCCGGCGGCCCGGGCAAGCAGGCGGGTATTGGTGTGGGAGCGGAGGTCGCCCGCAGGCTGATCACCCTGCGGTCCAATGACGGATCCTCAGCCAAGCCGCCGCAGTTCCGCCCCGGCGACAAGGCCGGGGACTACCGGCCCACCCCTCCCAATTTCCAGACACCGGTGTTCACCGACTGGGGCTCGGTCAAGCCGTTCGTACTGGACGACGGACGGCAGTTCCGCCCGGCACCGCCGCCGGCCGTGAGCAGCGCCGCGTACGCCACCGCCTTGAACGAGGTCAAGAGCCTGGGGAGCAAGACCAGCACCATCCGCACTCCCGGTCAGACGGCAGCCGCGAAGTTCTGGGCGGCGGCACCCGTATGGAACGTCTGGAACCAGATCACGCAGAACCTCGTCACCTCCCAGAACGCGAACCTGGAGAAGGCGGTGAAGGTCTTCGCCCGGCTCGACCTGTCCCTCGCCGACACCGCGATCGCGATGTACGACGCCAAGTATGTCTACCACGTCTGGCGGCCCGTGACGGCCATCCGGCTCGGCGGTACGCACTACAACCCGAGCATCGTCGGGGATCCCAGCTGGACCCCTCTGCTGCCGACCGCACCGGATCCGTCCTATCCGGGCGCTCACGGCGCTCTCAGCCAGGCCGCGGCAACGACGCTCGCCGGACTCTACGGGGCGCGGCATCATTTCGCGGTGACCTCGAAGGGCGTCACTCGAACCTTCACCGGCTTCCAGGACGCCGCCACCGAAGCGTGGCTCAGCCGGATCTGGTCCGGCCAGCACACCTCCCTTGACAACCACGCGGGCCAGCAACTCGGCACCCAGGTGGCCGACTTCGTGGCAGGTCGGCTCTGACCGCACCGGCACGCTACAACCATGCACATGGTAGGGCCGAGAAGCCAGTGGTCCCGTCGCATCGGGTACCACTGGCTCGGGCCAC
The DNA here is from genome assembly GCF_053597455.1 of Streptomyces sp. NPDC001393. Taxonomy (NCBI): domain Bacteria; kingdom Bacillati; phylum Actinomycetota; class Actinomycetes; order Kitasatosporales; family Streptomycetaceae; genus Streptomyces; species Streptomyces sp. NPDC001393. The sequence goes on from NZ_JBSFIH010000074.1 coordinate 33,293, forward strand.
GCTCAGAGGGCGGCCATCCTCCGTGCCGAGGGCCCGCAGCTGCTGGCCGGCAGGCAGGATGTCTGCCCGCAGGAAGTCCTGGCTTCCTGTCACCGCGACGCACTGACTGAATGACTGTCGTGGTCCGACCCACCCGGTCCAGGTCGCTGAGCGCGGGCCCGCCCATGTCACTGTCGGCGGGCCCGCAGTCGGGGGACTCGCTCGAGTCCCCGTAGGACTGCTGCAGAGTCACCCTTTTTCAAAGGTCCTGACGTCCATGCCGGGGATCGGCGTCAGGACCGGAGCCAGGATCCTCATCGACGTCGGCGACGCCAGCAGCTTTCCCATTGCAGCCCACCTGGCCGCCTACGCAGGTCTCGCCCCAGCGACGAGGAGCTCAGGCTCCTCGATCCGCGGTGAGCAACCGTCCCGGCGGAGAAACAAGCAGCTCAAACGAGCCTTCTTCCTCTCCGCGTTCGCGTCGCTGGCCGCCCCGGCCTCTAGGACCTACTACGACAAGAAGATCAACCAGAGCAAACGCCACACCCAAGCCCTGCTCTGCCTCGCCAGACGACGAGCCGATGTGCTCTTCGCCATGCTCCGCGACGAAACCTTCTACGAACCGCATACCACAACTGCCCTCACATAACCGGCGGTTCAGCCAGGCGCAAGACACGATCGGCTTCAACATCGAACCCGAGTACCGGATGACCGTAATCGCCCTCCAAATCCATCAGTACCGGCTTTCCCAGCCGTCGACCGATGTCCCGCAGGAAACGGCAGAAGAGATCGAGTCGCTCCTGCCCCTGGAGCTCCCGCAGATCTACATCGAAGTCGATCTCCTCCACCGCATGGAAACGGAAGATCGCCAGCACCTCGGTTGACAGCCAGACCCGCAGCTCAGGGCACTCGGCGTCGGCCGGGCGGGAGAGCACTGCATCCGCCCTGGGCGCCGGCAGCACCGTCTCGCCCTTGGAGTACTGGCACTGCCAGCCCCGCTCACCGACGAGATCAAGGAATGCCTGCCAGTCCTCCACCGAGGCATCCGGGACACGCACGTCCGGCAGCGAACCCATCAGATCAGGATCGAAAAAGTACGCAACGTCGTCTCACGGCAGATCAGACACCCCGCCATGCTGCCCGGCAGCCCATCACGACGCAGCCCGATTTCCTTGACGTACCACATAGAGGCACCCCCCGGCGGCAGTGCGGCGCGTTCCAGTCGCCCGCGGACGTGATCAGCGAAGGCGAGCTCGCCGGCCTCCCAAGACCGCGTGGCCACGGCCCCGGGCTGGACCATGATCAACGATCGGTCCCGGCGTGGGTCCGTCGTCGCCATGGCATGAGCCATCAGGATCATCAGTTACACGAGGAACAACCGACAGCACGTCGTTCCTCTCGGCTTGGAGGTGCTTTCCATGGCTGCAGAACTGGACGGATCCACCGCTCTTGTCACCGGCGCCACAGCTGGCATCGGCCGGGCCGTGGCCCTGCGCCTGGCAGCGTTGGGGGCCTCGGTCATCGTCCACGGGCGGGACGAGCAGCGGGGTGCTGAGACTGTCAAAGAGATCGCTGCCGCAGGCGGGAAGGCTCGGTTCGTTGCTGCGGATCTGAGTAGCTCTGAAGATGTCCTGCGTCTTGCCGCTGAAGCAGGCGAGGTGGACGTTCTGATCAACAACGCCGGTATCTACCGGTTCGCCAGTACGCCGGACACCACCGCCGAGATGTTCGACGCTCAGATGGCCGTCAACTCACGCGCG
>NZ_JBSFIH010000075.1:0-34870 GCF_053597455.1 Streptomyces sp. NPDC001393
GGACGAACCGCCCCCATCTCTCCCGTCATCAACCGGAGTTCATGCCCATCCAGCCCGAACCAAACGATCACGTTCGGAAAGCGGATGACGTCTGAGACCTGACGGCGAGAAGCAACACCATCGACTCGGGGTTCACCGGTGGCGGCTGTCTGCCTCCGCCTGGATCAGCATCCGCTTGAGCAGGGCGCTGAGTGCGTCCTGCTCTGCCGGGTCGAGCGGGGCGACCATCGAGTCCTCCGCCTGCCCGCGCAGCTCCATCGCGGCCAGCCAGCGGGTGCGCCCCGCCTCGGTGAGCTCCACGTCCACCCGGCGTCGGTCCTGACTGCTGCGCACACGCCGCACCAGACCTGACTGTTCAAGGGTGTCCAGACGGCCTGTCATGCCAGCAGGGGAGAGCATGAGTTCAGCCGCTAGCTCGGAGGGGGTGGCCCGCCCCGGGGCCTCGCGCGCGCCGAGCCGGTGCAGTGTGGCGAACTCGAACTCCTGCAAGCCAACCTCGGCCAGGGCGCGGTCTTTGGCTTGGCCGACATGCTTGGCCAGGAGCTGAATGCGGGTGATGATCCCCTCCACCCGCGCGTCGAACGGGGCCTTGCCGCGCCAGCGTGCAAGGTGCACGTCGACGGAGTCGTCCCCTTCTGCGGGCCGCTCCCGGCCCTGACTCTCGGTGTCCATGCTTTTGCCGCAGACGGATGCCGATGCGCCGCCCGCTGGTCGGCGTGGCCGTGGGCGCGGCCGTCTTCGCGCTGCCGCTGGCGGCCTTCGGGCTGGAACTGGCGCTGCCCTGGGCGGCGTCTGCGTACTTCCTGGCGATGTTCGGTCTAGGAGTGCTCAGCCCGCTGTGGGAGACCGCCATCCAGCGCCGCATCCCGCAGGAGGTGCTCGGGCGGGTAGGCTCCTTCGACGCGCTGATCTCGTTTGCCGCCCGCCCGTTGGGCCTGGCCGTGGCCGTTCCGGTTGCCACCCTCCTCGGCACCTCGGCACCACTGCTGGCAGGTGCGGTGCTCGTGGCAGCGGCGAACCTGGCCGTGCTGCTGCTGCCCGAGGCATGGGAGCACCCGGAGCCGGTCACGGCACGGGGCGATGACAGGCGCGAACCTGTGGCCGGGGCGGGCCAGGGTCAGTCGGAGGCTGGCTCCAGGGCAGCGGACGGCAGGTAGCCGGCTGGGAGGGGAATGGTGGTTCGGGAGCCGTCCAGTCATTGCGTGTGGTGGTTCCTCCGGGGGAGTCCCGCCCTCCTGTTGGCCAATGACTCGCGCTCCCAGACACGAAGATCACGCCGAGCCTGCCGCGCCCCGAGTGAGATGCTGCGGCTGTCTCGGTTCCTACCTCCACGCCGTCGTGCGCGTCTGTCGCTGGCTACACCGAAGACGAACACCAATAACACCACTGCAAGCAGCACTACCAGAATGGTCATGGACACGATGATCGCGACCTGCAACTTCGCTGTCCAGCAGTGCGGTCCCGTCGGAGCGGGGAGAAGTCAACGTGCCCCCTGCGTGCCCGATCGGGCAGTGACGAACGGGGACCAAAGGGGAACGTCGGGCCACGGGCCGAAAACGCCGAGGTCAGCCTCTCGGCTGGTCAGCCCAGATCCAGGTACGCGACCTTCCCCGGCACCGGGTCCAGACCGAAGCAGGCGGCCATCTCCTGGCACGTCAGCGGACACTGCCCGAACCGGTTCCGGTCCGCCAGGGCCTGCAGGATGCGCTGGTAGTCCACTGACAACGCTGCCCAGGACAGCCCCGCACGCCACATCGGCACCACGGACTTCGGCTTCGCCGCGTCCGCGGGCTCGGGACGAACCGGCTGCCCGTCGGAATGGCGCTGGTCCTCGGACGCGACGACGTCGTCGTCCGGGCCCAGCACCTCGCCCACGCGCGAGCGGGCGATGACCCACTGCGTAGTGACGAGCAGGGCGAGGCTTGTTACTGCTGTGGCTGCGCGTGGTGGCGGGTCAGTGCCTGCCAGCGCCGTTCGAAGTCGACGGCCTGCTCGGCGATGTAGTCGGCTGTGAGGGGCCGGTTGTGCTGCGCGGTGACCCCGTGGGCTGCGCACTCCTGCGCAATGGCATCGAGCGACGGGGCTTCGTTGCGCACCCGCTGTTCCGCCCAGAAGTTGTAGACACGGAACGGCAGGAGGTAGCGGCGCAGGGTGGACGGGCTGACCGGCTTTCCGCCGCGGCCGGTCATGCCCTTCTTGCTGGCGAGGTAGGCGGAGAGCTGCTCGGCCTTGGGTTTCTCGCCGTGCTCGGTCTGGTACTCGGTCCAGGCGAGGTAGTAGCGGTCGACGGTGGTGAGCGCGGCGTGCTCCCCGGTCGCGTCGTCGCCCGGCGGCTTGTCGATGGGGGCGCTCACCCAGGGGCTGCGCGCCTCCTTGGCGGGGTACGCGCCCGCGCCGGCCGTTGTCTGCGCAGACTCCTCCTCGTTCGGGAGGGAATCGTCGGCGGGTGCCTGCGCGGCGGGCTCGGTGGCTTCCCCGTCGGCGGGCGGCTTAGTCTCGTCGAACTCGCGCTGCCGGAAGGTGGAGACGAAGTACTCCACGTCCGCGCCTGTGACGGGCCGGCCACTGCCGCCGGTGATCTGGTCCCGCTCGTAGACGTACGCGGCCAGGGCGTCCGCGTCGGGGTAGGCCCCGTGCTCCTGCGCGTACGCGAGCCAGGCGTTGTAGAAGTAGTCACCCCAGCCGTCGTCCGCGTCGCTCGGGTCTTGGGGTTCGGTCCCGTCCTCGGCTGCGGGCGTGTGGCGCTGCTTGAGGAGCTGCAGCAGGGGTTCGAGTTGCTCGTCGGACAGTGGCCCGCCGGCCGCGGTGGCGATGCCGTACTGGTCTTGGAGCCACACAGCGAACTGCGAGTTCGTGGGCACGAATCCGAAGGCGGCGATCCAGTCCTGGTAGGCGCTGGCGAGGTGTTGGGTGTTCCCTTCGTCCGCCAGGCCGTGCCACGGCTCCCCGGGGACAGTTCGCAGCTGCTCCACCAGTTGGGGTTGCGCGCCGCGCACCGGCGCCGGTTCCTTCTCCTGGTCGACGGCGGCCTCGAGTTCGGAGCTCTGCCGCCGAGGCGGAACCGTGGTCCGCTCGGCGGTGAACTGAATCGGAAGCTCGTCAATGCCCGCGGCGGCCAGCCCGGCCGGGGCCGTCTCGGCCAGGGGGACGCCGTAGCGGGCGAGGCGCAGCGGCATCAGCGACTCCACCGGGGCCTTGCGGCGCCAGGCACGGCCGAAACGGGAGCGGAGGCCGGCCTGGTAGACGAGGCGTTCCTGTTCGAGCTTGATGACCTGGTCGTAGGAGCGCAGCTCCCACAGCTTCATGCGGCGCCAGAGAAGGAAGGTGGGGCCAGGTGAGAGCAGCCAGCGGGTGAGGCGGACGCCCTCCATGTGCTTGTCGGCTGTGATGTCGGCGATCCGTCCGATCGCGTGCCGGGCGGCCTCGACCGCGACGACGAACAGGACCGGGATCACCGCGTGCATGCCCACGCCCAGCGGGTCGGGCCAGGCCGCCGCCCCGTTGAAGGCGATGGTGGCGGCCGTCAGGAGCCAGGCCGTCTGCCGCAGCAGCGGGAAGGGGATGCGGATCCAGGTCAGCAACAGGTCCAGGGCCAGCAGGACACAGATACCGGCGTCGATGCCGATCGGGAAGACATAGGCGAACTTCCCGAAGCCCTTCTTGATGGCCAGCTCACGGACGGCCGCGTAGGAGCCGGCGAAGCCGATACCAGCGATGATCGAGGCACCGGTCACGACCACACCGATGAGAACACGGTGCATTCGAGCCAGCCGCGGCGGTGCCGTCACATAATCGCCCTTCCGAAACAGCAGTCAACAGGTATCACCCTGTCACGAACCAGACGAACCCAGAAACAGCAGGAGACGAACCTGGCCGGATCACAACGGTTGAGCTTCCCGAACGCACCTGGGTGCAGCCCGGTGAACGGGCTATCCAGACGGTTCGGATGCGGTGATGACACCGGGCACCGCAAGGTCGTCCCAGACGCGACCACCGGAGCCTGGCGAGACTGCCAGAATCGCGGCCAGCCTGGGCCTGTGCCGCCCGCCCGCGTCAATGGGTGGCGCGGATCATGACGGTGAGGACCGGCGAGGCCGCTGATGGCTGGCTCTGACCGATGTCGCGGTAGCCCCACGACTCGTAGAGGCTGTGGACCTTCCCGTCGCCGGCCGCTGGGTTCACCATGAGCGTCACGTTCGGCTCATCTCGCGTGGCGAGGAAGGTGTCGTGCATTCGCCGGGCGGTGCCGGTCTTCCGCCGCGCTGGCCGTACGCCGATCTCCTTCAAGGCCACGGCCGGGCGGCTGGTATATTCCTCCGCCGGTTCCGGGGTGGTGCGCTGCCAGTACCGGTCACCATGCTCGATGCGGTTGCCGTAGACGTAGCCGACCGGCTGATCGTCCGCGTATGCGAGGACGGCTGTGAACCCCGGCTCGGCACCGTGCCGGTCCAGCCGCTCGCCGAACGCGTGGATCGCATAGTTCGGCAGATGGAGCAGCGGGGCACGAACCTCCGCGTACACGTCGATCACGTCACCACGGATGAGCTCCAGATCGGTGAACGTGCGGAGTTCGGTCACGGGCGCAGTGGTCATGCGGTGGCCTTCCAGGCGTCGCGGGTGTGCTCGGTCCAGGTCTGCACGGTGGAGCTACGCGGCGCCCGCGCACGCAGCGCTGCACCGAATTCTTGCAACATCCGGGACACACGGGCGTGTTGGGTAGCGGCGTCGGCAGGAACCTTCATGGCGGTGGCCGTGGCGGCTTCGACGTCGCCTTGGGCGAGTTGAGCGTGTGCGAGGCGCGTGGTGGTGATGGCGTGGGACCGGCGCATGTGCGGCCGCAGGGTGGACAGGCAGCGGTGGGCGTGGGATTCCGCGGTCGGGTAGTCACCGAGGCAGAGGTAGGCAGAGAGCGCGAGTGAATGCAGCTCAGCCTGGTCGTAGAAGGCGAGCAGCCACATTGGCCGGTAGGCGTGAGGGTCAGCGCGATCAAGGGCTTCCTCGGCCTGGGCGAACGCGCGGCGGGCGCTGGCGCGGTCCTGGGCCGCGCCAAAGATGGCTCCGTGACGGGCCAAGCCGAGGGAGGCGAACATCGGATCCCGGCGCGTGATGTGCAGGTTGCGCGCGACGTCGTTCGCGGCAGAGGCTTCGGCGGGCCGGCCGATGTGCCGGAACATGGTTCCCGTATGGCTCCAGATGCGGAACTTGATCTCTTGGTCACCGCTCATCTCGGCGAGGGCCTGGGCCTCGCGCATGTGCGCCTTGGCGTCGGAGTATCGGCGGCCGTCGATCGCCGCCCACATCGCGGAGGAACGGAACGAGGCGGCGCACGCGTAGAGGTTGTTGCGTACGCGCTGGGTGGCGCTGCCGGCGTTCTGGAGGTTCAGTGCCTCGTCGGCGAGCGCGGCGGCTCGCTGCTCGATGACGAGCTGGCCGCCGTAGCGGTGGTCACTGGCGATGATCTCGGCGAAGCGTCGCTGTAGACGCTCGATGTCGCTCGTGCCAATACGGCGGGGTCCTACGGTGCCGGGCGCGGCCGCTGCTGCTGCGGCAGCAGCGATGCCGCCGACGAGGTTACGACGCTTCATATCGGGGTCCTCCTGCGGTGGGGCTGGGGCGGACGGAGTCCGGCCCCGTGGGACGAACCCTAAAGCGGCTGCGGGCAGGCCGCTGACGTCCTCAAGTGCTGCTCGCTGGGCGGATTTGGGCCACCGGACCTTGCCCGCCTTCCAGCCCCGGATGGAGGAGCCGTCCAGTCCGCCGGGCCGTCCGGTAAGGCGCTCATGGGCCTGATTCACCGCTTCAGCCAGGCTATTGGAGCTGTAGCCGTGCTCTTCCATCCACGCCTCAAGAGCCTCATTGCGCGTGGCTTTCATGCCCGCACCGTAGCGGTTACGCTGCGCGCCCGCCAGGCAAAGCGACAGTCAAATCACCCTAGGGTCTTCTGTCGGATCAGCATCCGATCGCCCTAACCAGCCTGCCACTCACCAGAGTTACCTGGTTACCGCCAGCCGCCGTCCGCGCGACTGGCCGTTGACGGCCCTGCCCGCTCCTTCGCCCCCGTAAGGGATGGGCAGGGCACCGAACCGACCGCGAGCACGAGGCAAACGACATGACGACTGCCCACCTCCCGGCCTCGGGGCGCACCCGTCGAAGCGCCTTAGACGCCGCTGAATCCCCCCTGCTGGCCCCGCGCTCCCCCCAGAGGACGTGATGACGACGACAGCCGCACGGGCGCCTTATCCCGGCCTGCGCCGTGACGGGGACCTGATGGACGAATGTATTCGGGTTGCTCCGCGCCGCAATGACATGCTGCCCCGCCAAGAGGACGCATGGCGCATCGGCACCATGCGCCGGATCGCTGCCGCGAAACTCCGGTTCGGCGGATGCGAGGCATTGATGCACGACGCGATGCTGATCGTGTCCGAGTTGCTGACGAACGCCCTCCTCCACAGCGGCACCCAGGAGATCCGGCTCCGCCTCATCCTCCGGGGCGGCTTTCTCCGCATCACGGTCGACGACGGAATGCCGGCCACCATCGAGCCCCACCCCGCAGATGACGACGCCGAAGCGGGCAGGGGTCTCGCCCTCGTCGCCGCACTGGTGAAGGAGAACGATGGGGCCTGGGGCAGCAACGACCAGGGAACGGGCGTGTGGTGCGACCTCCGCAGGGAGGTCGAGAGCCGGTGACCGCGACCATGCTCCCCAGCCGCACGAGTTGGGCCGTGCCCAGGTGGAACCACTCGATGGAACCCGCGCAGCTCCCGGGCGAGGCAGCCTTACGGGCAGCGCTCCGGGCGGTCCGCGCCTGGAAGCCCTACGACGGGGACGCCTTGCTTGACGACGCCGGCGATGTTCTCGACACCGTGGCACCGCCCGAGGAGCGGGTGGAAGACCTGGGCCAGCGACTGCGCGGCGACCTGATGCAGCTCGTAGGGATCGCCACCACATTCGAGGTCGAGAAGCAGGATCCGCGGGCCGTGCAGGTTATCGGCAGCGCCCGTCAGTCGATCCAGGCCGAGATACCGGGCTACTACGGGAAGGCCGTGAGCCACCTGCGACGAATGGGGTGGGCGGTCCAGGAGTTACTCGAGCTGCTGGTCGAAATCGGGTGCGTAAAGGCGCCGGACTCTCTGAGCGAGGTGCCGTGACCGCTCCCGAATCCCTCTCCTCCGCCGGTTCGGTTCTGCTCCGCAGGACCACCGAGCTTCCCGGCATCCGGCGCGCAGTCCTGACGGCCCGCTTATGGACCCGAACAACGGTCACCGCGATGAACTGGGGCGGCGACATGATGCGCGCCGTGGAAGTCGTCAGCCGGCTCGTGGACAACGGCATACGCCACGGCCTGCTCACCCACATGCCCCTGGAGGACCGCAGACTTTCCCTGGCTGTGTCCCTCACGGATGCCGGCGCCATCGTCTTCGACGTCTCCGACACTGTTCCGGCCTTCCCTGACTGGGAGGCCGCCATCCGTGGGGAAAAGGGCCGCGGCCTGTGGCACGTCGCCCGCCTGGGAGCCCGGGTCACCTGGTTCCTGCCGCAGGAAGACGGCGGCAAGACCGTGCGCGCTGTGCTCGGCCCGGACCGGTGGCCAATGAACCGCACGCCTACCCCATGACTTCTGCCCGGCGGCCCGGACGCCTTCACGGCCCTGGCCATCGGACAGACCAAAGACTCCCGGCGCGGGGATGGACAACACCGAACCGCCCCCCAACGGCTCGAACACCGCCCCGCGCCGGGGACCGACGCGCCGGTTGACCACACGCACGAAGGACAGGCAGCCGGCGTCGGGCGGGCCCGCGGAGCCTCCCCCGGGCTCCACCTCTGCAGCGGGCCCGCCCACCCACCCCTGCAACTGCGACACAGAGGAGACGCATGTTCGTCCACTCCGACCGCCTGCCCACGAGCACGGCGGTCCCGCAGGGCACCATCACCCCGGCCCCCTGGGGCATCAGCCGCATGGCGCCCTACCCGACGATGGCCCCCGGCTACGCCCGGATCGAGCTGAACCCCTCCACCCAGACCGCCGTATTCTTCGACCACTCCGGCCAGGTGATGGAGATGCCCGGCCACGGCACCAGCACCGGCACCAGCCCCTCCACGGGCACCAGCCCCGACGGCAACGGCAGCACCCAGGACAGTGACCAGGGGAGCGACAACGACCAGTGAGTGACCCGCGTCCGGTGTTGGTCGTCACCAGCTTGTACGACCCCACCGCCGACGTGGTGATCAGCGAGCTGCACGACCGGGGTATCCCGGTCGTGCGGTTCGACTCGGGGGACTTCCCCGCATCACTGTCGGTGGAGGCAGAGATCACCCAGGACGGGATCCGGGGGCGCCTCGACACCCCGTCCCGTACTGCCCACCTCGACCATGTCCGCGCGCTCTACTACCGGCGCCCGACCGGCTTCGCCTTCCCGCACCTCGAGGAGCAGGACGCACGGTTCGCCATCACCCAGGCCCGGTACGGCCTCGGGGGCGTGATCGCATCACTTCCCGACTGCCGGTACGTGAACCACCCGCACTTCATCGGCGACGCCGAATTCAAGCCCTCCGGCCTGGCCGCCGCGGTGGAGGCCGGCCTCCAGGTGCCGCGCACACTCATCACGTCGAACCCCGACGCCGCCCGAGCCTTCATCAAGCAGCACGGCCCCACGATCTACAAGCCCCTATGGAACCCCATTTATCGGGTCGACGACGTCTCCTGCGTCGTCAAGATCGCCGAGGTGGCCGCCGAGGACATCGACGAGCGGGTGGCCGGCACCGCCCACATGTACCAGCAGCGCATACCGAAGAGCGCCGACATCCGTGTGACCGTCATCGGCCCGCGCACCTTCAGTGTCCGGATCGACTCCGACCTCCTGGACTGGCGGACCGACTACAGCCGCTTGAGCTACACCCCTGTGCCCACGCCTGCGAAGATCGAGCTGTCGCTCCACGAGTACATGGACCACTTCGGGCTCCATTTCGGCGCTTTCGACTTCGCCCTGGACGCCGAAGGGCAATGGTGGTTCCTCGAATGCAACCCGTCCGGCCAATGGCACTGGCTGGAGCACGAGACCGGCCTGCCAATGTGCGCAGCCCTGGCCGACCTACTGGAAAGGAAGCCGTGAGCGACCACGACCAGCTCCTTGGGCAGCTCATCGACAACATGACCGCCAGCGGCTCCCTGCGCACACAGCCGTGGAAGGACGCCGCCGCGACCGTGCCCAGGCACGAATTCCTCCGCAACGGCTTCTTCCGCGTGGTACCCGGCTCGTCGCCCACCGCCTGGGCCCCGGTCTTGGAGGACGGGGACGGCTGGCTCGAGGCCTGCTACGCCGACGAATCCCTGGTGACGCAGATCGCAGGCACGATCAAACCGACCGACATCCGCGGCGAGATCATGCGCGAACCGACCAGCTCGAGCACACTCCCCTCGCTCGTGCTGCGCATGCTCGAGGACCTCGAGGTGGAGCCGGACATGAAGGTGCTGGAGATCGGCACCGGCACCGGCTACTCGACCGCGGTGCTCTGCGCCCGCCTGGGTGACGGCCGCGTCACCTCGATCGAGTACGACGAGGAGGTGGCTCTGCGGGCCCGGGAGGCTCTCGGCCGGCTCGGCACGTACCCCAACCTCCTGATCGGGGACGGCCTCCTCGGCGAGAACGAGGAAGCGCCGTACGACCGGATCATCGCCACCTGCGCCGTACAGACGGTGCCCGGGGCCTGGCTCGAACAGACCCGGCCCGGCGGACAGATCCTGACGACTATCGGTGGCTGGCTGAACGCGTCCGAACTGGTACGCCTGACGGTCCACGACGACGACACGGCATCCGGGTCGGTGCTGGGCGGACAGGTCAGTTTCATGCTCGCCCGCCCCCACCAGGCGCCTCCGCTCGGCCTGCTCCCGGACCTCAGCGCGGGCAAGAAACGCGAGGCCGTCATCGGTGCCGACGTTCTAAACGACTGGACGACACGCTTCATCACACAATTCGCTGTGCCGACTGCGCAGCGCCTAAAACTGCGGCACGGCCAACACGCCGAGGAGGTACTCGTCGACGTCGGCACCGGCTCGTTCGCCTCGCTCCAGGAAGAAGACGGCCGCTGGATCGTTCGACAGGGCGGTCCTGACCGGCTCTGGGACGACGTCGAGGAGCACCTCGGCCGCTGGCATGCCGCCGGGACGCCGGCCGTGGAGGAGGCCACTGTCCGCGTAAACCCGCAGGGCCAGAGCATCCTCTGGTAAGTCCCATGCCCGGCCCCGCCCGTCTCCCCTCCCCTGGCGGATGGGCGGGGTCTTCCGCTGCACACGGGCGTTTGGCGGGCTCGACCTCGCGATCGTGGACGAGGCCCAGTACGGCCGGGCACCTCGGGCGGCCCTGGACCGCGATCTACGACAACGCCGGCATCCCCTCCGACTACCAGCTCTGCCTCACCGCAACCCCGCGCATCCTCGCCTCGCCCAGGCCGCCGAAGGGCGGTGGAACCCACGGATGTCCGGGAGGCCACACCAACCTGGCGAGGAACCTACTAGGACAGAAAGGGCAATCTGCCTAGATCAAATGCCCTCTGAGAGGTTCCCGCCGAGTCTGCTCGGCGAAGTGATCCACCTCAGCGAATCTGCACGGTGCAGCCCCTACTCCAGAGGGCCTGCCGATGAGGCGGACATGCCAGCGATGTCAGAGGGGCCTGCGATCGTTGGCTTATGGATGAGTTGATCGAGCAGGTGGACGAGCAAGACCAGGTGCTGGGCGTGGTACACCGTAGCGAGGCTGTCCGCCATGATTGGTTGCACCGCATCGCCGTCACGGTGTGTCGCGACCGGGCCGGACGGATCCTCGTTCATCAACGCTCTCGGCGAGTCTCCCGGTTTCCCGGGTACTACGAGGTCGCGGTCGGCGGAGCCGTTGCCGTGGGCGAATCCTACGAAGAGGCCGCGCGTCGGGAGCTGGCCGAGGAGATGGGCGTCGGTGCGCCCGTCCGGTTCATACTCAGGTTCCTGAATCGAAGTGGGCTCAGCCCTCACTGGCTCGCTGTCCATGAGGCGGTCGTCCCCGACAGCGTTGCCCCCAGTGTTGATGAAGTCGCATGGCATGGCTGGCTGGCGGAGTCCGAACTACCCGAGTTCATGCGGCGGCAGCCCTTCACGCCGGACAGCGGCCCACTGCTCAGCCGCTACCTCCTCGCCACCAGACAGTGAGCATCCGGGCCGCCGGCGCCCAGCCGAGTCGGCTGCAGTGTCAGTGGCAGCCCCTACTCTTCCTCGCGTCGCTGATGATCAAGGGGAGGCTCGCGTGACCGCCGAGGACACGACGATGAAGCGTATTGAGGAAGCCATCGGGCTGCAGCACGCAGGGGATGGCGACGGCGCTCGGTACCGGTTCGCCGAGATCTGGAAAGAGATAACGCCAGATGGTGATCCTTTCCACCGCTGCGTTCTCGCTCACTACATGGCTGATCTCCAACAGGACCCGCAGGATGAACTCGCATGGGATTTGCGGGCATTGGAAGCGGCCGGTGCTGTGACCGACGACCGCGCCAAACAGCACGACGCGTCATTGGCGATCCGGGGGTTCTACCCGTCGCTGCACCTCAATCTCGCTGCCGACTATCACAAGCTGGGGGACGATGGTCGCGCCCGCGCCCACCTGTCCCAGGCACAGCAGTTTGTCGATGCACTTGGCGATGACGGCTACGGGCAAGGCATCCGATCAGCACTGCAGCGGCTGGCCTTTGAACTCGGTATTTCGTGATGTCGGGCCGTCGATCGCGTCGGCCGGGTCGATCACTCGGAGGAGAGGTTTGGTCCCAATTGTTCTTCCTGGTCCCATCGGATCTGCACAGTTACTCACATGGGGGCAGGAGAGACGGCTGGGCGGGTGCTGCCGGACTGGGGCGGATTCGAGGTCGGGTGGCGGGACGACGCTGGTGAAGAACATCGGCTGCCGTTGACCGATGCGGTCTCGGTGCCGTTCGAGGCGGGGCGGCCGGTTCGCGGCTTTCCGTCGTATCGCGGGCAGCGGCACTTTCCAGGTCTGTACTGGTCGGCGACGACCGGCGGGCATGTGGGGTTCGAGTCGTGGCTGGAGCGGGATCACGCGATGCTGCTCGACTTCACACCGGATGTGACGGGTCTGCTGTCGCAGCCGTTCTTGCTGTTCTGGAAGGACGAGCGAGGCAAGCGAGTCTCGCACGCTCCGGACTACTTCGCTCGGTTCGATGACGGGCGGGGACTGCTGGTGGACTGCCGGCCGTTGGACCAGATCGACGCTCGGTCGTCGGCCTGCGGAACACCCCCGCGGCGGCGGGGAGGACCTGCTCATGGCGGTCATTGGCCCGTGGATCCGCGGAGCACCCCCGCGGCGGCGGGGAGGACCACCAGGCTCGACGCATCTCGGAAGACCTGGACGGAGCACCCCCGCGTCGGCGGGGAGGACCATGACGGGTCGGCCAGCAGGTCCCGGATCGCCGTCCTCCCCGCCGACGCGGGGGTGTTCCGCTGCCGACGCCAGTCACGGTGTCGATGGACACGTCCTCCCCGCCGACGCGGGGGTGTTCCGTCCGCGGCCGACACCTCCAAGCCGAAGGCTTCCGTCCTCCCCGCCGACGCGGGGGTGTTCCGCAGCCGGCGTGTGCAGCGTCGTGGTCGTCGGTGTCCTCCCCGCCGACGCGGGGGTGTTCCGCACGGGGACTTCGCGCTGTACGATCCGGCGGCGTCCTCCCCGCCGACGCGGGGGTGTTCCGTGGTTGATGGCCTTGGCCAGCGCCACGATGTCGTCCTCCCCGCCGACGCGGGGGTGTTCCGGCCGGATGCAAGCCCGGCGGAACCGTCCTCGAGTCCTCCCCGCCGACGCGGGGGTGTTCCGAATGGCAAGTCTGCGCTTGCCGCGGGTATCGGGTCCTCCCCGCCGACGCGGGGGTGTTCCGTCGTACGGCCCCCCGGGGATTCCCTGGGGGGCGTCCTCCCCGCCGACGCGGGGGTGTTCCGGCGACCGCGAAGGCAACCGCGATCGTTCACCGGTCCTCCCCGCCGACGCGGGGGTGTTCCGGACGCCATTACGGCGGAACTGTCCTGGGTTGCGTCCTCCCCGCCGACGCGGGGGTGTTCCGACTTCATGGTCTACATCGACCGCGCCTTGATCGTCCTCCCCGCCGACGCGGGGGTGTTCCGAACAGGGTGCCCTGCCCGGCCGAGTTGAGCGTGTCCTCCCCGCCGACGCGGGGGTGTTCCGCAGGATGCGGAGGCCCTCCGTGCGGCGGTCGAGTCCTCCCCGCCGACGCGGGGGTGTTCCGCTCTGAACGGTGTCCGGAGCCCAGACGATGGCGTCCTCCCCGCCGACGCGGGGGTGTTCCGCAGTCAGGGCGCATGCCGCCGCTATGCCAGCCGTCCTCCCCGCCGACGCGGGGGTGTTCCGGCGGACCCGGACCGCGTGCTGTTCAACGGCAGGTCCTCCCCGCCGACGCGGGGGTGTTCCGGCCCTCGACGAGGCACGCAACCTCAACCACCGGTCCTCCCCGCCGACGCGGGGGTGTTCCGGCCGTGATTCAGGTGTTCCACCTGTACGCGCGGTCCTCCCCGCCGACGCGGGGGTGTTCCGTTGGCCGTCCACGGGGCGGGCTCGGTGAACCCGTCCTCCCCGCCGACGCGGGGGTGTTCCGCGGGTGTCGCTGGAGTCCGGCGCCGAGTGGGTGTCCTCCCCGCCGACGCGGGGGTGTTCCTACGGGCCCACGCCCATTCCAACGCCACCCCCGGTCCTCCCCGCCGACGCGGGGGTGTTCCGACCGACCGCCTGGTGCGTCCGGTCGCCGAGGCGTCCTCCCCGCCGACGCGGGGGTGTTCCGGTGTCTGGGCGAGCCTGTACGGCACCATCGACGTCCTCCCCGCCGACGCGGGGGTGTTCCGTCGCCGCCATCAACTACCTCGTCTCCATCGGCGTCCTCCCCGCCGACGCGGGGGTGTTCCGCGCACTCGCACCGTCGCATGCCAGCCGTGCCGGTCCTCCCCGCCGACGCGGGGGTGTTCCGTGGCCCGGGGTCCCGCCCGGCGCCTGAGCGGTGTCCTCCCCGCCGACGCGGGGGTGTTCCCCCGTCCCCACCCACACCCCCGTCCCTCCTGCCGTCCTCCCCGCCGACGCGGGGGTGTTCCGGACGAGAGGCTGGCAACTCTCGGTGGAGGCGTGTCCTCCCCGCCGACGCGGGGGTGTTCCGTTGCCCGGGACCATGTTGTGCCCGTAGTGCCCGTCCTCCCCGCCGACGCGGGGGTGTTCCGGCCATCGAGGACCGCCCGGTGGTGGAGAAGAAGTCCTCCCCGCCGACGCGGGGGTGTTCCGACGCCCATCGTCATCACCGGCGCGGACCGGCTGTCCTCCCCGCCGACGCGGGGGTGTTCCGGCCTTGCCCGTCCCCACGGCGCCGCCCCCGGTGTCCTCCCCGCCGACGCGGGGGTGTTCCGGCGGCCAGGTCCTCGCCGCGCTCGATGACGAGGTCCTCCCCGCCGACGCGGGGGTGTTCCGCACGCCCGTGGCCTTGCGCACCGTGATGTCGCGTCCTCCCCGCCGACGCGGGGGTGTTCCGTTGGTCGTCCACAGCGCCGGTTCCTGGAATCCGTCCTCCCCGCCAACGCGGGGGTGTTCCGCAGTCCACCGACCAGACCGCCGCCGGGGGGTGGTCCTCCCCGCCGACGCGGGGGTGTTCCGCCTCAGGGAGAGCAGATGGGCGCTGGGACTGGGTCCTCCCCGCCGACGCGGGGGTGTTCCGACTTCTCGCTTCGCGTCCCAGTCCATGGGCTGGTCCTCCCCGCCGACGCGGGGGTGTTCCGTTCGGCTCCGGCATCCGGTTTCACGGGGGCCAGTCCTCCCCGCCGACGCGGGGGTGTTCCGGTGGTGTGTCGCCTGGCCGAGGAGGTACGCGCGTCCTCCCCGCCGACGCGGGGGTGTTCCGCCGCTGGAGCTGCACCACATCCACATCGAGTGGTCCTCCCCGCCGACGCGGGGGTGTTCCGTCGATGCTCCGCCACGTGCTGGCCGGCCGGTCATCCTCCCCGCCGACGCGGGGGTGTTCCGAACCAGCGGTTGGCAGACCGCTGTGACTTGCTGTCCTCCCCGTCGTCGCCGCGCTGGAGACCGGCCGCACGTCGTGGTGCCAGCTGCTGGACGCGGTCCGGCTCGGTCCCGACGACGATGTCGCCGAAGTCACCGCAGCCCAGGTCCGCCGCGTTGTCACCGACCTGATCGCCCAGGGGCAGTGGGAAGCCGGTGACGACGACATCCTGGTCGTCTTCGACTCTGGCTACGACGCCCCGCGCATGGCCTACCTCCTTACCGGCCTGCCCGTCGAGGTGCTGGGACGGATGCGTGCGGACCGTGTCATGCGACGGCCGGCACCCTCGCTCAAGGAGTACGCCCTGTCCTATCCCCAAGGGCGGGCGACCGCCGAAGCACGGCAAGGAGTTCCGCTTCGCCAGGCCCGATAGCTGACATCGCCGAGTTGGTCGCCGAGGCCGCGGTTCTCCTCTACGTTCAGCCCGCGCAGCGACGACGCATGGCGGAATCACGCAGAAGGCGTCACGAAGCAGCTCAGCAGAACCCCTAGTGCACCTCTGAATGGTTCGCTAAACGATCGATCGGGAGCACCTGGTCCAGGCCGCTCTCGTGCAGGATCTGCTGGATGGTGTCATTCAGGGTGCTTGCCGCGTCGATAACGGTCTCCAGGCCGTCGGGCAGCAGGTCCTTGTCTCGGTACCAGTCGCGCAGGTGGTCTTCGGTGACGTGCTTGAGGTACTGGGCATCAGCTTTCGTCGCGTGCCGGAGCACCGTCTCGGTGTAGGGCACGTCAAGGTAGTAGCAGCGTGAGACACCTCGGTGGGCGCGCACCAGGTCCTGGAGCATCGTGCCGTAGCGGTCGGCGTACAGGATGCCCTCCACGACTACATGGAAGCCGTTGTTGAGGGCGTAGCGGGCGGTGAGGTCGATCAGGCCGATGTTGGCGCCGCCGGGCCGGTCGCGTTCGCGCAGCACGATGCGGCGCAGGTTGTCCTGGCCGACGATCGCGAGGTTGCGGCCGAACTTCTCGCGCAGACCGGCCGCGACGGACGACTTTCCCGAGGCACTGTTGCCCCGGATCACGATCAGGCGCGTGCCTTCCGTTCCCACCGTGCCCGGCACGCTCTCCCTCACGCGTCGTCGCCCTTGATGCTCAGCTGCACCCGGTGCTCGTGGAAGTGGTCCCAGTTCATGACCAGGCGGAAGCGCTGGTGAGCCTCCAGGCGTTCTGCGTCGGCCGGTTCCTGGCCGCGCTGCACGCGGGCGTCCCCGGACTGAACGAGCTCCGCGAGGGCGATGCGGACGCCGTCGGCATCCTGGCTGGTGGCGGCCGCCAGCCGGTCCAGGGATGTGAGGATCTCCTCCGGTTCGCCCAGATCGTCGACCAAGTGGTTGATGAGCCCGTCGACGAGCGGGCCGGTGCGCAAGGTCCAGCGGATCCGGTCGAGCCGCTTGGCGAGGTCGGCGTCCAGGGTCAGCAGGTCACCAGGCAACGGCAGCGCAGCGGGCATCGACTAGCGGGTGCCGTCCGGTGTCTCCTCGCGGCGCGCCAGGCCCCACGTCAGGTAGAGCTCGGAGAGGTCCCGCACGGTCTTGGGCACCGGGTAGCCGACGGCCGTGAGCATGGCGCCGAACTTCTCCCAGCGATGTGCCTCGTTCGCTTCGCGCCCCTCTGGCGCCTCCTCGTAGTCCCATTCCTCATCGGGCCAGGAGAACGTGAGCGCGCCGTCGAGGTCGCCGCGCCGATCATGTCCCAGTGGCCGTCGAAGATCTCCTGCAGGAGGTCGTCCAGGGAGCCGGTGAAACCGGGCTGACTCGCGGTCCCGATCAGCATCGTCAGCGGGAAGCCCTGGCGGGGCAGGACGTGGTCCCAGCCCGACGCCCACCAGTCGTTGTGCATCGCCAGGTCCCGGCGCGGCCCAGGCACCGACGGGTTCTCAGTCATCCGCAGCTCTTCCTCCAGAACGATCGGCGCTCGCAGCGTACGCACCGTGTTGCGCGAAGCGTTGTCACGCGCGCCCGGCCCAGGCTTGATGGTGGGACGCGACGTGCAGCCCCTCGCGCAGGCGGCCACGCAGGACACCAACGCGTGTCCTGCCCTCCACGACTTGGAGCCCGCTGTCTGACGGGTCCAGGAGGCGTCGGTCGATCAGGAGCGGCGGGCGCAGCCACGTACCGTGCTCTTCCCAGTGCCGGCCCACCTCCGGGCGGCGAAGCTTGACCCAGTACCCCGGGTTGTCGGCGTAGCTCTCGATACAGCCGGCATCGGACGCTCCGGTCGGTATCCCGACGAAGTCCGCAGCCGGGATCGTCTCCAGCCGCCACCTGACCTCGAGCAGGTTGATGCGGCCGTAGTCGGACACGAAGGCGGCGTTGTCCCCGTGATCGAAGAGAAACTACTCGAGGACGTCGTCCGGCCAGTGCAGGGATGCCAGCGCCAGGTGGGGATGGCTCACAACCCGGGGTCCCTAGGATCAAAGATCCTCATCAGTCTCCGGTGCGCGGAGCAGCTCGGCGAGTTCACTCGGCGGGAGGTAGCCGGTCAGGCCCGCGCGAAGCCAGGCCAGGCGTTCGTGGCGGGCCGTGGCCGGGGAAGTCCCGGGGACGGCGTGGGCGGCCGTGGTGCGGAGGAAGCCGGTGACCGCACGGGCCGCCACCGCTCGGGCGCTGTGCGCTACGGCGGTGAGCAGCAGGTGCAGTGAGCCGCCCCCGCGGACCGTGGCCGTGTACGGGTGGCCCGGGGGGAGGTAGAGGGCGTCGCCGGCCGTGAGGGTGACCGTCGCCACCGGGTCTTCGGCGCCGGCGGTGTCGGTCTCGGGGTCCGCGGTGTTCCAGCGGGTCTGTCCGTCGAGCTGGAGGACGAACAGGTGCTCCGGTGCATGGCGGACGCGGGTGCCGTCCGTCTCGGTGCCGGGGACGAAGGCGGCGCGGCGGACCGGGGCGGCCGCGCCGAGCACGAGGGTCGCCCGGACGGTGGTGCCGAGGTCCTCGCTCAGGCCGGTCAGCAGGTCCGCGATCCACGACTCGTGCTGCTCGGCATGGTCCAGGCGGAAGGTGACGTTCCTGGCGGCCCGGGTGCGGGTGGCCGGGCGTGCCGGGGCGGTGCTGGTGTCCTCGGGGACGGCGCCGGTGCACGGAAGGGCGGGCAGGCCGGTGCCGATGCGGGACCTGATGCCGGCGCGGGTCAGGAGGCCGGGCGGGAAGCGGGACGGCAGGAACGCGGTGCTGACACCCCAGACCTCGCCGTGGAAGGTGTCCGTGTCGCCGACGAACGAGGCCAGACGGACCGGTGGCCGCAAGGTCTCTTCGGCTTCACGCGAAGACGTGACGGCCATGTTTTCCCGCCTCCTGTGTCAAAAAGCCCCACCGGCGCTCGGTTCTCCCAGGAAGTTAGGAGAGCCGGGTCCGAAAGGGCAACGGCCGCCCATGGGGGCTCCAGCCGGATTCCAGCAGGCTTCCAGCGGGCGAACGGAGGAACCGCCGGAGCGGTAGGGGAAAGAGAACGCCTTGAGTCCGCGTACAGTCGCCGTCCATTTTCGTTGACCGTCGTGAATACCCCCTCCTAGCCTCTCGGTCGTCGTGCCGGTCTCAGGGACCCGGTTCTTCAATTCCGCAGGAGGGATCAATGGGGCAGGCCGTTGACGTCCGGATTCTGGGGGATTCCGGCGAGCTTCTGTGGCAGGGGCCGGAGTCCGGGTACAAGGATGTGCTCGCCTCGCTCGATCCGGGGAACTCGGCGCTGCGCATGCTGGCCGGCGGGGATCCGGAGCACCGCTGCGCCCGGGACGAGGTGATGCGGACCGCGGAGGCGCTGGAGCTGCTCAGCCGGCGCGGGGTGCCGCGGGGGTTCCTGACGACGCTGCCCCGGGGAGCCCTCTTCGAGGCGGGCGTGGACGCCTTCAACGCCCCGCACCTGGCCGCGCTCGACGTCCACCCCGTGCATTTCCCGCTCGTCTTCGACGGCTCCGGCCCGGCGATGACCGAGCTGACCGCCGACTACGCGGCCCAGCAGCGGATGTTCGAGCTGACGGAGAAGGGCGGCGGGCTCCGGCTGAGCTACGCGGCGGACCCCAACCTGTTCTCCTGGCTGCAGGACACTACGCTGGACCGGTCCCGGCTGCCGTACGCGATGTACAGCCCGCAGCCGGTGTTCCGCCGGTTCAGGTCGGGCGAGACGAACATCCAGCGCAGGCGGCAGTTCACGGTGCCCGACGTGCATGTCCTGGCCGCGCCGGAATCCGCCGCCGAACAGTATCTGCACGCATTGGCACTGGCGGCGGAGTCCACTGCTTTCTGGTTCGGCCGGGACTATGTGCACGTTCTCGATTCGGTGGTCGGCACCACTCAGGACACGGACGATTTCTATCGTCAGGCGGCGAAGAGCGCGGCCGGGATCACCGTCGTACGACGGCTGCCCGCGCACCCGAAATACTATGCGCAGAAGACCGCGATCCTCGTTTCCTCCGGTTATGACGCGGTCATGCTGCAGAACATCCAGTTAGACGAGATCAACGCGCCGCGCTTCGGGATCCGGCTGGCGGACGGGGAGTTCCCCGTGATCCTCCACGCCTGTGTCGCCATGGGCGGCTCGCGGATGATGCCGCTGGTCCTCGGGCGGGGCCTTGCGGGTCTGGGGCCGAAGGAGATACCGGCGGAACTCGCCGCCGTACAGGTGGCGTTCGTCCCGCTGGCCGAGAAGCACGTCGGCCGGGCGTACGAGCTGGCCGGCACGCTGTGGACGCGGGATGTGCGGACGGCCGTGGACCTTGAGTTCCGGCGGCCGGTGCGGGCCAGGATCGGCCGGCTGCGCCGCGACTGGCAGCCGCTGTACTGCGTGATCGGTGACCGGGAGCTGACCGAGGCGCCCGCGCTGCAGACGTCGGGCGGGCAGCGGATCGAGGAGCCCTACGAGCCGTACCTGGCCGAGCGGTTGCCGCGGTGGCTGCGGTGTCTTCCGCGTACTCCGGCCGGAACGGCGGCCGCGTCGCCGGTCCTCAGTTCCTGACGGTCGTTCAGAAGGGTTGATGTTCCGATGACTGCATGGCGGCCGGCGCTGGCGGAGCTTTCGGCGGGTGCCCGCGTGGTGCTGCGATGTCCGAGCGGGCAGGAACTGGCCGAGGCGCTGACCGCCTGCTTCGAGCGGGAGCTCGTCAGCGTCCCGCTCTCGCCGAAGTGCACCGACCGGGAGCTGGCCGGGATGGCCGGGCGGGTGGGCGCGTCCCTCGTGCTCGACGGTCCCGCCCTCACTTGCCGGAGCCTGGACGGCGACCCCGCACACCCCGAGGCCGGCGGGCTCGCCTGCATCATGTTCACCTCGGGCTCCACGGGACGGCCCAAAGGGGTCAAGCTCGACCGGGACGCCCTCCTCGGCAACGCCCTCAAGACCGCCCGTCTGCACCGCTTCTCCCCCGGCCGGCCGCACGGCACCTGTCTGCCGCTGTACCACTGCAACGCCATCGTCATGTCGCTGACGGGGACGTGGGCCACCGGCACGCCGCTCGTCGTTTCCCAGCCCTTCGACCCGGACCGGTACTTCAAGGAACTCCAGGCCGCCGGCGCGCGTACCGCGTCCGTCGTACCGGCCCTGCTGCACGAACTGGTGCGGGCGAGGCCCCCGTGGCCAGACGGGCTCGAGTACCTCATCACCGCCGCCGCGCCCCTCACCAGCGACCTCGCCCGCCGCTTCCACGAGGCCTACGGGCCCCGGCTGCGCCAGGGCTACGGGCTGACGGAGGCGGTGAACTTCAGCTTCGTCATGCCGCTGCTGGACAGCGCGGGCTTCCGCGAGCAGTACATCGCGCACCAGCCGCCGGTGGGGCTGCCTCTGGAGGGCACCGAACTGCGCCTGGAGGACGGGGAGGTGTGGATCCGTACGCCGGACCGGATGCGCGGCTACTGGGAGGATCTCGAGGCCACCGCTCGCGTCCTGACCGACGACGGCTGGCTGCGCACCGGCGACATGGGAGAGGAACGGGACGGCTTCCTCGTCCTGAAGGGCCGGCGCGACGACCGGGTGAACCGTGGCGGCGAGAAGTACCACCCGCTTCAGATCGAGCAGCGCTGGCGGCAGCGCGGGCTGGACGGCCGGCTGGTGGCGGTCGCGGTGGACGAACCCGCCTACGGGCAGGAGTTCGGGCTGATCGCGCCCGACGCGTCGCCCGCCGGCCTGCGGGCGGTGTACGAGGGGGGTTTCCCGCGGCCCGTGGTCGCCGGTACCGGAGGGTACCTGGCCACCGACACCGGCAAGCCGCGGCGTACGGCGATGGGCCGCCGGCTGGCCGCGCTGCGGGACGATGCCCGGCGCTACGAGGAGTTGCTGCGCTACGCCGCCGCGGCCGCGCGTGCCGTCGTCGACAGCCCCGTACGGCCGGCCACCGCCCAGTCCGCCCACCTGCGCTGCCAGGCGCTGGCGCTGGCGGCGGCGGTGGGCGAGGCAGGGACCGGGGAGACCCGGTCCGCAGCGGTCCGCAGTGCCGCGCACGACGCGCTGGACGCGCTTGTCGAGGGCTGGCCCGAGTTCGCGGAGGGCGCGTGCTCGGGCGAGGACCTGATGCGGCGCCACCCCGGGCTGTGGAAGCGGCTCATGACCGAGTGGCCCATGGACCGCTACCCGGAACTGATCACGCGCGTCCTGACCGCCGGCGGCCTGCTCACCGGACGGGTCCTGGAGGTGGGTTCGGGCGTGGGCAACACCACCTCCCGTGTCGCCCCCCTGGTCGACGGCGACTTCGTCTGGTCGGACCGGCTGCCCGAGCTCGTGGCGCGCGGCACGTGGCAGGGCCGGGGCATCGTCCTCGACCTCGACGCCGAGGCGTCGGCGGGACTCGGCGGGTTCGACACCGTCCTGGCCACCAACGTCGTGCACTGCGTGGCGGACAAGGCGGCGACCCTGCGCCGGCTGCGCGCCATGCTCGCCGACGGCGGCCGTCTGGTGCTGGCGGAGGGGGCGAGCCCCACCACCGCCGGCGGCACTCCGTGGGCGCTGGACTTCCTGTTCTGCCTCTTCGAGGGCTGGTGGGACCGGGGCGGCTTCCGCACCCGGTGGGAGTGGCTGGACCTGCTGCGCGCTGCGGGGTTCGGCGACTTCGGCTTCTCCGCCCTGCGCGCCGGGCCGTACGACCTGGGCGGTGTCGTCTGGGGCGGGACACCGCCCGCCTGACGCCCGCGCCGCCCCTGCCCTCCGGCGGCCCTGGCCACGCCGGGCCGCCCCTCTCCTCTCCTTCTTTCCGTCCCTTTCTCCGTCCCTTCCCGATGCCTGACACTCGATGCCTCAAGGAGTCCGCATGCTCACCACGCGCGCCCACCACTCCGCAGCCGCGACGGTCCACGCGCCGCAGCGGCTGACGATCGTCGACTGGGCCAAGAGCCTGGTCGGGGACGGCTCCACCCAGTTGCACATCGATCACGGCCCGCGCCCCGTCGACGTGCACGGCTCCCCGGCGACCGGTCAGGCGCTGGTGACGAACGGCTCGGTGGGCGCCGACGTGATCCGGCTGCCCGCGGGTACCGGGTTCGTGCCGCACACCCACCCCGGCCACCACATCCTGATCGTCGTCGGCGGCGAGGGCACCATCACCTACGACGGTCGCGTGTACCCGACCCGGGCGGGCCAGGTCTACCTGGTCGAGGGCGAGGTGCCGCACGCGGTCGGCGCCATCACCGACCATGTGATCGTGGCCGTGGGCTCGCCGCACAAGGAGATCGACGCCGAGGACCGCATGGCACCGGTGCCGTACGAGGAGGTCATCGCCCCGGACGGCGACCTGACCTGCCTGATCTGCGACGTGTCGGCCGTGGTGCCGGAGCGGCTGCACGGGCTGGACTGTCCGCACTGCCCCTGCCGCGAGTGCGCCACCCGGACCGCCCGGTGAGCGCCGCAGCTCCGCTGCCGCTCGTCGACCCGCGCACCGGCCGGGTCCGCGGTCAGCTGCCCCCCGGCCGCCAGGAGGAGGTCGCCGGTGCGGTGGCCGCCGCCCGGCGGGCCCGCGTCGCCTGGGGGCAGCTCACCCCCAAGGAGCGCGCGCACCGGCTGGAGAGGCTGGCGGGACTGATCGAGGAGCACGCCGAGGCGTACGTCGAGCGGGAGCGGGCCGGCACCGGAAAGCCGGCCCGGGAGGCGGCCGGGGAGGTCGCCGAGGCGGCCGATCTGTTCCGGTTCTACGCGTGGGCCGCCAGGACCGGCAGCTCCCCGGCGGCCGGATCGCTGATCGGCGGCCATGAGAGCTGGGTGCGCTGGGAGCCGGTCGGTGTGGTGGCCGCGATCGTGCCGTGGAACTATCCGCTGATGATGGCCGCCTGGCGGTGCGCGCCGGCGCTCGCCGCCGGCAACTGTGTGGTCGCCAAGCCTGCCGAGACCACACCGGACGCGCTGACCCTGCTGGCCGAGCACGCCGAGGACGCCCTCGGGGCGGGGGTGCTGCGGGCGGTGCCCGGTGACCGGGAGACCGGGCGGCTGCTGGTCGGCGCCGACGTCGACATGATCGCCTTCACCGGCAGTGCGGCGGCCGGCGCGGACGTCGCCGCCCGGGCCGGGATCCGGCCGGTCAGTCTCGAACTCGGCGGGAACAGCCCGGTCATCGTGCTGCCCGACGCTCCCGAGCAGACCTGGGCGGCCCTCGCGGACGCCTGCGTGTACAACGCGGGGCAGAGCTGCGCGGCCCCGGCCCGCGTGATCGTGCTGCAGGAGGGTTACGAACGGGCGGTGGTGTCGCTGACCGAGGCGATGTCCGCCCGCCTCGCCGGACGTGACTTCGGCCCGCTCAACAACCCGGCCCAGGCGGACCGTTACGACGCTGTCGCCGGCGCCTCCGGCGCCAAGCACGACGTGACCGCGGCTCTGGACACGGCCTTTGGTGAGGAGGGCGGCTTCTGGCGCGGCGCACGGGTGCTGGCGGACCTGCCCGAGGACAGTCCCGCGCTCCTTCAGGAGGTCTTCGGACCGCTGCTGACCGTGCAGCCGGCCCGGGACGTGGAGCACGCGCTCGAACTCGCCCACAGTGTGCCGCAGGCGCTCGCGGCCAGTGTGTGGACCCGTGACCTGACCCGCGGGCTCGGCCTCGCCGGCCGGCTCGACGCCGGCGAGGCCTGGGTCAACTGCCATCTGGTGCAGACGGCCGAACTCCCGCACGGCGGACGCCGCGGCTCCGGCCAGGGCACCGACCTGAGCGTCCTCGCCCTGCACGAGTACCAGCGGCCCAAGACGGTCACCGTCCGTCTGCTGCCGTAGGCCGCGACCGGCCCCGCCCGACGAAGGACACCCGACGAAGGACACCAGCATGAGAATCGGCATCGTGGACGGCTACTCGACCGCCCGTTTCCTGGTCGAGGACCTGAACAGGTCCGGGGCCTCCTGCGTGCACGTACGCAGCCAGGAGCATCCGCCGGCGGTGTACGTCCGGGCCTTCGACGCGTCCGCCTACCACCGTGACCTGGGCTGGTTCCCCCGGCCGGAGCAGGCGGCCGCGGCGCTGGCGGAGCTCGGCGTGGACCGGGTCGTGGCCGGCACCGAGTCAGGGGTGCTGCTCGCCGACCGGCTGAACGAACTGCTCCGACTGCCCGGGAACCGGCCGGAACTGGCGGAGGCGCGGCGCGAGAAGCCGGCGATGGCCCGGGCGTTGCGCGCGGCCGGCCTGGCTGCCGCCGAGGACGTCTCGGTGTCCGGTCCCGACCAGGGCGTGGCCTGGTTCGCCGGCCGGCCCGGCGGCCGGGTGGTCGTCAAGCCGCCGTCCAGCGCGGGCAGCGACAACGTGTGGGTGTGCGGCACCGAGGACGAGGTGGCCGCGGCCTGCCGTACGGTGCTTCACGCACCCAACTTCTTCGGCGAGCCGAACGGTACGGCGCTGGTGCAGGACTACCTCGACGGCGAGGAGTACCTGGTCAACTCCGTCTCCCGGGACGGCGATCACCGAATCGTCGAGGTGTGGCGTTCGGTACGGCTGCCCGGCCCGAACGGGTCGTGCCTGTACGACTTCCAGGAGCCGGTGTCACCCGACGCGCCGGACGCCGGCGCGGCGGTGGCCTACGTCCGGCAGGTGCTGTCCGCGCTCGGCATCCGCAACGGTGCCGGACACAGCGAGTTGCGCATGACCGCCGCCGGTCCGGTGCTGCTGGAGACCGGGGCGCGGCTGTGCGGCGGAGTGCTGCCGGAGGTGTCGCTGAAGTACTCGGGCATGTCGCAGGTACGGCTGCTGACGCTGTCCCTGCTCGACCCGGCCGGTTTCGCCGCGTTCGAGGACGGCGCGGTGCGCTGGTCGAAGGCGGTGCGCTGGGTGTCGCTGATCAGCGACCGGGAGGGGAGGTCCGCCTCGGACACGTGGCGGGAGAAGCTGCGGCGCCTGGAGACGTTCGACGGCCTGGTCAGCAGGGTGTCCGCGGGCGGGCCGGTGCCGCGGACGGTGGACCTCGCCTCCTCCCCCGGTTTCGTCTATCTGGCGGCGGACTCCGCGGCCGCGGTGCTGGAGGACTACGAGCGGCTGCGCTCGCTGGAGACGAACGGGTTCTATCTCTCATGAGGCCGCGTGTGAGGCCGGGTGGCGAGAGCGGCCCGGGCCGAGGCGGTCGCCCGGGACGGGTGTTCGCCGTGGTCTCGCTGCTGGACTCGCTGGGGACCGGGCTGTATCTGGCGGGCGGCACCGTGTACTTCGTGCAGGGCGTGGGTCTGTCCCCGGCGCAGCTGGGGCTGGGGCTCGCCCTCGCGGGTGGTGCCGGGTTCCTCGCCACCGTGCCCGTCGGACTGCTGGCCGACCGGTGCGGGGCACGGCGGGTTCTGATCGGGCTTCAGCTGTGGCTGGCGGCCGCGTTCACGGCGCTGGCGTTCGTCCGCGGGCCGCTGTCCTTCGCCGCGGTGTGCTCGTTGATGACGATGGCCGAGCGGTCCGCGCCACCCATGATCCAGGCGGTGGTGGCGGACCTGATGCGTGGCGGCGAGCAGGTCGGTGCCATGGCCCGGATCCGTACCGTGCGCAATGCCGGGTACGCGCTCGGCGCGCTGCTGGCGACGCCCCTGATGGCCGTGCACGAACTGTGGACGTTCCGGGCGATGCTGCTGGGCAACGCCGCCTCCTACGTGATCGCCGCGCTGCTGCTGCGCACCGTGACGGTGTCCGGCCGGGCGCGCGGTCCTGCCGTGGCGGCGCGCCGCACCTGGCTGCCGCGCGGACTGGCCGATCGGCGGTTCCTCGCGGTGACCGGGCTCAACGGGGTGCTGGTGCTGCACCAGACGATGCTGAACGTGGGTCTGCCGCTGTGGGTGGTGCGGCACACCTCGGCGCCGGTGGCCGCGGTCCCGCTGTTGTTCGCGCTGAACACCGCGCTGGTGATCGGGCTGCAGATCCGCTTCAGCCGCGGCGGCCGGGAGGAGGGCCGAAGCCGCCGCTCCCTGCGGTGGGCGGCCTGGCTGCTGGCCGCGACCGGGGTGCTGCTGGCCCTCAGCGCCGGTCCCGGCCGGACGGGGGCGCTGGTCCTGCTGGTGCTGGCGATGATCACGCTGACGGCGGGTGAGCTGTGGCAGTCGGTCGCGGGCTGGGCGCTGCCGGTGGACCACGCACCCGAGGGGCGGCGCGCGGAGTACCTTTCGGTCTTCAACCTCGGTGTCACCGTGCAGGCGGTGCTGGGTCCGCTCGCCGTCACCGCGGTGGTGGGGCTGGGCCCGGCGGGCTGGCTGCTGCTGACGGCGGTGTTCACCGGCGCCGCGCTGCTGACGGCCCCGGTCCTGGGCGCCCTGGAACGCACCGGTCCGCTCCCCGCGGTCATCGCTCCGGGCCTGCGACGGCGAGGGGAGAGCACATGACCGAGTCTGCGGTGCGCCGGCCGAACGCTCCGGGCGCGGCGTCCGAGCGGGCCGTGCCGCCCGGCGGGGCCCGGCCGCCGTGTTCGCCGTTGCTGCTGGGGGAGCCGCGGGTGCGGGTGCCGCATGTGCCGGACCATCCCTCCTGCTTCGGGTGCGGGCCCTCCCCCGGGCTGGGCCTGCGGGTCGTAGAGGAGGACGAGCGGGGTGTCGTCGCGGAGCTGGCCCTCGGTCAGGCGCATCAGGGCGCTCCCGGTATCGCGCACGGCGGCATCGTGGCCGCGGTGCTCGACGAGGCCACCAGCCTGGCGGTGTGGCGCGCGCTCAACCAGCCCAACGTCACCGGCCGGCTGGAGGTCCAGTTCCACGCGCCGGTGCCGCTCGGCGGACCGCTGCGGGTGCGGGCGCATTGTACGGCCGTGGCGGGCCGGAAGGCGTACGCCAGCGCGGACCTGCACATCGGCGGCACGGACGGGCCGGTCGCGGCCAGCGCGGCAGCCGTCTACATCGCCGTTCCCGCAACGCACTTCGACCAGGGCGCGACCGGCGCCGGACCCCGCGATCCACGGACCTCTCAGGACGGACGATGACCCAGAACATCCTCACCGGATCCCCCTCGGCCCCCGGCGCGACGCTGGCCGCACCGTCCGCGCAGCGGCCGGCCGCCATCGGGCGCATCGCGATCGCGAGCATGATCGGCTCCGCTGTCGAGTGGTACGACTTCTACCTCTACGGCACCGCCACCGCCCTGGTCTTCAACAAGCTGTTCTTCTCCTCCCTCGATCCGGTCGCCGGGATCCTGGCAGCCTTCGCCACCTACGCCGTCGGGTTCGCCGCGCGCCCGCTCGGTGCCGCGGCGGCCGGACACTTCGGCGACCGGTGGGGGCGCAAACCGGTCCTGGTGGCGTCCCTGTTCACGATGGGCCTGGCCAGCGCCCTGGTCGGTGCGCTGCCGACCTACCGGCAGGCCGGTCTGCTCGCACCGGTGCTGATGATGGTACTGCGTGTCGTCCAGGGACTGGCGGTCGGCGCCGAGCAGGGCGGGGCCGCCGTACTCACCGTGGAGAGCGCCCGGCCGGCGCGGCGCGGGCTGTGGGGCGGCTTCGCGATGTCGGGTTCCTCGCTGGGGCTGCTGCTGTCCTCGGGCGCGTTCGCGCTGACCCAGGGGCTGCTGGACGACCACCGGTTCACGGTCTGGGGCTGGCGGGTGCTGTTCGTGTCCAGTCTGGTGCTGGTCGTCGTCGGGCTGGTGCTGCGGGCCACGATCGACGACCCGGAGGCGTTCACGGCCGCACCCCGGGTGAAACAGCCGGTGTACGACACGCTGCGCCACCACCGCGGCCCGCTGGCCCTGGCCATCGGCATACGGGTGTCCCAGACGGCCGTCTCCTACTTCTACACCGTCTTCGTGCTGTTCTATCTCACCGACCACGGCCACCACGGCAAGGGCCTCGGTGTCACCGTCATCACGGTCAGCGCGGCACTCAGCATGCTCACCGCCCCGGCGTGGGGGGCGCTGTCGGACCGGTTCGGGCGTCGGCCCGTGTTCCTGTTCGGCGCGGTGGGCAGCGCGCTGTACGTGGTGCCGTTCTTCCTCCTCCTCGACACGGGATCACCTGTCGTGGCCGGGATCGCCGTGCTGATCGGCGTGAACGTCTTCCACGACGCCATGTTCGGCCCCCAGGCGGCCTGGCTGAGCGAACTGTTCCGCACCGGGGTCCGGATGAGCGGCGCGTCCCTCGGCTATCAGACCGGAGCGGTGCTCGGCGGCGGGCTGCTGCCGCTGCTGGCCACCTCGCTGTATCTGGTGGCGTCGAGGCAGCCGTGGCTGGTGTGCGCGTACCTGCTGCTGCTGTCGGCGCTCACGGTGACCGCTGCGGTGCGTGCGCCGGAGACCCGGGAGTCTGCTCTGGCGGCGTGAGCGGCGTTCACCGAAGGGCCGGCGCTGCTTCGTGCAGGCCTTGGTCAGTTCGCCCGCCGACTCCCTGACCGGGCCGAGGTACGGGCTCTTGTCGCCGTTCTCGACGGACGCGCTGACGTTCCGGACGGCCCAGCCGAGCTCGTCCACCGCCTCGTTCACGTCGACGTTGTCGCTCTGGCGACCGATGGCCTTCAGGTTCTCCTCGATCGGGGCGAACGCCGTTGTTGCGGACGCTGTTGACGGCCGTGGAGACCGGGCTGGCGTCCAGGTGGTCCACCGGCAGACCGGCCCAAGGCCGAGGGGGCCTATTCATCCCGCGCGATCCGCGAACATCTGCGCAGGCGCGGCATCCGAGCGGTGATCCCCCTTCCGGCAGACCGACACGGCCATCGGTTGGACGAGGCAGCCGCGGCGGCAGGCCGCCGTCTCTCGATCGGGAGATCTACAAGCAGCGCAACACCGTCGAACGGTGCATCAACCACCTCAAGCAGTGACGCGGCATCGCCACCCGCTACGAGAAGACTGCTGGTTCCTGATGAACCCTGGGAGCCGGCCACCTGGTTGCTGCCGTCGTCCGCTGCTCGTCCGCAAGGCGGCAGGACCCGGCCCTTTCGCCGTGCGCG
Organism: Streptomyces sp. NPDC001393; assembly: GCF_053597455.1. Lineage (NCBI taxonomy): Bacteria > Bacillati > Actinomycetota > Actinomycetes > Kitasatosporales > Streptomycetaceae > Streptomyces > Streptomyces sp. NPDC001393. The sequence continues at coordinate 29,350 of NZ_JBSFIH010000075.1, forward strand.
CCCCGGAGCCCTGGACGCCCGGCCGCGCCCAGGACGTCGCCGTGAGGATCGGCCCGTTCATCGAGCGCGCGCACACCCGGCACGGCGACGACCACGGCCCCGACCTGATCGCCGTCGCCCTGGTCCACCCAGACACCCCGCACGCCCCTGCCTACCTCCACGGCCGCCAGCCCGGCTACACCAACAAGGGCTGGCTGCGCTGCGATACGACCGCGATCCTCGGCGTCTGGCAACCGGCCTACGCGATGCTCACCCACGCCGGGGCAGGCCTGCCCCTCCCCAACGACCTGGCCCCCGCCCACTACGGCGTCCTGTTCCAGACGCCGGAGTACGCCCGGGTCATCTTCGACAGCAACGCCGAGTTCCGCGGCATCCCGCCGACCACCGATGCGGCCGTCGAGACGCGGATACGCCGCCAAGAGGCCCTGTACGACCCCGGCAAGACATTCCGGTTCCTGTTGTGCGAGGCCGCGCTGTACCACCGGCCATGCCCCGTCGACGTGATGGCCGAGCAGCTGGACCGCCTGTACAACCTCGTCGGGCAGAAGCGCATCGAACTCGGGATCATCCCATTCAGCGCTCAGTTGCGGCGCACCGCCCCGCACGCGTTCTGGATCTACGACCGGCGCCTCGTCATCGTCGAGACGATCAGCGAGGAACTCTGGCGCACCGGTGGCGAGGACATCGAACTGTACGAGCGGGCCTGGGACTGGCTCGCGGAGTCCGCCGAGTACGGGCCGCCGGCACGCCGCCTGATCGGCCGCGCACGGGCATCGCTCGACCTCACGTAGGCAATCACCCGCAACCCCTGCAGCTACTCGCGCAATCGCGCGCAATCGGCGCCCATGCCCGCAATCGCCCTGGCTAGCGTCCTGGTCATGGCCCCTTCGACGCGTTTCGCCGCACTGTACGAGGCCGGGGACACGTGGCTCGCCGACCGCAGCGGGCACCCGGCTCTCGTCCGCGCAGCATGGAACGAGGAACGCCTCGTCCCCATCCCGTCCGGCGCTCACTGGCTCGTCGCCGAGTCCAGCCTCACCCGGGGATGGCCGGCGGCCTCGAGGATCCGGAACTCGCCCCACGGGCCCGTCCTCGCCGATCCGGACGCGAACAAGATGTATTGGCTCGTCGAGCCAGGCGCCTCGGAGGAACTCGCCGACGTCCGCCAGCTGACCGTGCACCCCGCTGGCTGGCCGCTTTCCTGCCCGCCGACGGGCTGGCAGGTGGACGGGCTGTTCTGGCTGTGGCGTCCCGACGGATCGGGCCACCTGACCGACTCCGCGCTCATCGCCGCCGCGTTCGGTCCCGGCGGCTACAGCGTCGAAGTGGAGGCCCGCGCATGACGACCGCCGAGACTCGCGCCCTGGTCGACATCCCCGCCGATCTGCTCCCGCTCATCCTGCTGCCGCCGCTGGAAGTCCTGCCCGACGCCAGGGCACGGGGAGCAGAGTGCGTGTGGGGCGGTGAGCCACTGTCCACCGCCGCGGCCATCGACCTCGGCGAGCGCGAGACCGACGGCGGCCACTGGTTCCCGCGCGCCTGCCGGCCCTGCACCCGCCGCGCCGTCGTGGCCGCGCGCAACGACCACCCTGGCCGATGCGAGCAGTGCACGGACGACGCCACCCTCTGCGAGACCCGCCACGCCCTGCACGCCCTCGCCCTGGAGCTCCGCCGATGATCTGCGCGCGTTGCGACTAGCCGATCCGACGAGGCGAGGGCTCTCGGCCGGTGGTCCACGACCGGCCCACCGGTCCGATCACGACCGTGTACGTCCACGAGAAGCGGTGCGCGCCGGCCCTGCAGCAGACCTATCCCGCACGGCGCTTCGGCGCGTAGCCGATCCGACTCCCGCTCTGACGCGCGCCGTTCAGGGCGGGCGCACGACGGCGCGGAGACCGTATCTCCGCACCCCACAGATCACGGAAGAATGGACTTCCAGATGACTGCGGCCGCCCTTGGTCTAGTAGGACTCCGTTAGGTCTGTCTCGATCTTGGTGTCGTATATGTCCTGCTGGGCAGGGGCTGGTGGCAGGTGGTGCAGATGCCGGTCCAGCACCTCAAGATGTCCTGGAGAGCGTCGAGGATCTGGTAGAGGGTGAGTCCGGTCCGGGGACTTTTGGGGCCAGTCGCTGTTCGGTGAGGAAGGCATGGGCGGCGGTCACGAGGGTGACGTGGTGGTGCCAGCCCGGCCAGGACCGGCCTTCGAAGTGGTCCAGGCCCAGGCCGTGCTTGAGCTCGCGGTAGTCGTGCTCAATGCGCCAGCGGACCTTGGCCAGACGGACCAGGTCGCGGATCGCCGTGTCGGCCGGCAGGTTGGACAGCCAGTAGTCGGTGGGAGCCTCAGCTTCTTCGGGCCACTCAACCAGCAGCCAGCAGTCCGGCAGGACCCCGTCCCACCAGCCCTGCTCGGCGGAGGCAGCGGCACGGATCGGACGCTCGACGGCCTTGCCCGCAGGGCGGATACGCACGGCGGCGAAGCGGGACCGTAACTCTCCTCGCGAGCCGTTGCGCCAGGCGACGGTGGTGAACGCCTCCTGCGCGAGACCGGCGGCCAGGGCCGCCACCGACGGGGCGGGATGGCGATAGCGAGGCTGTGGCCAGCATCCGATGGGCCCGTTGCGGGTCGGGGCAACGGGCTGTTCCTGGAAGGGGTGGGCGGTCACGTCCGCGCGGACGGCCAGCACGTAGTCGATGCCGCGGTCTGCCAGGCCGGCCCGCAGGTGTGCGTTGGTGCCGTAGGCCGCGTCGGCCACGACGACCGGCGGCCTCATGCCCCAGCCGGCCAGCGTGTCGAGCATGTCCAGAGCCAGCCGCCACTTCTCGCGGTGCGTGACCTCGGGCGGGACGCGGGTGACGGCCCTGCGGTCGGTGTCGAACGCCCACTCCTTCGGCAGGAACAGCCGCCATTGCAGCGGGCAGGACGCGATGTCGGTGGCAGCGTGGACGCTGACCGCGACCTGGCAGTTGGCACGCTTGCCCAAGGCCCCGCAGTACTGCGGGGCCACCGCGACCGACATCCGGCCGTCCTTGGGTACCGACACGTCGTCGATCACCCAGGCCGTCGGTGTGATGAGCGGCAGCATCCGTTCGCAGATCCGCCGCTGCACCGGCACCGGGTCCCAGGTGGACTGGTTCACGAACTGCTGCAGGTTCTGTTCGTCGCCGTCCGGCAGCCGCGAGGCCATGGCCTGGATCGACTTGCGGCGGCCGTCCAGCATCAGTCCCCGCAGGTAGCAGTCGCCCTTGGCTCGCTGGTCCTTGCGCGGCACCGAGGCGAACACATCAGCGACGTATAACGCCAACAGTGCCCGGACACGGTTCACTTCGTGTGCGTCCACACATCCAACATGCCCAGGAACAGCCCGAACCGGAAGACCTAACGGAGTCCTACTAGTAGGACTCCGTTAGGTCTGTCTCGATCTTGGTGTCGTATATGTCCTGCTGGGCAGGGGCTGGTGGCAGGTGGTGCAGATGCCGGTCCAGCACCTCAAGATGTCCTGGAGAGCGTCGAGGATCTGGTAGAGGGTGAGTCCGGTCCGGGGACTTTTGGGGCCAGTCGCTGTTCGGTGAGGAAGGCATGGGCGGCGGTCACGAGGGTGACGTGGTGGTGCCAGCCCGGCCAGGACCGGCCTTCGAAGTGGTCCAGGCCCAGGGCGTGCTTGAGCTCGCGGTAGTCGTGCTCAATGCGCCAGCGGACCTTGGCCAGACGGACCAGGTCGCGGATCGCCGTGTCGGCCGGCAGGTTGGACAGCCAGTAGTCGGTGGGAGCCTCAGCTTCTTCGGGCCACTCAACCAGCAGCCAGCAGTCCGGCAGGACCCCGTCCCACCAGCCCTGCTCGGCGGAGGCAGCGGCACGGATCGGACGCTCGACGGCCTTGCCCGCAGGGCGGATACGCACGGCGGCGAAGCGGGACCGTAACTCTCCTCGCGAGCCGTTGCGCCAGGCGACGGTGGTGAACGCCTCCTGCGCGAGACCGGCGGCCAGGGCCGCCACCGACGGGGCGGGATGGCGATAGCGAGGCTGTGGCCAGCATCCGATGGGCCCGTTGCGGGTCGGGGCAACGGGCTGTTCCTGGAAGGGGTGGGCGGTCACGTCCGCGCGGACGGCCAGCACGTAGTCGATGCCGCGGTCTGCCAGGCCGGCCCGCAGGTGTGCGTTGGTGCCGTAGGCCGCGTCGGCCACGACGACCGGCGGCCTCATGCCCCAGCCGGCCAGCGTGTCGAGCATGTCCAGAGCCAGCCGCCACTTCTCGCGGTGCGTGACCTCGGGCGGGACGCGGGTGACGGCCCTGCGGTCGGTGTCGAACGCCCACTCCTTCGGCAGGAACAGCCGCCATTGCAGCGGGCAGGACGCGATGTCGGTGGCAGCGTGGACGCTGACCGCGACCTGGCAGTTGGCACGCTTGCCCAAGGCCCCGCAGTACTGCGGGGCCACCGCGACCGACATCCGGCCGTCCTTGGGTACCGACACGTCGTCGATCACCCAGGCCGTCGGTGTGATGAGCGGCAGCATCCGTTCGCAGATCCGCCGCTGCACCGGCACCGGGTCCCAGGTGGACTGGTTCACGAACTGCTGCAGGTTCTGTTCGTCGCCGTCCGGCAGCCGCGAGGCCATGGCCTGGATCGACTTGCGGCGGCCGTCCAGCATCAGTCCCCGCAGGTAGCAGTCGCCCTTGGCTCGCTGGTCCTTGCGCGGCACCGAGGCGAACACATCAGCGACGTATAACGCCAACAGTGCCCGGACACGGTTCACTTCGTGTGCGTCCACACATCCAACATGCCCAGGAACAGCCCGAACCGGAAGACCTAACGGAGTCCTACTAGGGCCTGTTGTGAAAGTGGTCTTGGACTTACGTCCATGAAATTGCGGGGCGGCCATGGACGTTGATCACGTCATGACTCAAGGACCAGCACCTCGCCCACTGTCCGACGAAGCCCTCTTCAGCCTGCTTGGCAAGGAGCAGTTCGGCACACTCGCCACCGTCAAGCGCAGTGGCCACCCCCACCTGACCACCATGCTGTACAGCTGGGATCCCGAAGCCCGCGTGGTGCGGTTCTCGACGACGGCCGACCGGGTCAAGGTCGGGCATCTGCGGCGTAACCCGCGTGCGGCGCTTCATGTCCAAGGTGGCGACGTGTGGTCGTTTGCCGTCGCTGAAGGCGAGGCCGAGGTCTCCGAGAGCACGACCGTTCCCGGCGACCCCGTCGGGCGGGAACTCCTTGAGATGATCCCGCAAGCAGCGAAGCCGGAGGATGAAGGTGCGTTCCTGGAGCAGCTGGTTGCCGAGCGCCGGGTGGTCATCCGGTTGAAGGTAGACCGCCTGTACGGCACGGCGCTCGAGATCGACGGCTAGGACATATCGGGTCCGTGCTGGTCACAGCCACTCGTTGAGGACTGCTACCAGCACGGTTGCCTCGTGGCGAACTGAGGTTCCCCCGACGTGCGGGAGTGGATGACTAGCTGGTCAGAACGGGTTGACGTGGTTTCAGGTTCACTTGTTCGGCCGCTGCCTGGTCGGAG
>NZ_JBSFIH010000076.1:0-34869 GCF_053597455.1 Streptomyces sp. NPDC001393
GGGGGGGTGCTGGGGGGCGGCGGGGGGGGGGGGGCGCCGGGCGGGGGGGGGGGGGGGGGGGGGGGGGGGGGGGGCGGGGGGGGGGGGGGGGGGGGGCCGCACTCGATGTGCGGCCCCGCCGCGGGGCGCGACCAGCCACGACGGGCTCGCAGCCGAAGAACCGGCCGCAGCCCCAATGCTCCTACCTGAGGGCCGCCGAAACAGCCACCACCACGAACATCAGCACAAGCACACCGGCCATGATCCGGTTCCGCGTCTTCGGGTCCACGCCATCGAGCCTAACCGGCCCCGCCCAGGGACCAGCGGGCGACCACCTCGTACCGCGGCTGCTCCCCCACCATCCCCGACCGCGGCAGATTGCTCCGCACCAGCACCAGCTCGTTCACCGTCCAGGTCCTGCTGGTGAACGCACGGAGCAGATCGACGTACGGCCGTACGTCCACCGAGTCCCGGCTCCGCGCCACCGTCAGGTGGGCCTTGTACCGCCGGTGCTCCCCCATCGGCACGCCCGCCTTCCGCGCCGCCGACTCCGCCCGGTCGGCCAGCAGCCGCATCGCCTCCACCTCGCCGTAGGCGCCGGTCCACAGGGCCTTGCCGTGCCCGAACTGGCCGCCGCCGGAGAGGGAGAGATCGAAGGGCGCCGTACGGTGGGCCGTGCGGGCCAGGCGGTCCGACAGGTCCGGTACGAGGTCGTCGGCGACCTCGCCGTAGAAGGCGAGGGTGAAGTGCCAGCCCGGCCGGTTGGTCCAGCGCAGCCGCTCCGCACCGGGCAGCCGCTGCAACTTGGCGACTTCGACGGCGAGTTCGTGGACGACGGGCTCCGGAGGCAGCACCGCGGCGAAGAGTCTCATGCCTTCACCTTCGCAGACACCGGTGAGCATGGTGAGGCAAGGAAACCGAGCCGCTCGGTGGGGTCGGCGGATCAGCGTTCGGGGCGCAGGGTGCCGAGCAGCCCGTGCTGCTCGTCCCCGATTCCCGCCGCGAACCAGACGCTGTCCGTGCCGCCGGACCGGGCGGTGCCCCGCTGCAGCCCCCACAGACCCTCGATCACGACCGGCGTCCCGTCGGGGCACCTCAGGGTCCCCTCGAACCGGCCGGTCCTGAGGTCGAAGGCGTTGATGCGGCCGTCGCCGAAGTTGCCGACGAGCAGGTCGCCGGCGAACTTCCCGAAGCCCTTGGGAGCCGTCTCCAGGCCCCAGGGCGAGTTGAGCACCCCACGGGCGGCGAAACGCTGGAGCAGTCTGCCCCCGGTGCTGAACACGTCGATGAAACCGTTGCCCGGACCTGCGACGTCGTCGTGCTTTTCCGCGTTCTGCTTGGCGTAGGTGACGAAGATCCTGCCGCCGATGTTCTTGACGTCGAAGGGCGCGAAGCCCTTGGGGATCCGGCGGTCCCGGAACGCGCCGGCGGCCTGCTTCACCAGCTTGAAGCGGGTGTCGAAGACGTCGATGCGCGCGTCACGGAAGTTCGCGACCAAGAGGCGCGCCCGGCGCCGGTCGGCCTTCGCGGCCTTCCTGTCGCCGTCCACGAGGGTCAGGCCCTTGAAGACGGCGTCGTCCTCCTGGGCGACCTGGACGCCGTTCGCCGGGCGCACGTTCGCGTTGAAGGCGAAGAGGCCGCCGTTCTCCCCGGCGAAGATGTACCGCGCCGGACCGGAGCGCCCGGCGGCGGTGAAGCGGAAGTCGCGGGTGTCGTTGCGCACGATCCCGGTCGGGTCGGCGGAATCGGGGAGGTGGATGACGGGGGAGAGGAAGGTGACCGGCCGGCCGTCCCGGGCGCCCGAGTACACCGTGGACGTGCTGGTGCCGTTGTTGGAGACCCTGATCGCCCCGCTCTCCGTGCGCACCAGCCCCCCAGGGGTTGACCAGGTTCTGGTCCCGCCGCTCCGCTCTGCCCGCGAGATCGGAGACGAGGTCGCGCTCCTGGAAGCCGTGGCCGGCCTTGTGCGGCGCGACGGCCACCCCCGGCGGCGTGGCGGCGGCGAGCGCGCCGACCGTGCCCAGCGCCAGCGCGACCGCCGTCAGCCGCCGTACGCGGGAGCCGGGCCTTTGGGTCGATGCCTGTGATGCCATGCGGATGCTCCTGTTCCCCAACAGGCCCCAAAAAGGGGCTTACTGGCAGAAGTCATCTCATGAGATGGCAATCACACCGGGAACGACACGCAGACACGCCTCCGTACGGGCACACGCCGTGGTGATCCCTACGCCGCCGTGGCCAGCTGCTCCCGTTCCCTCGGTACGAAGCGGACCTGCGGGTGACCGTGATGCCAGCCCACCGCCAGTCGCAGGCCGCCGACGCGGGCCAGGACCAGGCCGATCACACCGGCGGCCGCGGCCGAGATGACGCCGCCGAGGGCGAAGCCGACCCGCGCGCCGTAGGTGTCCGTGATCCAGCCGACGACCGGCGCGCCCAGCGGCGTACCGCCCATGAACACCATCATGAACAGGGACATCACCCGGCCGCGCATGGCCGGGTCGGTGGCCATCTGCACGGCGGTGTTCGCGGTGACGTTGACCGTCAGGCCGAAGACCCCGATCGGGACCATGAGCAGCGCGAACAGCCAGTACGACGGGGCCAGCGCGGCCACCACCTCCAGCGTGCCGAAGGCGAGCGCGGCGGCGATCAGGATGCGCAGCCGAGCCGTGCCGCGCCGGGCGGCCAGCAGGGCGCCGCCCAGGGAGCCGACGGCCATCAGGGTGTTGAAGAGGCTGTAGGAGCCGGCGCCGGAGTGGAAGACGCCGTTCGCGTAGGCCGACAGCCACACCGGGAAGTTGAAGCCGAAGGTGCCGATGAAGCCGACGAGGACGATCGGCCAGATCAGCTCGGGGCGGCCGGCCACGTACTGCAGGCCTTCGCGCAGCTGGCCCTTCCCGCGCGGCGCACGCTGCACGACGTGCAGTTCGCGGGCGCGCATCAGCAGCAGGCCGGTGATGGGGGCGACGAAGGACAGGCCGTTGGCGAGGAAGGCCCAGCCGGTACCCACGCCGGTGATCATCACACCGGCGACGGCGGGGCCGACCAGGCGGGCGGACTGGAAGTTCGCCGAGTTCAGGCTGACCGCGTTCTGCAGCTGCTCGGGGCCGACCATCTCGGAGACGAAGGACTGGCGGGCCGGGTTGTCGACCACCGTGGCGAGGCCGACGGCGAAGGCGGCGACGTAGACGTGCCAGACCTGGACCTGCCCGGTGAGGGTCAGCGCGGCGAGCGCGAGGCCGGTGACGGCCATCGAGGCCTGCGTGACCAGCAGCGTGGGGCGCTTGGGGAGGCGGTCGACCAGGACTCCGCCGTAGAGGCCGAAGAGGAGCATCGGCAGGAACTGGAGAGCCGTCGTGATGCCGACGGCCGCGGAGGAGCCGGTGAGGCTGAGGACGAGCCAGTCCTGGGCGATGCGCTGCATCCAGGTGCCGGTGTTGGAGACGACCTGGCCGATGAAGAAGAGGCGGTAGTTCCGGATCTTCAGCGAGCTGAACATCGAGCCCTTGCGGGCGGTGGGGGTAGTGGGGGTGGTCGGTGCGGGGGCGGAATCTTCTCCGGGTCCCGTACTCAAAAGGGTTCGCCTCCTCCTTGAAACGGCTTACAGGTGTGCGAGCTTCTCCAGCACGGGGGCGGCGGCGCGCAGCTTGGCCCACTCGTCCTCGTCGAGGCCCTCGACCAGGCCGGCCAGGAACGCGTTGCGCTTGCGGCGGCTCTCCTCGAGCATCGCCTCGGCCTGCTCGGTCTGGGTGACGACCTTCTGGCGCCGGTCCTCGGGGTGCGGCTCCAGCCGGACCAGCCCCTTGGCCTCCAGCAGCGCGACGATGCGGGTCATCGACGGCGGCTGGACGTGCTCCTTGCGGGCGAGCTCGCCCGGGGTGGCCGAGCCGCAGCGGGCGAGGGTGCCGAGCACCGACATCTCGGTGGGGCTCAGCGACTCGTCGACCCGCTGGTGCTTGAGCCGACGGGACAACCGCATCACGGCGGAGCGGAGGGCGTTCACGGCGGCAGCGTCGTCGCCATGGGTGAGGTCCGGCATGTTCTTTAGAGTAACTCATTACCCTGGCTAAGGAACACTGCGACACGCCCGAATGCCCGTGATACCCGCCACTGAACCCTTCGATCACCCATATGAGTGAGTCGGCTCCGGAAAGTGACGCACCGGGTGGCCGGATGTGGCGACCCTCGTAGACATGGGGACCACTGTGCTCAGCCTGCGGATAGACGGGGAGCTGCTCGAAAGGCTCCGGCAGCACGCGGCGAAAAGAGGAATGAGCGTGCAGGACTATGTGGTCCGCACGCTCATCCGGGACGACTTCGACGAGCGGTTCCAGGCCGCCGTCGAGGAGACGGAGAAGTTCAACGGGGTCTGAGAGCCCCGGCCGATCACGTGAGGCCCAGGGCCGGCATCAGGTAGTAGAAGGCGAAGACCGCCGAGACGACGTACATGGGAACCGGGATCTCCCGGCCCCGGCCGGCGGCCAGGCGCAGCACCGTGAAGGTGATGAAGCCCATGCCGATGCCGTTGGTGATCGAGTAGGTGAACGGCATCATCAGCATCGTCACGAACGCCGGGATCGCGATGGTGTAGTCGGCCCAGTCGATCTCCTTGATCGAGTTCGACAGGATCAGGAAGCCGACCGCGATCAGCGCCGGGGTCGCCGCCTGGGACGGGACCATCGTGGCGACCGGGGTGAGGAACAGCGCGACGGCGAAGAGGCCGCCCGTGACGACGTTCGCGAGGCCCGTCCGGGCGCCCTCGCCGACACCGGCCGTGGACTCCACGAACGCGGTGGTGGCCGAGGAGGAGCTGGCGCCGCCCGCCGCGACCGCGAGGCCGTCGATGAAGAGGACCTTGTTGATGCCGGGCATGTAGCCCTCGGCGTCGGTCAGCTTGGCCTCGTCGCTGACGCCCATGATCGTGCCCATCGCGTCGAAGAAGCACGACAGCAGGACCGTGAAGACGAAGAGGACGCCGGTCAGCACGCCGACCTTGGAGAAGCCGCCGAACAGGCTGACGTGGCCGACCAGGCCGAAGTCGGGGGTGGCGACCGGGTTGCCCGGCCACTTCGGGACCGTCAGGCCCCAGGACGGGATCGTGGTGACCGCGTTGAGGATCACCGCGAGGACGGTCATGCCGACGATCGAGATCAGGATCGCGCCCGGCGTCTTGCGGACGATCAGCGCGAAGGTGAGCAGCACGCCGAGGATGAAGACCAGCACCGGCCAGCCGTGGAGGTGCCCCCCTACGCCGAGCTGGACCGGGACGGTGGTCTGCGCGGCGTCCGGCATGCGCGTGATGAAGCCGGAGTCGACCAGACCGATCAGCATGATGAACAGGCCGATGCCGATCGAGATCGCCTTGCGCAGCCCGAACGGCACGGCGTTCATCACGCGCTCGCGCAGACCCGTGGCGACCAGCAGCATGACCACGAACCCGGCCAGGACGACCATGCCCATCGCGTCCGGCCAGGACATCCGGGGCGCCAGCTGGAGCGCGACGACCGAGTTCACGCCGAGGCCGGCGGCGAGCGCGATCGGGACGTTGCCGATGACGCCCATCAGCAGCGTGGTGAACGCGGCCGTCAGCGCGGTCGCCGTCACCAGCTGGCCGTTGTCCAGGTGGTGCCCGTACATGTCCTTCGCGCTGCCGAGGATGATCGGGTTCAGCACGATGATGTACGCCATCGCGAAGAAGGTGGCGAAACCGCCGCGGATCTCCCGGGCGACGGAGCTGCCACGCTCGGAGATCCTGAAGTAGCGGTCGAGGGCGCCCTGAGCGGGCGTACCGCCCGGGATTTCGGGGGTGGGGACCTTGGCGGGTGCCGAGGTGGACATGCGGTCTCCATCACCAACGGGGTTCCCCCGAGCCTCGTTGGAGTTTCATACGAGCAGAAGTGGACACAGACAAACGGTTTCAGTATGAACGTATGAGTTCGAGATCGCTATCTCCGCGCGTAGAACGATGGGAAAGCGGAGGCAATCGGTCGCCTCGTCGCCTCGTAAGCTGTGCCCATGGCCAAGTGGACCCCCAAGCACGAGGCGCCCGAGCCCCTGGAGGGCCCCGTGGTCGCCACCATCACCGGCGGCACGATCATCTGGTTCGTCCTCTTCCTCGTGCAGCTGCCCTTCTACGGCTGGTTCGAGGACCACGGGCATCTGTGGTGGCTGTGGACCTGCCTGGCGGGGGGCGGACTGGGGCTGATCGGGATCTGGTACGTCCGGAAGCGGGACGCGGCGATCAAGCGGGCGGCGCGGCCGCAGTCGACGTCGGCCGAGTAGGCCGGCATCGGCCGAAGTCGAGATCGGCCGAGTAACTCGTAAAGCGGGCAAGCGGGCACATACGCACGTACCGTCGATGACATGAGCCATATAGACGCGGGTGCCGACCTCGACCCCGTGCATCCCGTGGCCCTGCCCGTGACCCCGTCGATCGGACTGACCGGCGCCGAAGTGGCGGAGCGGCGTTCCCGCGGCCAGGTCAACGACGTACCGGTGCGCAGCAGCCGGTCGCTGGGCGAGATCGTCCGGGCGAACGTCTTCACCCGGTTCAACGCGATCATCGGCGTGCTCTGGCTGGTCATGCTGTTCGTGGCGCCGATCCAGGACAGCCTGTTCGGCTTCGTGATCCTCGCCAACACCGGCATCGGCATCGTCCAGGAGTGGCGGGCCAAGCAGACCCTCGACTCGCTCGCGGTGATCGGGGAGGCCCGGCCGACCGTGCGCAGGGACGGGACGGCCGTCGAGGTCGCCATCCACGAGATCGTCCTCGACGACCTGATAGAGGTCGGACCCGGGGACAAGGCCGTGGTCGACGGGGTCTGCGTCGAGGCCGACGGGCTGGAGATCGACGAGTCGCTGCTCACCGGCGAGGCCGACCCCGTCGTCAAACGCCCCGGCGATCCGGTCCTGTCCGGCAGCTTCGTCGTCGCGGGCGGCGGCGCCTTCCAGGCGACCAAGGTCGGCCGCGAGGCCTACGCCGCCCAGCTCGCCGAGGAGGCCTCCCGCTTCACCCTGGTCCACTCCGAGCTGCGCACCGGCATCTCCACGATCCTCAAGTACGTCACCTGGATGATGGTCCCGGCGGCCGTCGGACTGGTCATCACCCAGCTCGTCGTCAAGAGCACCGGCTTCAAGGACTCCGTCGCCCGCACGGTCGGCGGCATCGTCCCGATGGTCCCGGAGGGGCTGGTCCTGCTGACGTCGGTCGCCTTCGCCATCGGGGTCATCCGGCTCGGCCGGAAACAGTGCCTGGTGCAGGAGCTGCCGGCGATCGAGGGGCTGGCCCGCGTCGACACCGTCTGCCTGGACAAGACCGGCACGCTCACCGAGGGCGGCATGGACGTCACCGAGCTGCGCACGCTCGACGGGTCCGACGAGGGGTACGTACGCAGGGTGCTCGGCGCCCTCGGCGAGTCCGACCCGCACCCCAACGCTTCCCTTCGGGCGATCATCGATGCCTGTCCCGACAGCGAGGACTGGCGCTGCGTGGAGTCGCTGCCGTTCTCCTCGGCCCGCAAGTACAGCGGGGCCGCGTTCAGCGAGGCCGACGGCGAGATCAGCACCTGGCTGCTGGGCGCCCCGGACGTCCTCCTCACCGACGGCGACCCGGCCCTGGCCGAAACCGAGCGCCTCAACGAGCAGGGCCTGCGGGTGCTGCTGCTCACCCGGGCCAGCCGCGACCTGGACGACGCCGAGCCGGCCCGCGGCGCCCGCCCCACCGCCCTGGTCGTCCTGGAACAGCGGCTGCGGCCGGACGCCGGCGACACCCTGCGCTACTTCGCGGACCAGAACGTCCGCGCCAAGGTCATCTCCGGCGACAACGCGGTGTCGGTCGGCGCGGTCGCCGCCAAGCTGGGCCTGGAGGGTACGACGGTGGACGCGCGGCACCTGCCCGCCGACCGGGTGGGGATGGCCGACGCGCTGGACCGGGGGACGGTGTTCGGGCGGGTCACCCCGCGGCAGAAGCGGGACATGGTCGGGGCGCTGCAGTCGCGCGGGCACACGGTCGCGATGACCGGCGACGGCGTGAACGACGTGCTCGCGCTGAAGGACGCCGACATCGGGGTCGCCATGGGCTCCGGCTCGGAGGCGACGCGGGCGGTGGCGCAGATCGTGCTGCTGGACAACAGCTTCGCCGGCCTGCCGTCGGTGGTCGGCGAGGGCCGCCGGGTGATCGGCAACATCACGCGGGTGGCGACGCTGTTCCTGGTGAAGACCGTCTACTCGGTGCTGCTGGCGGTCCTGGTGGTGTGCGCGCAGGTGGCGTATCCGTTCCTGCCCCGGCATCTGACGCTGCTGTCCACCCTCACCATCGGCGTCCCGGCGTTCTTCCTGGCCCTGGCGCCCAACAAGGAGCGGGCGAAGCCGCACTTCGTGCGCAGGGTCATGCGGTACGCGATCCCGGGTGGCGTGGTGGCGGGGGCGGCGACCTTCGTGACGTACCTGGTCGCCCGCGACTACTACAGCGGGCCGGGCGAGCTGGACGCGGAGACCAGCGCGGCCACCCTGACCCTGTTCCTGATCTCCATGTGGATCCTGGCGATCGTCGCCCGCCCCTACACCTGGTGGCGGATCCTGCTGGTGGCGGCGATGGGCCTGGCGTTCGTGTGCATCCTCGCCGTGCCGGCCCTGCAGAGCTTCTTCGCGCTGAGGCTGGAGGGCATGGCCATGCCCTGGACCGCCGTGGGCATCGCGGTGGTGGCGGCGGCCGCCCTGGAACTCCTGTGGAAGTGGGTCGACCGCCGCTTTCCGGACTGACGGTAAAGAACCGAGGGGCGATGCGGGGCCCCGTCAACGGCCCCTGCCCCACCCTCGAAGCCCAGGGCCCGCCCCACCCCCGAAGCCTGGGGATGGGGTCCCGCCCCTACACCCCGGTGCGGAGCTAGTCGAACCAGCGGAGCTAGTCGAACCAGCGGTCCCGGGCCAGCTCCTCCGTTCGGGAGGGGTCCTCCAGCAGGGCCGCCACCTCGAAGCGCCGCGGCCACTGGCCGGCCGCCCAGGCCAGGCCCGCCGCGACCCCCTCCAGCGTGGCCGCGTGCAGCACCCCGTCGTCGGTGAGCCGCCAGTCGATCTCCACGCCGTCCACGACCAGTTCCTCGTGCTCGACGTACGTCTCGGGCGTCCGCGGCCCGAGCAGCACCCGCACCGACTCCGGCGCCTCGTGCTCGGTCCCCTCGGAGTGCACCTCGCCGGTGACGGACTCGCTCAGCCGCCGCACCTGGAAGAGCTCCGCCAGCTCGGCGGCCCGGGCCGGGCGGACGGGCAGCAGCGGCACCCCGGAGGTGAACGGCAGCAGGTCGGGCGAGTCGACCACGACCGCCTCGGCCGCGTCCACGACCTCCACCCGGCCGTCGACCACGGCCCGCAGCTCGTCCGGCAGGGTCACCTGCTCCGGATCCAGCTCCGCCAACGCGCCGTACAAGCCGTGCAGTTGAGCCGAGGACACGGGGCGTGCCGGGTCGGCCAGCCGGTCCAGCAGTTCGGCCGCGCCGCCGGGTTCGTCCAGCAGGGCCGCGACGGAGGTCCGTACGCCCAGGGCCCGCAGCACCTGCTCGTCCTCGAACCCGGTCGCGTCGGCCTCGTCGTACAGGCCGCGCAGCAGCGGATCGCCGCCGGCGGCGAGCAGACCCGCCGGGCGGCGGCCGTCGAGCACCGGATGTCCCCGCAGCCACCACGCCGTGTAGGGCCGGACGATCTCGTGCGTGCCGTCGGGCAGCAGGACGCGGACCGGCTGGGTGAGGGCGTCCCGCAGCGGCGGCTGCGCGAGCAGCGCGAGCGCCTCGGGCCAGTGCTCGTCGTCCACCAGGTCCAGATCGCGTACGGCGACCAGCTCGGTGGCGACCGGGGGCACCGGGCTGTCCGGGAAGCGGTCGAGGATGTCCTCGCACCACACGTCGACCGCGTCGAGCAGCCCGGCGTCGTCCGGCTCGGCGAAGTCGCCCTCCCGGGGCTCCAGTTCGTCCGGGTCCAGGACGACGTCGGCGGCGCGGACCAGCGCGAAGTTCGCGAGCACACCACAGGCGGCCAGCGGCTGCTCGCCCCACTTGTCGGCCAGATCGTGGTCCACGGCGGCCAGTTCGCCCTCGCGGATCACGCGGGCGAACGGGCTGCCGGGCAGAACGAGTTCACCAGCCGGGGCCGGCTCCCCGTCCTCGTCGGGCAGCGCCAGGGCCCCCAGCCAGGGTTCGTCCCCGGGCTCCAGGCCCGCGTCCCGGACCAGCGAGAGCACGGTGTCGGCCAGTTCCTCGGCGTCCGGCGCGTCCTCCTCCCAGCCGATCCCCTCGTCCTCCAGCGAGGCGGCGACGGCGGCCCGGACCTGCGGGGTGGTGAGCACCGCGCGCGGGGTGGCGGGCAGCGCGCCCAGCTTCTCCAGCAGCGGGTGCGCGGCGTCCTCGTGGGCTACCTTCAGCCCGAGCCGGCCGAGGACGTCCGGATCGATCCGGGCGGCGTCCGCGGTGGGGAGGAGGACCTGACGGGGCCCGATGGTGGTCCGCCCGTCGGCGAGCGGCACCGGCAGCCCGGACAGCCGGTCCGGATCGACCCCGGCGAGGCTGTCGTAGAGCCGCCACCACCAGTCGGGGTCCTTCTCGAGACCGGCGAGCCGGTCGACGGCATCGGCGAGCCGCAGCCGGGCGACGCCGAGGGTGCGCAGCTCGGCGCGCCGCTCCAGACCGGCGGGCAGCAGCGTGGGCAGCACCTCGGCGAGCACCCGCACGGTGTCCGCCCCGGCACCCTCCACGATCTCGGCGTCCCTGGGGCGCAGCGCCTCCGGAAGCTCGTGTTCGTCGTCCGCCCGCGGCGCCACAGCCGGGGGCAGGAAGGCAGTGCGCGGCAGCCGCTCCAGCACGGCCTGCCGCAGCGCCCCGTCCAGCTCGCCCTTGCCGAGCGGCCCCGGGACGAGGTCGATGATCCCCTCCGTCACCGGCCGCCACTCGGCGAGCAGTTCGGTGTAGAGGTCGGCGGCGCGCTGCACCAGGAAGTCGGTGAGGGGGCCGGGAGCCGTGTGCCGGCGGGTGGTGTCGAGGGGAAAGGAGGCGATGAGCAGGGCCGGGACGCCGAGGGGCTCGTCGCTCGGGGTGGGGGCGTGCACGACGGGCGTGGTCCGAGGGCGGACGGGACGCCCCTGGTCGTCCTCCGGTACGGCCCAGGTCACCGACCAGTGGGGCCGCAGCCGCTCCTCCACCGGCCGGTCGGCCAGCAGATCGGGAGTGAGCGCCCCGTGAGCGGACCCGGTACGCCACCGCGTGACGCCCGCCCGCGAGTCCTCCACGACGACGACGCCGCCCTCGGTACGACGCCGCAGCGTGCGCGGCTGATCCCCGTTGACCTCGATCACCACTTCCTCCAGGCCCGGCAGGGCGAGGAGCAGCGCGTCGTCGACGGCGTTCAGCAGCCGCTCGGCGAGATCGGCGGCGGCCGTGTCCCTCAGGGGAAGGATGACGGCGGTGTCGTACGGGTCCGGGGCGGTGCCCTCCGCGGCGAACGGCAGCCGGAGCAGCGGCACGTGCCCGTCCCGGCGCCGGACCTCGTCCCCCAGCCCCGGGCTGTGCCGGGCGGTCTCGGCGGCCAGCTCCCGCGCCTCGCCGAGCGACCACCGCACGCCACCGTGCCGCCCCACGATCGCGGGTTCGTCGGTCACCGCGAGTACGGCGGCGAACCCGACCCCGAACCGTCCGACGGCTCCCTGGGTGACCTCGGCGTCCCGCTTGGCCGAGGCGCGCAGCGTGGACAGCGACTCGACGCCGGCCGCGTCCAGCGGGGCACCGGTGTTGGCGGCGACGAGGACACCGCCCTGGAGGGTGAGCCGCAGTCGGCCGGGCGTCCTGGCCCGGGCGGCGGCGTCGGCGGCGTTCTGGGCCAGCTCGACGACGAGCCGGTCCCGGTAGCCGCCGAGGACCAGGTCCTCCTCGGCGTTGGCGTCCTCACGGAACCGGGCGGGGCTGGTGGCCCAGGCGTCGAGGACACCACGGCGCAGCCTGGCCGTCCCGAAGGGATCGGCACCCTCGGCCGCCGGCCGCACGTACTTGCTCACGTTCACACTCCTCGTCGACGACGACTGAAGGTACCGCGCCACGGGAGCCGCCACACCTTGGCCAGAAGCCCGGATCAGCAGATTCGACCCAGCCCCAGGCTCGGGAACGCCGTCATCAAGGACCAGTGTCAGCCGCCGGAGGCGTACGCCACGAAGTCGACCCAGGCCTCCGGCGTGAGCGCCAGCTGGGGGCCGTCGGTCTGCTTGGAGTCGCGGATGTGGATGCTGGTGGGGGTGAGGGCTACTTCGACGCAGGATTCGCCGTCACCGCTGCTGCTGTAGCTGCTCTTGAACCAGCGGATCATGTTTCTCCCAGCAGTTGCTCGATGAAGGCCCGCGACTCCTTGGGGGTAAGGGCCTGGGCTCGGATCATGCCATAGCGCAGTTCGAGGATCCGGACCTGTTTCGGATCGGAGACAGGGCGGCCGTTGAACACGCCGTGGGAGCGCCCCACCGCAGTGCCATCAGGGAATTTCAGCACCTCGATCACTCCGCCCGTGCCGAAGTGTTCCTCGCGGTCGGTGGGCATCACCTGGAACGACACGTTTCGCAACTGCCCGAGCTCCAGCAGGCGTTCGAGCTGCCGACGCCACACCATTCTGCCCCCGACTGGGCGCCGTAGCGTCACCTCTTCTTGGACGAAGCTGAGCATCGGCATCGGCGCCCTCTCGAAAATCGAGCGCCGCGCCATCCGCGCTGCCGCCATGCGCTCCATCGTCTCCTCCGAGTAGGCGGGCAGCCACACCTCGAACAGCCCCCGCATGTGCTCTTCGGTCTGCAACAGGCCGTGGACGTTGTTGCACTCGTACACCCCGATCTCGACGGCCTGCGCCTCCAGCTTCGCCAGTTCCCGAACCTTCTTCGGATACCGGACCTTCTCCACGTCCTCCTTCATCGCGGCGAGCAGCCCGCCCGCGTTCAACACCGTGTCCGCCTTGTCGAGGTACGTCCGGCCTCGGGATCCGCTTGCCGGACTCCAGCTTGTAAACCATGTCCTCGCTGTAGCCCATGGCCTTGCCGAAGTCGGCGGCCCGCATGCCGACCGCTTCGCGCCTCAGCTTCAACTGCCGTCCCACCATGGCGATGACAGCCACACCCCACTCGTCGTCCGGATCGACCTCCCACCCCGGCTCCTCGTCCTCTCTCACACCGCGCCCCCTTCCCGACAGCCCGGACACCACCGGACAACCCCATGACAGTGACCGTACGCAACCACGTCGTCACTATTCACAGGTAGCAGGCACGGCCACTCTGAGTGATGTGAACCAGGAAATCTCCACCCCCATCCCGAACTTCACCGTCCAGCTGTCCCCCACTCCGCGCGGCGCCCGCCTTGCCCGGCTGCTCGCCACGGAACAACTCCGCTCCTGGGGAATCCCGCTGGACCCGGCGGAACTGATCGTCGCCGAGCTCGCGGCCAACGCGGCCACCCACGGCCGGGTCACCGGCCGGGACTTCCGGCTGACGCTGTACGCCGTCGGCGACACCCTCCGCATCGAGGTGACGGACACGCGCGGTGACCGTCTCCCCCAGCCCGCGCGCCCCGCCCCCGACGCCGACTCCGGCCGAGGTCTCCTTCTCGTGGAGGCGCTGGCCGACAAATGGGGTGTCGCGCCGGGGTTGCCGCCGCGCAAGACGGTGTGGGCGGAAATCCACCTGCCGCCGGAACCCGGGGATCCGCGCTCCGGCGGTGGGGGCGGTCTTTCCCAGGGAACAACCAGGTGAAAGAACCCACCAAGCCCCACCCCACCCTCCCGCAGCGCAAACTCACCCAGGAGGGTGAAAATCACCAACGCGGCTGGCGTGTCGGCCTGTTGTGCGCTCTACGCTCAGCGCAACAACCCGGACATACGACGGCCCTCGCAGGGACTGGCACTCCCGTTGCGAGGGCCTGACCACCCAGGAAGCAACACCTTCCCGATGGATACCCAGAACCCTAGCGCGCCCGCGCGCACCCGGTCCCGACTTGCCGCAAACAACCACCCGAACCGGCGGTGCGAATCCCGCGCGGGCGGCCTGGTCCACGACAACTCCCGGCACACCTCTCACTTCACCGTGATCGGCAACCACCTGGCCCAGCACCCGGATCTGTCCGGGCTCGCGATCGGGCTCGGTGTGTACATCCAGTCGCTTCCGGCGGGCGCCCAGGTCGACATCAAGACGCTGGCGGCCCGCTTCCCGGAGGGGGCCACCCGTATCGCCGCCGCGCTGCGGGAGCTGGAGACGCACGGCTATCTGCGCCGGGAGCGGCAGCGGATCCCGGGCGGCCGTATCGTCACGCGCACCGTCTCCTGCAATCAGCCGGGGCGCCGTACCCGGGACGGCCACGAGCCCAACGCCGTACCGAGGAAGAAAGAGCGGGCGCCCCGCAAGCAGTTACCCGCGGTGCCGCGCCCGGCCTGTCCGTCCCCCAAGCTTCTCCAGATGGCCACGGACCTACTCGCGGACCTCCGCCGCCACGACTCCCGGCTGCTGCTCAGCGAGTGCGATACGGCTCACCTGGCGCTGGGGGTCGCCGCCTGGCTGGAACGGGAGGTGAGCCCCACGGCCGTACGGCGGGCTCTGACGACCGACCTGCCGGACGAGCCCCTGCACCGCCCGGCAGCCCTCCTCGCCCACCGTCTGACCGCGCAACTGCCTCCGCCGCCGCCCTTCCGAACCCCGGCCCCACCCCCACCGATCCGGCACCCCTTCCAGAACTGCGGCGGCTGCGACCGGGGCTTCCGCTCTCCCCTCCCAGGACTCTGCCGTGACTGCAGGCTCGCCAATGCCTCCTGAGCCCGTTCTGGTTCCCCGTCCTGAGCTGACTCCCGATGCGCTGCATGCGGCTCTCGCCGTCGTGGCCCCCGGTCGCCTGGAGGAGATGCAGGCGATGAAAGACGAGGCCTTCGCCAAGGCGGTCGAGTGGCAGTCCCTGAGCCCCGTGCGGAGTTGGGTTCTGATCTGGGCGAGGGAGATCGAGATCGCCCGTCGGCCCGACCTCTCCAGCCGCTACGCGCGGGCGCAGGGCGGCCTGGAACACGAGGACCCCGCCATTGCCCAGGAGGCCCTGCGCGAACTCAGCGCCGTTTTGGACGAAGCCATGAGGGCAGTCCGCCGGTGAGCTGGAGAGGGGAGCCGCCCCCAAGGATGCGGTGCCCGGCGGGGAGCTCTGTCAGCCGCCCAGTACCGGCAAGGTCAGGCCGCAGCGGACGGGCTCCGCGTGGGCCGGGTCGAGGGCGTTGCGGACGAGTTGGGCGGCGTTGGTGTCGTACGCGATCGACACGTGTTCGGAGAAGTCCCGGGGGCAGATGTCCTCGATTGTGATGTTCTTGACGGTCGCGCCCGGTCCCGCGGTCAGGAACTGGTGGGTGTAGGGGGTGACGACCTCGTCGAACTTGGTGGCGATGACGGTGTAGTCGACCCCCGGCTGCGTGTCCCCGTCCCGGTCCAGCGTCGTGTTCACCTCGGAGCCGACCATCTGGTCCGAGTACGCCTGTCCGGCGAGGAGAGAAACCGTCGGGTTGAGCCCCAGCCTGGTGGTGAGCGTGCCGAGGCCGGAGGCCGTCGTACCGTGGTTGGACGGTGCCAGGCCGATGAGGCTGTGCACCTTGTTGCGTTCCGGGTGCGCGGGGTCCGTGCCGCCGTCGAACCGCAGATACCAGCGGGGCGTCAGGCCGCCGCCCTGGGAATGCCCGACGAGGTCGACCTGGTGGGCGCCGGTGGCCTTGAGCACACGGTCGACGTACTCGGCGATCTGCCGGGCGGAGTCCGGGACGTGCGCGGTGGCCTTGACCGGGTTGCCGGGCGCCCCGCCGTACTCGGCGGCGAAGACGCAGTAGCCCAGCTGCTTCAGGTACGGGGACATCAGGCCCCAGTCGTCGTAGGCGTTCGCCCAGGTCCCGTGCAGCAGGACGACCGGGCGTGGATGCTCGCGCGTGGGCTTGCAGCTCCAGTCGTCGGCCCCGGCCGGCGGCGCGTCCGGGTGGAGGAGGCCACCGGCCCCGGACAGGGGGAAGGTGAGGATGTTGCCCTTCGGCGCCGGGGGCGCGGGGGCGCCCACCGCGGTCGCCGCGCCTTGGCCCACGCCCAGGGCCAGGGCCAGCCCGGCACAGACGGCGGCCCACCTCCTGGAAAGACTCCGACCCGCCATCGGACCACTCCTCGCCTCGGGGCCGGCCGAACGCCGACCCGGCGATGATCAAGGAGTGGAGTCCCTGCGGGATCGAGGACGGGGCCCGGCAACCCTTATGGAGCAGCCGGTTTCATCCGGTCAGCCGGAGGGAGGCGTACGGCCCGTGCAGGGCGCGCGTAGGGCCGGGAGGTCGTCTGGATGAGCAGGCTCCAGCGACAACTCCGTTCCCGCGAACTCCCGTTGGACCAGGCGGAGCTCAGGCCAGGAGCGTCCGCCGGTAGACCTGCCGGGAGCCGCCCTCCGGGCCGGGGGCGGCCGGTTCGGCCGGGGTGAAGCCGAGGCGTTCGTAGAAGGCGCGTGCGCCGCTCGTCACCGCGCCGGGGTGGTCCGGGCCGAAGGTCACCACCTCGACGGTGCCGGGGCCGGCGCCGAAACGGCGGGTCGCCTCGGACAGCAGCGCGCGGCCGACGCCCCTGCCCCGGGCGGACTCCGAGACGACCAGCCAGTGGACCTTGTGGACGGGGGCCGCGCCCCCGAAGAGCAGGGCGCCGAGCAGATCCGGTCCCGGTCCCTGGGCGACCAGTGCCGTGGAGCGGCGGATGTTCTTCTCCACGGCACCGGTGAAACCGGGGTCGTCCACCATCGGGCCGAACCAGTGCTCGACCTGGGCGGCCAGCGCGAGGAACCCGGGGACGTCCTGCTGGGTCGCGAGTCTGACGATCACTCGCGCGGTCTTCCGACGATCACTCGCGCAGTCTTCCAGGGAAGTCCCTCAGGAGTGGCCCAGTTCCGCCGTCTCCTCGTCGCCCGCCTCCGGGACCGAGCCCGAGTCGCGGGCGGGGCGCAGGGGGAAGGGGTCCACCCGGGTCTCGTCGATGACCGGCGGGGCCGGCTGCGGGGGCTTCGGCATGACCGCTGCCTCCGAGTGGCCGCCGCAGCCGTAGGCCAGGGAGACCACACGGCCGTCGGCGGGGGAGAACTCGTTGGCGCAGACGCCGAAGGCCTGGCCGAGGGAACCGCCGATGGGGGTGAGGAAGCCGCAGGTCATACAGGTGGCCGGGGCCGCCTGGGCCATCGCGGTCTTCGGGCCGTACGACTCCTCCCAGCGGTCCGCGGCGATGTGCAGGCCGTAGCGGGAGAGGACCCGGGCCCGGCGCAGGCCCAGTTCCTCCGCCACCGCCGCGATCGAGCCACGGTTGGGGACCGTGGGCTGCACGGCGGGGGCGCCCGGAGTGACGTCGGCGTCCTCGGCCTCCGCCAGTTCCTCCATCTCGTGCGAGACCAGCGACTTCGGCGAGGGCTCCTCCTCGCCGGTGTAGCCGGGCTCCAGCCGCAGGTCGTCCTGGTCGGTGGGGAGCAGGTCGCCGGGGCCGAGGTCGCCGGGGCGCAGCCGCTCGCTCCACGGCACCCACTCCGGGGCGAGCAGGGCGTCGGGGCCGGGGAGGAGGACCACCTCGTCGAGCGTGACGATCTTGGCGCGGGAGGCGCGGGCCACGGTCACCGCCCAGCGCCAGCCGCGGTAGCCCAGCTCCTTGCACTCGAAGAGGTGCGTGACAACGCGGTCGCCCTCGGAGGCGAGGCCGACGTGCTCTCCGACCACGCCGGGGGCCGCGGCCTCCTCGGCGGCGGCGCGGGCGAGATCGACCGCCTCGGCGCACAGGCGGTCGGGGGTGCGGCTTCGCGTTGTCGCTGCGCTCACAGGTATCGCTTCTCTCCTACGCCGTCTCGTCGAGTGCGGCTGCCTGACGGCGGGTCTGCCGACGGAGCGGACCGGAGGACCGCATCGACGTCTGCATCCGCGCGCTGGGCGCACCTCTGCCATCCATTCTGCGTTATGGCTGAGACACGCACGCTACACCGAACGAGATTCTTCGCCGCCACGCGGCATTCTTTCCTGCCCGCGCACCCGTCTCTTCCGCGCCGTACCGCATGATCCGGCACTATCCGCCCGCATCTCAGGGCACTATGAAGCACGTGGCGACCGCGGACAGGCGTGGTGTTCGGGGTGGCGGTGCGAGCCGGGTGGGTGGCGCCGTCCGTTCCGTCGGGCGTGCCCTGCACTTTCCGGTCACCGGCGCCGCGCGCGGGATCCGGAAGGCCACGCATGCGCACGGGGCGGGCGAGTCGGGGCTCGGCAAGCTGATCGAGCTGCATGCCGTCAACGGCGCGGGTGACGTGATGATCACCGTGGCGCTCGCCTCCACCGTGTTCTTCTCCGTGCCGACCGACGAGGCGCGGGGGCGTGTGGCGCTGTATCTCGCCATCACGATGGCGCCGTTCACCGTCCTGGCCCCGGTCATCGGCCCCCTCCTGGACCGGCTGCCGCACGGCCGGCGCGCCGCGATGGCCGGGGCCATGCTGGCCCGGGCCCTGCTCGCGCTGGTGATCTCGGGCGCCGTGGCGAGCGGCAGCCTGCAGCTGTATCCCGCGGCGCTGGGGGTGCTGGTCGCGTCGAAGGCGTACGGGGTGGTCCGCAGCGCGGTCGTGCCCCGGCTGCTGCCGCCCCGGTTCTCGCTGGTCAAGGCCAACTCACGGGTCACGCTGGCGGGGCTGCTGGCCACCGGTGTCGCCGCGCCGGTCGCCGCGGGGCTGCACCGGGTCGGCGATCCCTGGCCGCTGTACGGCGCCTTCGTGATCTTCGCCGCGGGAACGTTCCTGTCGTTCTCCCTGCCGCCCAAGGTGGACTCGGCCAAGGGCGAGGACGTGGCGCTGCTCGCGGCCGACGAGCAGCATCTGCACGGGCCGCAGCGCAGGACGGAGCAGGCGAAGCGGCCTGGGCTGCGGACCGTGGGTCCCGCCGTCACGCACGCGCTCGGCGCCAACGCCGCCCTGCGCTGCCTCTCCGGCTTCCTGATCTTCTTCCTCGCCTTCCTGCTCCGCGAGCACCCGCTGACCGGCGAGAGCGCGGCGGTCTCGCTCGGGATCGTCGGTGTCGCCGCCGGGGTGGGCAACGCCCTGGGTACGGCCGTCGGGGCCTGGCTGCGCTCCCGCGCCCCGGAGATCATCATCGTGACCGTCGTGGCGGTGGTGCTCGGTACGGCGATCGTGGCCGCCCTGTTCTTCGGGGCGTTCCTGGTGGCCTGCCTCGCGGCCGTCGCCGGGTTCGGCCAGGCGCTGGCCAAGCTGGCCCTGGACGCGCTGATCCAGCGGGACGTGCCGGAGCTGGTGCGCACCTCGGCGTTCGCCCGCTCGGAGACGCTGCTGCAGATGGCCTGGGTGTTCGGCGGCGCGGTCGGCATCGTGCTGCCGCTCGACGGCACCGTCGGGCTGCTGGTCGGCGCGGTGTTCGTGGCGGTCGGCTGGCTGACCACCATGAAGGGCCTGATCGCCTCGGCCCGCCACGGCGGCCGCGCACGGCCCCGGGTGGCCTGACCCGCCCCCTGGCCCGACCCGCTCCGGCTGGCCCGCCCTGCTCCGGCACAACGAACCCGAACCGCTCCGGCAAAACGAACCCGACCTGCTCCGGCATAACGAAGCGGACACGGTTTCCCGGCCCACGGGCACGGCTGGCGTAACGAAGCGGGCACGCCGCACCCCACGTGGCCGGACGCCTCGAAGCGCCCGATAGCCTTCGGCCATGACCACGCTGCAATCCGATGTGCGACGCCGCCGCGCCGTCGCCGCCGCCGGCGCCGTATCCGCCGGACTGCTCCTGCTCTCGGCCTGCGAGAAGCCGACGCCCGTCGCGACGGTCACCGTCGGCGACAGCTCGGTCAACTCCGAGGCCATGTGCTACAACGACGGCAACGCGCTGGACGCCAAGTCGCTGGCGACGTGCGTCAAGAACATCGACAAGGCCAAGTCGATCAAGGTCGACCAGGACGAGACGGTCCGCTTCGGTGTCGACCCGAAGATCGCGGACGCCGGCTGGGTCCTGCTGGTGAACGGCCAGCAGTTCACCGACGTCAGCAAGAAGACCTACCGCACCATCCCGGGCAGCGCGTTCTTCAACCAGCAGTACGGCACCCAGGGCGACACCAACACGGTCACGATCCGCATGGGCGAGAAGGCCAACCAGGGCATGTGGTCGTTCAAGCTGAAGAAGGCCTGATCACGGCCGCCGTGCAGGTACGACGAGTCCTCGTGGCCACCGCGGTCCCGGCGGAACGGGACGCGGTGGCACGGGCGTTCGCCTCGCCGGTGGAGGAGATCCGGCTGCCCGGCGCGCGTCTGACGCGTACGGCCGACAGCTGGGATCTGCTCGACGCGGGTGTCGGCCCGGCCCTCGCCGCGGCCTCCGTCTCCGCCGCGCTCACCGCGGCCCGTCTCGCCGGCACCCCGTACGACCTGGTCGTCTCCGCCGGGATCGGCGGCGGCTTCCAGCCGGGGGCGCCCATCGGCTCGCTCGTCGTCGCCGACCGGATCACCGTGGCCGACCTGGGCGCGGAGACCGCCGACGGCTTCGTCCCGGTCACCGAGCTGGGCTTCGGAACCATCACCCACCACCCGCCGGGACCACTGGTGCGGGTCGCCTGCCAGGCCACCGGCGCCCCGGCCGGCACCGTCCTGACCGTCTCCACCGTCACCGGCACCGCCGCCCGTGCCGCCGAGCTGCGCGCCCGGCACCCGCGGGCGCTCGCCGAGGGCATGGAGGGGTTCGGGGTGGCTCAGGCGGCCACCGTGCACGGCACGCCGGTGCTGGAGATCCGCGCGGTCTCCAACCCGGTCGGCCCTCGCGACCGCGCCGCCTGGCGCATCGGCGACGCCCTCGACGCGCTCACCGAGGGCTTCGGGAAGCTCGCACCCGCACTGGAGAGTTGGACACCGTATGACCAGTGATCAGTTGGACCGTTTGCGGATCGCGTACTCCCCCTGCCCGAACGACACGTTCGTCTTCGACGCCCTCGCCCACGGCCGCATCCCGGACGCCCCCGCGCTGGACGTGACCTTCGCCGACATCGACATCACCAACGGCATGGCCGAGCGCGGCGAGTTCGACGTACTGAAGGTGTCGTACGCCGTCCTGCCGTACGTCCTCGGCGAATACGCGCTGCTGCCGTGCGGCGGTGCGCTGGGGCGGGGCTGCGGGCCGCTGGTGCTCACGCGCGAGCCGGACCTCGACCTCACCGGCCGTACGGTCGCGGTGCCCAGCGAGAAGTCGACCGCGTATCTCCTCTTCCGCCTGTGGGCGGCGGACACGCTGCCGGACGGCGGCGTGGGCAAGATCGTGGTCCTGCCGTTCCACGAGATCATGCCGGCCGTGCGCGACGGCAAGGTGGACGCCGGACTGGTGATCCACGAGGCCCGGTTCACCTACCAGAACTACGGGCTGCACAAGCTCGCCGACATGGGCGAGCACTGGGAGCGGACGACCGGGCTGCCGATCCCGCTCGGCGCGATCGTCGCCAAGCGCTCGCTGGGCACCGAGGCCCTCACCCGGCTCGCGGACTCCGTCCGCGCCTCCGTACGGGCCGCCTGGGACGATCCCGAGGCCTCCCGGCCGTACGTCATGGCCCACGCCCAGGAGATGGACCCGGCCGTGGCGGACCAGCACATCGGGCTGTACGTCAACGAGTTCACCGCCGACCTGGGCGAGGAAGGCTACGCGGCGATCCGCGGCCTGCTCACCCGCGCGGCGGCCGAGGGACTGCTGCCGGCTCTCGCACCCGAGGCCCTGTCGTTCCCCTGAGAGGCCCTCTCGTTCGCCTGAGACCGGCGGCCGCCGAGGGGCTGGTGTGCCCCTCGGCTCAGGTGCTCGCGTTCCCCTGACGGGGGCTGGACGTCTGACGGGGCTAGACGTCCAGTTGGTCGGCGACCGCTCGCAGCAAGCCCGCGATCTTCTTGCCGGAGGCCTTGTCCGGGTACCGGCCCTTCTCGAGCATCGGCGTGATGTTCTCGAGAAGGGTCGTCAGGTCCTGCACGATGGAGGCCAGCTCGTCCGGCTTCTTGCGCTGGGCGGCGGCGACGGACGGCGTCGGGTCGAGCACGACCACCGACAGGGCCTGGTCACCGCGCTGACCGGCGACGACTCCGAACTCCACGCGCTGTCCCGGCTTGAGTGCGTCGACTCCGGCGGGGAGAACCGAGGAATGGACGAAGACGTCACCGCCGTCGTCGCGGGAGAGAAAGCCGAAGCCCTTCTCGCTGTTGAACCACTTGACCTTGCCGGTAGGCACGTCTGTCCTCGTCCTCGTACTCGTTGGGAAAACTACTTCGGAAACGGCTCTTGATAGCACTAGAGCGGGTCGACCGTGACCCGCTGCCACCAAGGCTAATGGTCTTGGGGCCGGTGACAAGACGTCCCCCGGTTGTTCTCTCGCGCTGGGAACTACCCTGGTCCGGTGCGTGACAAAACCCAAACGAATTCCGCCGGGCCCGGTGACCGCCTGATCCGCGCCGGTGCGATCGTCTTCTTCATCGGTGCCGTGGCCACGCTCGTCACCGTGGCCCCGCTGTTCCTCGGCGCAAAGCCTTTTCCGACGTACATGTTCGGTTTGAGCATGCTCATGGCCGTCGGTTTCCTGGTCGCCGGCGCGGGGGTCCTGCGGTCGATCGCCGCGGGCCGCCGTCAGGCGGGGGACGCCTCACGGTAGGCGGCCAGCCACGCCGGGAAGGCGGACAGGTCCGCCAGGACGACGTCCGCGCCGGCGGCGTGCAGTTCGTCGGCGGGGCAGGGACCGGTCGCCACGGCCACCGACAGCGCTCCCGCCGTACGGGCCCCGCGCACGTCCCCGACGTGGTCGCCGACGTACACACCGGCGCGGTACTCGCGCAGCGCCTCCGCCTTCTGCTCGGCCCACAGGTCGCCCACGACCACGTCCGGCTCTATGCCGAGGTGGTTCAGGTGCAGCTTGGCGTTGGGCTCGTACTTCGCCGTGACCACCATCGTCCGCCCGCCGGCCGCCCGCACCGCGGCCATCGCCTCCCGGGCGCCCGCCATCGCGGGGGTCGCGGCGATGGCGATCGTCGGGTACATCTCCCGGTACAGGTCGGCCATCGCGGGCACCCGCTCCTCGGGGAACCAGTTGATCAGCTCCTCGGCGAGCGGCGGCCCGAGCCGGGTCACCGCCAGGTCGGCGTCGATGTACGTCCCGGTGCGCTCGGACAGCGCCAGGTAGCAGGCGTGGATACCGGGCCGGGAGTCGATCAGGGTCATGTCGAGGTCGAAGCCGACGGTGAATGTCATATGGGTCATTGTGCCGGGTGCCTGCGGGGGTTCGGCCGGGCTTTCCCTCCGGTCCGGTCCTCCGGCTGGGGCCGCCTGCAAGGCGCGCCCCCTCACCGGCTCCGCTGCGACCGCCACACCAGGAACAGCGCTGAGGCGACGGCCGCCCCACGGACCACCCACGGCCACGTCCCGGCGACCGCGTCGCTCATGTGCCCCTGCGCGATCGGCTGTCCCCAGCGGCCGTTGACCCTCCCCCACAGCCACACCACCCCGGCGGCGACCGCCGTACCGGGCAGGACCATGACGGCCCACTTGGTCTCCGCGGGGGTCAGCCGCCGCGAGCCGTAGGCGATCACCCAGCCGAGGAGCAGGGCGAACCAGTTCCCCAGCACCGCACCGGCGACCAGGGCGGCGGCGGCCAGCAGCAGGAGCGGGTTGGTCCAGCCTGCGGCGGGGCGGGGGAGCAGGCGGCGGCGCGGGGCGGCTTCGGCCTCGGTGGCCTCCGGTTCCGGTGCGGCGGCGGGGCCGGGGGCCGACGTGGCCTTCTGCTCCGTCGGCTGCGGCGGCCGCCTCAGCAGCTCCGGGATCTCCACACCGCCGACGAACCCCGGCACCGAGTCCGTCTCGGCGGCGGCGCCCGGGGAACCACCCCCCACCCGCCACCAGTCGGGCTGTACGGCGCTGTCCCCGAGTTCGTGCGCGGCGGCGAGATGCGGCGGGGAGGGGCCGTCGGCACGGGCGGGGGTGGCCTCGGCCGCCGCGGGGCGTGGCCGGGGGACGACCCGCCGCAGACCCTTCCGCCGTTCCCCGCTGCCGTCCTTGTCCCCGCCCTTGACCCGGCCCTTGTCCCGGCCCCTGTCCCCGTCCGCCGGCACCGGCTGTACGGGCACGGCGGCGGCCGGCGGCTGCGCGACCCGGCCGGTGCCGGACGTGCCCGGCGTACCGCCCGCCGCTGCGACGACCTCGTCCGGGGTGCCCAGCCGGTCCAGGATGCGGCGGACCGCGGCGGGACTGTCGACCGTCGCCCCGGCCCGGTGCCGGTCGATCTCGTTGCGCAGCTCCGACACGAGCCGCATCCGCGTGGCCGACGGCAACTGCCGTTGCTGAGCGATGTCTCCGACACGGCTCAGGTACTCGTAGACGACCTGGTCGCTCTCGATCCCCAACGCAAACCCCTCCGGGGCGACGGCGGTGAACCCCGTGAGGACGGTAGCGCAGAGTCGCCCCGCCGATGCGGTACCGGGGTCGGGCCCGACGGGAGCACGCCTGTCGGGGACGGCACCCGCTAACGTGGGTCAGATGAGCCAAGCGGCCCACCCAGCACCCCGTTCCCTCGCCGAGGCGCTCCGCGCGCGGGACGACGTCTCCCTGGCCGCGCTGCTGCGCAGCCGCCCCGACCTCATCACGCCGGTCCCGACCGACCTCACCCAGCTGGCCACCCGCGCCGGCACCCGTGCCTCGGTGCTGCGCGCGCTGGAGCGGCTGGACCGGTTCGCGCTGCAGACGGCGGAGGCGCTGGCCGTGGCCCCGGACCCGGCGTCGTACGACATGCTCCTCGGGCTGATGGCCGGGGACGCCGGGGACGAGACGGTCGCCGCCGCGCTGCCGCACGCCCTCGCCGGCCTGCGCGAGCAGGCGCTGGTGTGGGGCGACGACGAGCGGCTGCGGCTGGTGCGGACCGCCCGTGAGCTGCTCGCGCCGTCCCCGCAGCATCCCTCCCCCACCGGGCTCGGGCCCTCCGTGCAGGAGGCCACCTCGGGCATGTCGCCGGGCCGGATCCAGGAGATCGTCACGGCGGCCGGGCTGCCCTCGACGCACGACTCGGTGTCCGCCGTGACCGCGCTCTCCGCACTGTTCAACCACCGCAAGAAGATGGGCAGGCTGCTGGCCGGGGCCCCGGAGCCCGCCCGCGAGGTGCTGGCGCGGCTGATGTGGGGACCGCCGTACGGGCAGGTCACCCCGGAACCGGCCGCCCATCTGCGCTGGCTGCTCGACCGCGGCCTGCTGCTGCCGACCGCGCCCGGCACGGTCGTCCTGCCGCGTGAGGTGGCCCTGCATCTGCGCGAAGGCCGCGCGCACCAGGTGCCCGAGCCGCTGCCGCCCGCCGTGGAACCGGCCGCGACCCACGGTCCGCAGGTGGTGGACGCGACGGCGGCCGGGCAGGCGTACACCGCGCTCGCCACGGTCGAGGAGCTGCTGAAGGACTGGGACGAGGGCGGCCCGGCCGTGCTGCGAGCCGGCGGCCTGAGCGTCCGTGACCTGAAGCGGACCGCCGTCGCCCTGGACGTGTCGGAGCCGGTCGCCGCGTTCTGGGTGGAGCTGGCCTACGCCGCCGGTCTGATCGCCTCCGACGGCGAGGCCGACGAACGGTACGCGGCCACGCCCGCCTACGACGAGTGGCTGGAGCGGCCCGCCGCCGAGCGCTGGTCCCGGCTGGCCGAGGCCTGGCTGACGGCCACCCGGACGCCGGGGCTGGTCGGCGGGCGGGACGCGAAGGACCGTACGCTCGCCGCGCTCGGCCCGGGCCTGGACCGCTCGGCCGCACCCGAGGTACGGCACCGGGTGCTGACGCTGCTGGCCGGGCTGCCGGCGGGCGCGGCACCGGACACCGAGTCGGTGCTGACCCGGCTGCGCTGGGAACGGCCCTTGCGCGGGCCCCGGAGCAGGGACGGCGAGGAGGACCTGCGCTCCCGGCTCGCCCGCTGGACCCTGTCCGAGGCGGAGCTGCTGGGCATCACGGGTCGGGGCGCACTGTCGGCACACGGGCGCGCGCTGCTGGGCGCGCCGGCACCGGGGACGGGCTCGCGTGCCGCGACCAGCGCCCCGACCGCCGCCCACCCCACGCCCTCCGCCGGAACCGCCCCACCCGAAACCCCCGGATCCCCCGACACCCCCGGACCCTCCACCACCCCCGGCACCGGCACGGCCACCGGAACGCGGGCCTCCGTGGGCTCGGTCGAGACCGCCGAACCCACCGGCCCCGGCGACAAGCTCCCCGTCCACCATCACCCCCGCCCTACCCCCGCCCTCGCCCCGCTCTCCCCCGCCGAACAGGCCGTGGCGACGGCCGCCGCCGCCCGCATCCTCGCGCCGCTCCTGCCCGAGCCGCTGGACCACGTCCTGCTCCAGGCCGACCTGACGGCCGTGGCTCCCGGCCCGCTCAAGCGCCCGCTCGCCGATGTGCTGGACGTGCTCGCGGACGTCGAGTCCAAGGGCGGCGCGACCGTGTACCGCTTCACCCCGGCCTCGGTACGGCGCGCCCTGGACGCCGGCCGCACCGCCGCCGACCTGCACGCCTTCCTCACCGAGCACTCCCGCACCCCGGTGCCGCAGCCGCTCGCGTACCTGATCGACGACGTGGCCCGCAAGCACGGCCACCTCCGGGTCGGCGCGGCCTCCGCGTACGTACGCTGCGACGACGACACCCTGCTGAACGAGATCCTCGCCGACAAGCGCGCCGCGCCCCTGCGCCTGCGCCGCCTCGCCCCGACCGTGCTGGCCGCCCAGTCGGACCCGGCCACGCTGCTGGAGAGGCTGCGGACGATGGGCTACGCGCCCGCCGCGGAGTCCGCCGAGGGTGACGTGCTGATCGCCCGCGCCCACGCACACCGCACCCCGCCGCGCACCGCCCCCGAGCCCGTCCCGGACGGCCCGCCGCCGCCCGACGCCACGCTGCTCTCGGCGGCGATCCGCGCGATCCGCGCGGGTGACCTGGCCGCCACCGCCCCGCGCAGGCCCGCCGGGTCCGGGGCTGCGCCGTCGGGCGGCGAACTGCCCCGCACCTCCTCCGCCGAGACCCTGGCCACCATGCAGGCCGCCGTCCTGACCGGCGAGTCCCTCTGGATCGGCTACGTCAACGCCGAGGGCGCCGCCAGCCAGCGCGTCATCGCCCCGGTCAAGGTGGAGGGCGGTTTCGTCACGGCGTACGACCACACCGCGGACGAGGTGCGCACCTACCCGCTGCACCGGATCACGGGGGTGGCGGAGCTGGCGGAAGACTGACGGTGATCGTCGGCGTTCAGGGTGCGCCCCGTGTGGGCCAGTGCCCAATCCTGAGCTACGTCAGGGTTGCCCGTTGGGCCAGAAGTGGCCTCGCACTCGAAGCACGTCGCCTCGGCGAGCACGTGCCGGATAGTGTGCGGCACGAAGCGGTACACAGCGCGCGGGCTCACTGATGACCCTCCGGGTGCCGCCGCAGATAGACGTTGCAGTCGGACACCGTGGTCATGTCGCCACCCGCACGTGCACGGTCCCGCACGTTGGCGAGTTCGGCGCAGCCCGCACAGCCCGGTACGGGTTCTGGTTCCTCCCCCCGGCAATGCCAGGTGAACCGGTCCGCCCATCGTCGTCCTTGGGTCCGCCATCCCTCGCTCGCCCGCCCTCTCCGCTGACTCCGTGATGGGCCGATCGTCGCTCCGCTCCCAGGGACGGAGGAACCTCGTACGTTTCCCACTTTGGGACGTCCTGCAAGTGGTAGAACGTCCCTGACGGCGTCCGTACAAGTGGGGGACCGAGAGTCGAGTCCGACGCCATCGGCAGTCGTGAACTGAACTGGGGCTCACGGATGGACGTACGCGAGATCACCGCCCCCGGACCGGACACGCCCCTGACCGATGCGGCCGTGGCCGGATACGTCGCCAAGTACGCCACCAAGGGCGCCGAAGGCTCCGGCACGACCGCCCCCTGTACTGCCCTCCCTGCCAGGGTCACGGCGCCACCCTCACCCCACTCGGAGACCACACCGAATGCCCCCACTGCATCGGCACCGGCCTGGCCGAACCACCCGAGTCCCTGCGCGTGCAGGACCACGTACGCCAGCTCATCCGCACATGCTGGCAATTGGGGCAGCTCCCCGACTTCGCCCACCTCAACCTGTGGCGCTGGACCCACATGCTCGGCTATCGCGGCCACTTCTCCTCCAAATCCCGCCGCTACTCCGCGACCCTGGGCGCCCTTCGCGACGCCCGCCGTACCTGGGCCGTGGACAAGGCCCGCGCACGTGCCGAGGCATCCGCCCTCGACGACACGGCCACCGACACCGTCTCGCACTGGCAGTACCTCGGCACCGGCTACAGCCCCGGTGAGGAACTGCTGGCGGCCACCGTCCGACGTGAGCGCGCCTCCGCCCTCCGACTCAAGCGGGAGGGTGACGCCCGGTGACCAACCGCACCACGACGTTCGTCGGCCGCTTCCGCTGCGGGCAAGGCGCGTGGCACGTCTCCACGGAGAGTGAGGAAGTCACCGCAGTCATACGACGGCTCTTCGGCGAGCAGTCGCCGATCCAGTCCAAAGGCGCCTCCGACCAGCTTGAGGTGCTGCCCCAGTCGAGCAGCCTGCCCGTCGTGATCTCCGGCCCTGAGTCCGTCAGGGCGGGCCTGCTGACGGCCGCGCCCCACTACGAACCCCGGCCCAGTGTTCGCGTCACGTTCCGTCTCGCAGACGCCTGCGACCTCGGCGGTTTCCGCCTCAGCTCCTCCTCGTGGGATCTCGCGGAATCCGTCCCGGCGTTGAGGTCCGCACTCGCGGACACCTCCGGTGATTCTCTCTGCGAACTCACTGCAGAGACAGTTGAGTTCACCACCCGCGACCGAGCCACACTGTCGTACTGCCGCCCCTCCATCAAGGTCGTCGGTCCTTGGCGTGACAGCGACCGATGCACAAGGGCGCCCCCACCTCCCGGTGGGGGCGCCCTTGTGCGTGTCCGGCGGCGTCAGCCTGCGTCTTCCTTGGACGTCTCGTTCCGCCCGCTCTTCCTCACCGCTGCCGCCCGCCGCATGTGCCCCTCCTCGCCGAAGTGCACCGACAGCCGCGACGTGTCCAGCTTCTTCCCGCCGCGGCGCGCGGGTGCCACCTCCACGTAGCCGCCCGCGTTCAGCAACAGGTCCCGTTTACCGGCCACGTCCGAGCGCTTCCACTGCTCGGCGTGCGTCTCACCGGTCGGTTCCTCCTTCACGCCGCCGGGCTTCGCCGTTCGCTGCTTCTCCTTCAGGGACGCCAGACGGTCCTCCAGCTTGGCGTACTGCTCCGCGTACCGGATTGCGCCGTCGTCTCCCCTGAACAGACCTCGGTCGTACCGGTCCTTCTGCAAGTCGGCCAGGGTTTCCTCGGCCTGCCTGATCTGGGGACGGAAGTCCTCGCCCACCTCCTGGACCATCCGCATCACAGGGAGGTGCCCGTACTTCGCAAGGAACTGCTCGGTGACATGCTCCTCGGTGGTCACCCCCGCCACGGTCGGCCCGAAGCACTTCTCGCCCGGCTTCTCCTCCCCCTTGGCCGCCCGCTGGCGGTACTTCAGGGGGCCGATGCACCGGTACCGAAGCTGGCCGTTGCGCCCGCTGAAGGTGTACATGCGCTCACCGCAGACTCCGCAGTGCATGATGCCGCGCAACAGCGACGTCCCCTCCCGGCGCTTCTCACCGGGATTGGCCCGGCGCTCCAACTCGTCCTGGAGCGCCTGCCAGGTGTCCGTGTCGAGGATCGGCGGGCGGTTGACCAGGGGCAGACCGTCCGTCCGCAGGATCGGCTTTCCGTCCTCGATGACCTGGCCGAGCAACTGGGGATTACCCAGCAGGCTGCGCAGCGTCGTCGTGTACCACTGCTTGGAGTCGCTGCGCTTGCCCGTGGTCTGGCGTGAGGTGTGGCCGGGCGACGGGACGCCCTCCTTGTTGAGGTCGTTGATGATCCGCATGAGCGAGTCCTTGGCCAGGACCCGCTCCACGATCCGCTTGATCGTCTTGGCCTCGTCCTCGTTGACCGCGAGAACCTTGCCCGCCCCGTTCGGGTTGGGGACGACCATGTACCCGTACGGAACCCGCCCGCCGGTGTAGCGGCCCTCACGCCGCAGATGCTCGTGCGCGCTGGACACCCGCATACCGATGGTGTCGGACTCCAGCTCGGCAAAGACGGCGATCACCTTCGCCATGGCCCGGCCCATGGAGGACGTGAGGTCGAGGGGCTCCGTCGCCGACGCGAGCGCAACGCTCTGGTGCTCGGCGAGTCGCATGATCTCCGCGAAGTCGACCGTCGAGCGTGCGAGCCGGTCGATCTTGAAGAACACGATCACGTCCAGCTCGGCGAGCCGGGTCAGGATGCGTTGCAGACCCGGCCGGTCGAGGCCCCGCGAGAAGCCGGAGACATCGATGTCTTCCTCGACGACTATGACGTCCCAGCCTCGTGCCTCACACAGTGCCTCGCAAGCCGCTCTCTGGCGCTCGGGAGAAGTCGTCTCGTCCGTTTCACGCGATAGGCGAACATAGATAGCGGCGCGCATCCCCGGCGCGCTGGCCGGTACGCCCTTCCGGCGCCGGGCACGGGGCATGGCCCGAGCAGTGGCAGGTGCAGTGTCTGTCACGCTGACGATCCTATCTGCGGAGGTATGCGTGTCCTGCCTAATCGTCCAGTCCGACAAGACCCTGCTCCTGGAAGTCGACCACGAGCGGGCCGACGACTGCCGGCGTGCCATCGCGCCGTTCGCCGAGCTTGAGCGGGCGCCCGAGCACATCCACACCTACCGGGTCACCCCGCTCGGGCTGTGGAACGCGCGTGCCGCCGGGCATGACGCCGAGCAGGTCGTGGACGCGCTGGTGCAGTACAGCCGGTATCCGGTGCCGCACGCGCTGCTCGTGGACATCGCCGAGACGATGGACCGGTACGGCCGGCTGACGCTGAGCAAGCACCCCGCGCACGGGCTGGTGCTGACCACCACCGACCGGCCGGTGCTGGAGGAGGTGCTGAAGTCCAAGCGGATCATCCCGCTGGTCGGCGCCCGCATCGATCAGGACAGCGTCGTCGTGCACCCGTCCGAGCGCGGGCAGATCAAGCAGGTGCTGCTGAAGCTGGGCTGGCCGGCCGAGGACCTCGCCGGGTACGTCGACGGTGAGGCGCACCCGATCGAGCTGCTGGAGGACGGCTGGGCCCTCAGGCCGTACCAGAAGCAGGCCGTGGAGAACTTCTGGCACGGTGGCAGCGGTGTGGTCGTGCTCCCGTGTGGTGCCGGAAAGACGCTGGTCGGCGCCGGGTCCATGGCACAGGCCAAGTCGACCACGCTGATCCTCGTCACCAACACCGTCTCGGCCCGGCAGTGGAAGCACGAGCTGGTGAAGCGGACCTCGCTGACCGAGGACGAGATCGGCGAGTACAGCGGGACGCGGAAGGAGATCCGCCCGGTCACCATCGCCACCTACCAGGTGCTGACGACCAAGCGGAAGGGCGTCTACCCGCACCTGGAGCTGTTCGACTCCCGGGACTGGGGCCTGATCGTCTACGACGAGGTGCATCTGCTGCCGGCTCCCGTCTTCAAGTTCACCGCCGATCTGCAGGCGCGGCGGCGGCTCGGCCTGACGGCCACGCTGGTCCGCGAGGACGGCCGCGAGTCCGACGTGTTCTCCCTCATCGGGCCGAAGCGGTTCGACGCGCCCTGGAAGGAGATCGAGGCGCAGGGGTACATCGCGCCGGCCGACTGTGTCGAGGTCCGGGTGAATCTCACCGACTCCGAGCGGCTGGCGTACGCCACCGCCGAGACGGACGAGAAGTACCGCTTCTGTGCGACGACGGACACCAAGCGGAAGGTGACGGAGGCGATCGTGCGCCGGTTCGCCGGGCAGCAGATCCTTGTCATCGGTCAGTACATCGACCAACTCGACGAGCTGGGCGAGCACTTGAACGCGCCCGTCATCAAGGGCGAGACCTCCAACGCGCAGCGCGAGAAGCTCTTCGACGCCTTCCGTGAGGGCGAGATCAGCGTGCTGGTGGTGTCGAAGGTCGCGAACTTCTCCATCGACCTGCCGGAGGCGACGGTCGCCGTCCAGGTGTCCGGCACCTTCGGCTCCCGTCAGGAGGAGGCTCAGCGCCTCGGCCGCGTCCTGCGCCCGAAGGCCGACGGCCACCAGGCCCACTTCTACTCGGTGGTCGCCCGGGACACCATCGACCAGGACTTCGCCGCCCACCGCCAGCGCTTCCTGGCCGAGCAGGGCTACGCCTACCGGATCGTGGACGCCGACGAGATCCTGGCGGGGGGCTGAGCGGTCACTTACGGCGTATGCCCGCTTCCTCGCCGTACTCGCCGAGGATCACGACGCCGAACGCCGCCTGAGCGAACACCTTGAGGGCGCGCAGGGCGTTGCCGAGCCAGTGGTGGTGGGGGCCGTCGACGGCTGTGGCGCCGGTCGGTGGTCCGGCAGGGGCTGGATGGATGGTTGCTGCGCTCATGTCTCCATGGTTGCTCGCCGGGCACCGGGCGCGCATCGGTCTGCAGAGCCAATCCCGGCCGGCTCCCGGTAGGCCTCTGGGTGGACCACGGCCCCTACTTCGGGGGCTCCTGGTCCCCTAGGGGACCAGGAGCCGGCCGCCGCAGCCGGAAAATCCGTTGGCCCCCTTCCCGTGCCCTCCCCTAGAATCTCCGCTCTTGCCCGCCTCCCCTCCGCGGAGTGCCGTCGCCCGGTCGGAAACCGGGCGGCATCGTCGTAGCCACCCAGCAGGTCCCCCGGAGGCATCCCCGTGTCCACGTCCGTGCCCGCCGACGATCCCCTCGCCCGAGAGCGCTCCCACCTCGCCGCCTCCCGTGCCGCGCTGCGCGCCATGCGCGAGGACGTGGAGTCGCTGGACATCCGGGACGTCACCGCGAACTGGGTCAACGCCGAAGTGCTGTCCCGCCAGATCAACGAGCGGATCAGGGCCCTGGCCGACCTCAGCGACACCCCGCTGTTCTTCGGCCGGCTGGACTTCCTGCACGCCCCGGGCGCGGATCGGGCCGAGGGCGCGGAAGGGGAGCAGTTCTACATCGGGCGGCGGCACGTGCACGACGCGGACGGCGACCCCATGGTCATCGACTGGCGTGCCCCGGTCTCGCAGCCGTTCTACCGGGCCTCCAAGAAGGACCCGATGGACGTCGGGCTGCGCCGCCGCTTCGGCTACACCGGCGGCGACCTGACCGCGTACGAGGACGAGCACCTCTCGGACCCGGCGGAGTCGGCGAGCACCAGCAAGCTGCTCCAGCAGGAGATCGAGCGGCCGCGCGTCGGCCCGATGCGGGACATCGTCGCCACCATCCAGCCCGAGCAGGACGAGATCGTCCGCAGCGGGCTGGGCGGCACCGTGTGCGTCCAGGGCGGCCCCGGCACCGGAAAGACCGCCGTCGGCCTGCACCGGGTCGCCTACCTCCTCTACGCCCACCGGGAGCGGCTCGCCCGCACCGGCACCCTGGTGATCGGGCCGAACCGGTCCTTCCTGCACTACATCGAGCAAGTGCTGCCCGCGCTGGGTGAGTTGACGGTGCAGCAGGCCACCGTGGACGACCTGGTCGGCCAGGTCGAGGTGCGCGGCACGGACGACGCGGCCGCCGCCGTGATCAAGGGCGACGCCCGGATGGCCGGGGTGCTGCGCCGG
Organism: Streptomyces sp. NPDC001393; assembly: GCF_053597455.1. Lineage (NCBI taxonomy): Bacteria > Bacillati > Actinomycetota > Actinomycetes > Kitasatosporales > Streptomycetaceae > Streptomyces > Streptomyces sp. NPDC001393. The sequence continues at coordinate 33,613 of NZ_JBSFIH010000076.1, forward strand.
GCCCTGTACTCCCACGTGACCATGCCGGCGGAGGCGGTCGTGGTGGTGCGCGGCTCGCGGCGCTGGCGGGTGCCGTCATACGAACTGGAGGAGATCGTCCGGGAGTTGCTGGAGCGGGACATCCGTTACGGCGCCGCCCGCGAGGCCCTGCCGCAGCGGATCGCGCACGCGGTGCTGGTGCAGATGGAGCGCTCGGGCGAGGCGCCGGACGACCGGGTGCAGGACGCGGTGGCCCGCAACAGCGCGGTGAAGGCGGCCGTGAAGGAGATCTGGCCGGCCGTGGATCCGGCGAAGCTCGTGCTGCGCCTGCTGACGGACGCGGACTTCCTCGCCGAGCACGCCGCGGGTGTGCTGGACGAGGACGAGCAGAAGACGATCCTGTGGGCGAGGCCGGCGCGCAGCGTGAAGTCGGCCAGGTGGTCGGCGGCGGACGCGGTGCTGATCGACGAGGCGGCGGACCTGATCCAGCGCACGCACTCGCTCGGCCACGTGGTCCTGGACGAGGCGCAGGACCTGTCCCCCATGCAGTACCGGGCGGTGGGCCGCCGCTGCACCACGGGCAGCGCGACGGTGCTGGGCGACCTGGCGCAGGGTACGACTCCCTGGGCGACCCGCAGCTGGGACGAGGCGCTGGCCCATCTCGGCAAGCGCGAGGGGGTCGTCGAGGAGCTGACGGCCGGTTTCCGCGTCCCGACGGACGTCATCACCTACGCCTCCCGTCTCCTCCCGCACATCGCCCCCGGCCTCGCCCCGGTGGCGTCCGTCCGTGAGAACCCCGGCTTCTTCGAGGTCCGTACGGTCACGGAGGCGCCCGAAGTCGTCGCCGCCTGCCGGGAGTTGCTGCGCCACGAGGGCTCGACCGGCCTGATCGCCGCCGACGCCCGCATCCCGGCTCTGGCCGAGGCCCTGACGGCGGCGGGCCTGCCCTACCTCGCCCCCGGCGAGGAAACCACCGAGGAGACCCGCCTCACCCTGGTCCCGGCGTCCCTCGCCAAGGGTCTGGAGTACGACTACGTGGTCCTGGACGAGCCGCAGGCGGTGGTGGACGGCGAGCCGGACGAACGCACCGGCCTGCGCCGCCTGTACGTGGCGCTCACGCGTGCGGTGTCGGGCCTGATCGTCACGCATTCGGCCCCGGTACCGGCCCAGTTGGCCTGACGGCCTAGGTCCTGTCGTCAAATTCCCGCCGTCCGCCCGGAGGGCGGGCCCTGCGCCCGCCGCGGAGCGGCTCATGTATGCCGTAGGTGCGTGCTCTGG
>NZ_JBSFIH010000077.1:0-33615 GCF_053597455.1 Streptomyces sp. NPDC001393
CCCCTCCCCGAGACACCACCCCGCCTCACTTCAGCGAACCGCAGAACAGACGCCGCGTCAGCACCCCTCACAAGATCGCCAACAGAGTCACGGCAGTGCCTTGCGGGTGAGTTCCTGCAGCCGGGCCTGCACACCGCCGGCCGGGGGCGTACGCGCGGCCAGGTGGACAGCGCGGGCGGCCTCCGTGTGGTCACCGATGTCGACCACCACGGCGCGAGCCTGGCCCGCCACCACGGTCGTACCCTCGAAGACCATGCAGCGCCGGTCGGCGACCGCGGCGTGCGGGGTCGGGTCCGTCTGCTTCTCCACCGGCAGCGACTCGCCGGTCAGGGCCGACTCGTCGACCTCCAGACCCTCCTGCCACAGCAGCCGGGCGTCGGCGGGCACCACGTCGTCCGCCTTCATGTGGATCACATCGCCCGGATGCAGCTTGCCCGCCTCCACGGTGCGCGTGCCGCCGGCCGGCGCCTCGGCCTCCGGCGGGACGAGGCGCGCCTGCTGCTTCTGCTCCGCGAGCAGCCCGGACAGCGCGCGTTCGGCACGCATCCGCTGGACGCCGCCGAGCAGGGCGTTCAGGTCGAGGGCCCCGACGACGAGCAGGGCGTCCACGACCGAGCCGAGGAGCGCCGACGCCGCCGAGCCGACCGCGAGGACCGGGGTGAGCGGGTCGTGGAGTTCGCCGCGCACGGCCCGCCCGAGCCGATATGACCAGCGGGCGGGCGCGGCGGCCGGGTGCCCGAGGACACCGGCTGCGGCCTTGCGCGCGCGGGCGGTCAGCGCCTCGAACGCGCCGACCTCGGCGGCCGGTTCGTGCTCCAGACGCTCCCGGGCCTGCTCCGGGTTCAGCTCGTGCCAGTGCACCCGCGGGTGCGGGTGCGGGGGCCGGGCCACCGCCACGCCGAGCGCGGCCCGGGCCCCGGAGAGCAGGGCCGACACGGCGGCGGCGTCGACAGGGGCGTGCCGCAGCCCCGGCAGCGCGGCGAGCCGTCCGTGGCCGCCGCCCGACTCGCCGACGGCCACGAGCAGCCCCGACAGTGCGGCGCCGGAACGGGCCAGGGTCTGGGCGTGGTTGCCGACCGTGCGGGCGGCCGGGATCGCGGTCAGCACCCGCCATACGTCGGGCAGCCCGTGCAGGGCGAGGAGGTCCGCGCCCCAGACCACGGCGCCGTCGTGGTCGGTCAGGGCGAGGGCGATGTCGGCGCAGCGCAGCCCGGCCAGCACGTCGCGCTCCTCGGCCGTGCGCACCCGGGCGACGGCGAGCACCGCGCCGGTGTCGCCGCGCGCCTGGTACACCACGTCGTCCAGCGGCCGGCGGGCGTCGACGACCTGGTCGGCGAGGCCGGTGAAGTCCTCCAGGGCGGGGTCGTCCACCAGCACCACGCGCAGGCGCGCCCGGCGGGCCGCGTCGAGCACCGGTTCGGCCCATGGATCGGCCTCGCCCTCGTCGGTACGCAGTGCGCTGGGGTGGAGGACGACCGTGCCGGCCATCTCCAGCCGGCGCAGCCGGTCCGGGTCGCGGACCAGGACCCCCGTGCGGGCGAGCGCGGCGCTCAGCAGCGCGTGGAAGGCGGCGGGGCCGTAGCGGGCGGCCTTCGGCGAGCCGGCGAGGACCGCCTCCGCCGCCTCGGCGCCGTCGTGCTTGACCAGCAGGGTGGCCGCGGCGCCCAGCACGCTGCCCGCGGAGGCGTGCTCGGCGTACTCCTGGGCCGGGGACTCCCTGAGCGGCGGGCGGGGGGCACCGTCCACCGGGAGACTGACCCGCCCGGGCGCGCACAGCTGGTCGTGCACCGTGTCGAAGGCGGCGGCGCGGGCCACCGTCTCGGCCACCTGGCAGGCCCGCAGGGCGCCGTCGAGGACGAGGGACGTGGGGGTCTGTCCGGCCCCGTGCACCACGGCGTTCGCGGAGGCCAGCAGAAGGTCCATGCGCGTGTCCCCGAGCCGGGCGCGCAGCCAGGCGCGAAAGCGCGGGTTCTCCCGCAGCAGCGTCACCACCGCGGTCGCCAGGCGTGGCGAGGGTGGCAGCCGGAGCGTGTACGCGGCGACCGCGACGCCGATGCCCACCGTGTCGGCGGCGAGCGTGGCCACGGCCGCGCGCACTCCGGCCGGGTCGGCCGGATGCGTGGTCTCGTCGACGTCGGCGGCGGCGAGGAGCAGTCCGTGCCGCTCGGCCAGTTCGGCGGCGTGATCCATGATCTGGTCGGTGGCCTCCTCCTCGGTCGCGGTCACCACCAGACGCGCGAGCCCCTGGTCCCAGTACGCGACGAGCACGTCGGGCCGCTCCGCCAGGGTCTCGGCCACCCGGCGCGCCAGATGCGCCGTGCCGCCCGCGCGCCGCACGTGCTCCCGCTCCACCGGCCGCAGCGCGAGGTGGGCGCGGGCGCCGGCCCGCCAGTGGTCACCGGCGCCGGGCAGGGCGTTGCGCGCGACCCGCGCCACCCTTACGGCGGCGTCCGCGCCGCGCACTCCGGCACGCGCCGTTCCCGCGGCGGCTCCGGCGGCCACCCCGACCACCGGCGCCAGCAGCCGCGGTGCGGCGGGCAGCAGCCGTGCGGCCGCCGAGGGCACCGTCAGCAGTCGGAGCACCATGGCTCTCCTCAAAGCGTGGTGCGGTCGGGCCGCGCGGTGGGTCCGAGGGGCCCGGTGGACGGCTTGCCCACCGCATCCTCGTCACCGCGGGTGGTTCGCGCGCCGCCGGAGGTCTTGGTGCTGCCGGCCGTCCTGGCACTGCCGGTCGTCCTGGCGCCGCCGGTCGCCTTTGTGCCACCCGTCGCCCTGGTGCCGCCGGTCGCCTTGGTGACACCGGTCGCGTGGCGGGTGCGGGATGCCGTGGCGCTGCCGGTCGCCTTGGTGCCGCCGGATGTACGGCCGGATGTGCGGCCGGTCCGCGATGCCGTCGCGCCGCCGGACGTCGCGGTGCCGCCCGCTGCCCGGCTGCCTGCGCGTGTCCCGGTGCCGCCGGGGGGCCTGCTCCCTGCGGAAGCCTCGGCGGCGCCGGCGGCCTCGACCCCGGCCTCCGCGGCGCCGGCGTCCCAGGCTTCGCCGGGGCTCTCAGCTCCCCCGCCGGCCTCCGCCGCGCCGGTGCCGCGGGTGTCCCGAGCCTGGCTGCCATGGCCGGACCTGAGGGCTGCGGTGCCGAGGTCATGGGCGGGTTCGGGGTACTGCCCGGCCCCGCCGTCCGCCGGATGCGGGGGGCGGGGCTGGGTGAGCCAGGCCACGGCCGCGCCGGTGAGGGCCACGGGCCACTCCACCACGCCAGCGGCGCCGAGCACCCCGGCACCCGCGTACACCGCGATGCGCCGCCCGCGGGGCGAGACCGCGCCGACCTTGTCCAGGGTTCCCTCCGCGGCCCTGCTCACCATCCCGGCGCCGGGCACCCTGCGCAGGACCGAGGCCGCGCCGCGCAGCGGCGCCGTGAGGGCCGACGACGACTTCTGCTCAGCCATGACTCTCCTCGGGTGAGATCGTGCGTGCCCACCGAGTGCCCGCCACCGCGCTGGTCATCCCCGTATCTCCCCCGGGGGTGCCCACTTCCCAGGGAACGCCTCGCACCGCGCCCGCGCCACCCGCACCGCGCGAACGCCTCGCCCCGGAGGGCTCAGCGGGCGCGGTGGAACAGCCCAGCGCGCACCGCCCGGTCGAAGTCGACCACCGCGTCGAGGTGGCCGGGGGCGCGGATCCAGGCGTTCACCCGTTGCCGGGAGACCTGGCGCGCGCCCGCCGGGTCGTCGTACAGGGTGTCGCCGCTCACCCGCTCCACCGGGTCTCCTCCGGGTCTCCTCCGGTCTCTTCCGGGTGGAAGGATGGGGCGTCAGGGAGGGCGGATGGGGCGCAGGGAGCGGGAGGCGGTCGCGGGAGCGGCCCGGCTGTACGAGGCCGCGCAGGCACTGGCCGACGATCACGGCAGGGCCGTCGAGGCGGTCCGCGCGGCGCTGAAGCCGATCCAGGACGGGGCGGTGGAGCAGGCGCTCGACGCCATACCCGTGACCCGGCTGCAGGACGCCACGGACGGACGGTTGCGGCTGGGCAGTGTCGACCGGAGCGGACTGCGTACGGTCCGGCAGGTGCTCGAAGCCGGCCCCTACCGGCTGCGCCAGATCCCCGGAGTGGGTCAGCGCACCGCGGACCAGATCGTCGCGGCCGCACGGCAGCTGTCCGACGCCGTGCACGACACCGTCGCCGTGCACATCGACGTCGACCGGCCGGAGCCACGGACCACGGCACTGGTCATGGCCCTGCACGTCCTGGTGGAGGCGGGGCCCGAGGCACGACGCGCGGTCGGCACCGCCGCCGAGCTGACGACGCGGTTCGGTCCCCCGCTGGCCGACGCCCGGCCCGCCGCGGGACGGCTGAGCATGCTGACGGCCTCACGGGCCAGGAGGGCTCGCGCACTGGAGGCCGTCGAGGAGCTGCGCACGCTGGTGGCGGAGGCGGTCGAGGCCGGTACCCCCGAGGCGCTCGCGCAGGCGTCGGTGGACCTGTTGCGGGGGACGTCGAGCGACCTCGCGGCCTGGGTGGACTTCGAACTGCGCTCCGCCGAGTACTACGGCCTGCTCGCCGAGATCTCCGGGCGGGCTCCGGACACGGCCGCCGCCGAGGGATTCCTGCCCGACGGCATCGCCGAGCGGGTGCGGGGCCAGCAGCTCGACGACTCCCGGCTGCGCGTGTCGCTCCGCGGCTACCAGGCGTTCGGCGCCCGGTTCGCCCTGGCGCAGCGCAAGGTGATCCTGGGCGACGAGATGGGGCTCGGCAAGACCGTCCAGGCCATGGCCGCGCTGACGCATCTGGCCGCCGAAGGGCAGAGCCACTTCATGGTGGTGTGCCCGGCGAGCGTCCTGGTGAACTGGACCCGGGAGATCGAGTCCCGCACCTCGCTCGCCGTCACGCCCCTGCACGGGCCGGACCGGCACGACGCGTTCGCCTCCTGGAAGGGGCGGGGCGGCGTCGCCGTGACGACCTTCGACGCCCTGCGGGGCTTTCCGGTACCCGGCGGGGGCGAGATCGGGATGCTGGTGGTGGACGAGGCGCACTGCGTGAAGAACCCCAAGGCCCTGCGCTCCCGGGCCGTGGCCCAGTGGGCCGGACACTGCGACCGGGTCCTGTTCATGACGGGCACGCCGATGGAGAACCGGGTCGCCGAGTTCCGCAACCTGGTCCGGATGCTCGACCAGGCCGTTGCCGAGCGCATCGGCGACGGTGCCGGGCTCCCCGGCTCCGTGGCCTTCCGCAAGGCGGTCGCCCCGGTCTACCTGCGCCGCAACCAGGTGGACGTCCTCGCCGAACTCCCCGCCCTCCAGCACACGGACGAGTGGGAGGAACCGAGCGCCTCGGACGAGGAGGCGTACCGCGAGGCGGTGCGTTCCGGCAACTTCATGGCGATGCGCCGGGCCGCGTACGCCCGCCCGGAGAAGTCCGCCAAGCTGGTCCGGCTCCGCGAGATCGTGCGGGAGGCGGGCGAGAACGGGCTGAAGGTGGTGGTGTTCTCCAACTTCCGGGACGTCCTGGGCATGGTGAAGGACGCGCTCGGCCCCGGGTCGGGGGCCGCCGGTGCCGTGGTCGGCCCGCTCACCGGGAGCGTGCCGCCCGAACGGCGCCAGTTGCTCGTCGACGAGTTCACGGCCGTGTCCGGTCCGGCGGTACTGCTGGCGCAGATCCAGGCGGCAGGCGTGGGGCTCAACCTCCAGGCCGCCTCCGTCGTGATCATCTGCGAACCCCAGGTCAAGCCCACCGTCGAGCAGCAGGCGGTGGCCCGGGCCCACCGCATGGGCCAGGTACGGCCGGTCCGGGTGCACCGCCTGCTGGCTCCGGGCGGCGTGGACGAGCGGATGGTGGAGATGCTGCGCAGGAAGGTCCGCCTGTTCGACGCCTACGCCCGCCGCAGCGCGGTGGCGGAGGCGACCCCCGACGCCGTCGACGTGTCGGACACCGAGATGGCGCGCCGTATCGTCGCGGAGGAACAGAGCCGCCTGGGCCTGGGAACCGGCCGTGCCGACGGCGGATCCGGCCGTGTCCCGGACGATCTCCCCGGCGCCGGGACCGGCGAGACGGCCGGCGAGGCGGCCGGCGGCGCTCCTGGACGCCACGCTCCTTGACGCCACCTAGGTGCAGGGGCGCCAGGAGTCGTCGTACCCGGGATGGCCGGCGTACGGCACGGCGAGCAGGCGCAGCGTGGTGCACGGCGAACGTGGACACGCTGCTTCGCGGCACGTGCGGCACGTGCCGTCGTCCCGCACGCGATGCTCCTCCAACAGGGCCCGCTTCGCCTCGAGTTCGCGCAGCACCCGGGCCGGATCGTGCCGGGCCACGTGGGTGAGCAGCTGCACGGGATCCTCGGCGCCGAACTGCACCATGGGCGTGTGCGTGGTCCTGCCGTCCCAGGATGTGAGCACCTGCTCGATCTCGTCGGCCATGACGCCCCAGACCGCGCCGGGCGCACCGGTGATCGCGTCCCGGGCGATCCGTTCCTCCTCCTGGAACCGGGCGTGCAGGAACCGTTCGAGGGCCACGGCGGTCATGCGGCACGATCCCTGCGCCCCACCGACGCGGCCAGTTCCCGCTGATAGCCGGCGTAGGCCGCGCGCAGGGCCTCGCCGGGCCAGTCGGCGGGCAGGAGCCCGGGCGGCAGGACAGGGTCGGTGAGCAGGTGGCGTACGGCCGCCGCGTAGGCGGTGAGGCGGTCCGCCGGGGTCCGGGCGGCCGCCGCGTGGGCGAGCAGTGTCCGTGCGGTGGCCGCCCAGGCCTGCAACGGCCAGAGCCGGGCGACCAGATCGTGCGCGGGCTCGTCGGGCCGCGCGGTGTACGTCCGGGCGACGGAGCCCAGCAGGTCGGGCAGGGCACGGTCGAGGTTGGCCGGGCGCAGCCATACGCCCTCGCGGAGCTCCGCCAGGCGCAGGGCTGTCAACCGGGCGCGCAGCTCGGCGCGTTCGGCGGGGCCGCGGCCGGTCGCCGTGATGACCACCATCTCCCAGTCACCGTCCCACGCGCGCGTGCCCGGCCGCAGCGCCTCGTCCTGGCGCTGCTGGCGCGCCAGCAGCCGGTCGCTGAGCCGGTAGACGGCGTCGGTGCGGCGCAGGTCCCCCGCGGTCACCATCCGGCTGAGCGCGGCCCGCAGCGTGGAGCCGCCGACACCGAAGGGCTCCACCAGCCGGACCAGGTCCTTCACCGGCAGCTCCGCCGGGTGCGCGCCGAGGAGCAGGCTCAGTACGACCGACCGCGCGGACAGCGGCCGCAGGCCTGCCTCCTCCGGCTCGGACGAGACGTGCATGGGCATGGACACGTACTGTACGTGCACCTTCTTGTTGCAGTATTGCTACGGTCGCAGCCAGAGTGCAACATGCTCCCATGGTCTCGATTCCCGCGCAGTCGCCTGCGCAGCCGCAGTCCCAGTCGCAGTACGCCACGCACGAGGTCACCAACCAGGCCCCGCCCTCGGCCCCGTACGACGCCTCCGACGATCGCGCCCTGCTGGAGGGGCTGCGCCGGGAGGGCGCCGACTGGGCCGAGGAGGGCATCCGGCGCCTGGGGGTGCGCGCCGGCAGCGCCGAGGCGCAGGAGTGGGGTGAGCTGGCGAACCGGCACGAGCCGGTCCTGCGCACCCACGACCGTTACGGCCACCGGGTCGACGAGGTGGAGTTCCATCCCAGCTGGCACCACCTGATGCGCACGGCGGTCGCCGAGGGCCTGGCCGGCGCCCCCTGGGCGGACGAGCGGCCCGGCGCCCATGTCGCCCGTACCGCGGGCGGGCTGGTGTGGGGGCACACGGAGGCCGGGCACGGCTGCCCGACATCGATGACGTACGCCGCTGTGCCCGCACTGCGCGCACAGCCGGATCTGGCCAAGGTGTACGAACCGCTGCTCACCAGCCGGGAGTACGACCCCGAGCTGCGCGTGCCGACCGAGAAGCCGGGGCTGCTCGCGGGGATGGGCATGACCGAGAAGCAGGGCGGGTCGGACGTCCGGACGAACACCACCGCGGCGACGCCCTCCGCGGAGCCCGGCGTGTACACACTGCGCGGCCACAAGTGGTTCACGTCGGCGCCGATGTGCGACGTCTTCCTGGTCCTCGCACAGGCCCCCGGCGGGCTGTCGTGCTTCCTCGTACCGCGTGTGCTGCCGGACGGCAGCCGCAACACCTTCCGCATCCAGCGGCTGAAGGACAAACTGGGCAACCGCTCCAACGCGTCCTCGGAGCCGGAGTTCGACGGTACGGTGGCCTGGCTGGTCGGACCGGAGGGGCGCGGGGTGAAGACCATCATCGAGATGGTCAACTGCACCCGGCTGGACTGTGTGATGTCCTCGGCGGCCCTGATGCGCAAGACGCTGGTCGAGGCGGGGCACCACGCCCGGTACCGCAGCGCGTTCGGCGCCCGGCTGCTCGAGCAGCCGCTGATGCGCAACGTCCTGGCCGACCTGGCGCTGGAGTCGGAGGCGGCGACGACGCTCACCCTGAGGCTGGCCGGCGCGGCCGACCGCGCGGTGCGCGGGGACGCCGGGGAGCGGGCCTTCCGGCGGATCGCCACCGCCGTGGGCAAGTACTGGGTCACCAAGCGCGGCCCGGCGTTCACCGCCGAGGCCCTGGAGTGCCTGGGCGGCAACGGCTACGTCGAGGACTCCGGCATGCCGCGGCACTACCGGGAGGCCCCGCTGCTGTCGATCTGGGAGGGTTCGGGCAACGTCAACGCGCTCGACGTGCTGCGCGCCCTCGGCCGCGAACCGGACACCGCCGAGGCCCTGTTCGCCGAACTCGCCCTCGCGCGCGGGGCGGACGCCCGCCTGGACGCGGCGGTGGCCGCGCTCAAGGACCAGTTGGCCGAAACGGACCAGGTGGGCGCCCGCCGTCTGGTCGAGCGGATGGCGCTCGCCCTCCAGGCCTGCCTGCTGGTGCGGCACGCCCCGCACCCGGTCGCGGACGCCTTCTGCTCGAGCCGGCTGGGCGGCGACTGGGGGCACGCGTTCGGCACGCTGCCCTCCGGGAGCGACCTCGACACGATCCTGGAGCGGGCCCTGCCCGGCCTGAACTGACTCCTCCCCCAGACGTCGGCGCTCCTCCGGGCGGGCAGGCGCGAGCGGTTCGGACCCTGGCCGGTGACAGCCGACGGATCGCACACAGTCAGTGCGCAACTCCGAACCGTTGTCAGTGCCGTGGTGCACACTCGCGATCAGGTGGCACTCGTCTGTGGCACTCGTCTGGGGAGGACAACGTGTTCACGGGGATCGACGAGGTCGACTGGGCCTCGCTGCACCACGCGTACGGCAGCGCGGAGGACGTGCCCGGCTGGTTACGGGCACTGGCGTCCGCGGACACCGCCGAGCGGGCGACCGCGCTCGACGGGATGTACGGCGCCCTGCACCACCAGGGGTGTGTGTACGACTCGACGCTGGCCTGCGTGCCGTTCCTGCTCTCGCTCGTGACCCGCGAGGAGGTGCCGGACCGGGGCGGCATCGTGGAACTGCTGGTCGGCATCGGTGCGGAGAGCGCGGACGGGGACCCACGCGCCCGGGAGGCCGTGTGCGCGGGCGCCGAGGTGTTCGTCGGGCTCACCGGGGACCCCGACCCCGCGGTGCGCCGCGCGTCCGCCTCTGCCCTCGTGCACTTCCTGGCCGCACCGGCCCGGGTCCTGGACCTGTTATGGCAGCGGCTGCGGGCGGAGCGGGACGACCGGGTCCTGCTCGCCCTCCTGGAGGCGCTCGCCCTGTTCGTCCGCCGGCACCCCGCGCACGCCGACGCCGCGGTGGACCTCCTGGCCGAGCAGAGCGCGCCGCCCTACGCCCCGGGGGTACGCCTCGCCGCACTCGGTCAGCTCGCGCTCGTCGCCCCCGCCCGGCTGCCCGCCGACCTGGTGCCGACGGCGGTCCGGCTGCTGAGGGAGCGCTCCGCGCACCGCGCCCGGATCACCGAGCCCTGCGCCGCCGACTCCCTCGTCGGGCGCATACGACGGCTGCGCCCGTCCGACGAGGAGGGCTCCCGGCTGCTGCACACCCTGCACACCGCGCTCGGCGACCGCGTGGACGACCGGATCGCGCTCCTCGGCGGGCAGTTGACCGGCCCCGACCCGGTGGACCGGTGCCATGGCGTGTGGATGGCGGCGGCGCTGGTGCGCGGCTGGCGCGCCGACCACGACCACACGGTCCGGCTGCTCGGCGCCCAACTCGGCGCGGAACAGGACTGGTTGCGGGACGCGGCGGTCACCGTGCTGGCGGAGCTGTTCGCACTGGCCACGCCCGCAGCGGACGACCTGCACGCCCTGGTGTGTGCCCGGCCCGACCTGTGGACGCACCGCGTGGAACGCGGCTCCGCAACGCTGGGCGGTCCCCTCAAGGCCCTTGCCAGGAGCGGCGATCCGCGCGCCGTCCCGGCCCTGGCCCACCTGCTGGCCGGCCCGGCCGCACCGGGGGACCTGGGGTTCGAGGTGGCCCATCTGGGCGCCGCCGCGGCCCCACTCGCCCCGGCGGTGCGGCACCGGCTCGGCCGGATTCCGCCGGCCTCTCCTGCCACCGCCCGGCTCGCCGCCCCGCTGCTGGCGGCGGTCGGCGCCATCGGGGACGAGGACGCCGTCCCGGAGGTCCTGCGGCTGCTGCCGGGCACTCCCAGCGGCCCGGAAGCGCGGGACGACGCGATCGTGAGCCAGGTCATCGCCACGCTGGAGGTGCTGGGCGCCACCGCGCGGGCGGTACCGGCCCTCCGTGCGCTGCTGCACACCCGGCACGCCGCCACGGCGGCCGGTGCGCTCTGGTCGGCGCAGCAGGAGGCCTCCGCCGTACTCCCTTTCCTGCTGCGGGAGTTGACCCGGGGCGACGCGGAGAGCCGACGCCTGGCCGCCGTTCAGCTCGGCCGGCTGGGTCCGGCCGCGCGCGCCGCTCTGCCCGCGCTGCGCCGCATGGCCGGGTCCCGGCTCGCGCGGGATCAGGTGCCGGCCGCGTGCTCGCTGTGGCGGATCTCTGCGGATCCGGAGCCGGTCCTGCCGGTGCTCCGGGAGGCCTGGGCCCGGGACCCGCACACCCGTCGTGCGATCGCCCGCTGCCTGACCGCGATGGGCCCGGCCGCCGCGCCACTACGGCACCTGGCGGCAGCGGAACTGTCCTCCCCACGGCGCCACTTGACCCGAGCGGGCGGAGGCGGCGGGTGGGGCATACCGGAGGACGAGGCGCTGCTGGAGGCGTGCCGGGAGGTGTTGGCGAGGTGCCGGCGGACTCGGAGCGGGCACTCTCCGGATCGGACGAGTTCGGGGCCGGAGGCGTCCGGCTCGTAGCCAGCGACGCGGCGGCCCGGAGTCGGCCGCGAGGAGAGGCACGAGGATAGGCACGAGGCAGGGGCCCTGCGCCCGGGCGGACAGCCGCACCTCGCGCCGGAACCGGGACCCGGACCTCCGGGTCCTTGGCACTCATGGCGCCGGCACCGAGGGACGGGGCCGCCCTGGTGGGCGGGCCGGACATGTCCCAGGGAGCCGGCGGTGTGAGGCCGCCTCAGCCCGGGCGACGTCATCCGATCGTGGCAATGGGCCTGAGGGACAAGGGATCTGACGCCTCACCGGCGGTGCCGGTCCCGGCCGAACGGGGGGTCCGGGGGCCGCCGGCCGTGGTCAGACCATCCGTCCCCACTGCGGTCCGAGCCGTGCCCACTCCGTGTCCCAGGCCTGCATGCGGCGGCGTTCCAGACGGCCGCGCAGGGCGAGGCCGCCGACGAAGGGCACCGCCGCCGCGCTCAGGCCGACCAGGCAGCCGATCAGGGTGCCCCGGAAGACGGTCTCGGAGACGGAGGCGGGGCGGCTGACGAGCCGGCCCTGCGGGTCGGTCCAGACCCTGACCGGCGTGCCGGCCCTGCTTCCGGGGTCCACCCGGACCTGGCCGGTGTGGGCCGGGCCGTCCGCCACGGTCCAGCTCACCTTGGCCCAGACGCGTTCACCGGCTGCGGCGTGGCGGTGCCCGGGGGAGGTGCCCGGGGCCCGCTCCACCACGTGGGCCACGACGGGACGCCAGTCCGCCCGCTCCCTCGCCAGTCCGTGTTCCACCGACCCGGCCGCCACCAGGCCGGCCGAGATCCCCGCCAGGACGGTCAGCAGCCAGGCGCCGAGCACGACCCAGGCCTCCACCACGTCGGCCCTGCGTTTGAGCGGGTTGCGCCGCCAGCGCCACAGCCACACCTTCGGACCACGGAACGCCTTCAAAGGCATCCTCCTCACGAGCGCACCGACCGGCCGGACCGTCCTCCCATACGCAGGAGATCGCTCCGCTGCTCACGACGAGCCGTCTCCCCGACGGTCGCACGAGACACGCCTCTCGCGCAGGCGCATGCCCGCAACGGGCCCGGCCGATCTTCGTCACAGGCCGACGACACCGCCGTGACCTGCGGGAACGTGCACGCCGGGGGAGACTGTCAGTGGCGGGGTGCAGACTGGCCGATAACCGACGACTACGTGTCTCACGACTACCTGGACGAAGGCGTCCCGGAGGTGATCGGCATGACCGAGGTACTGCTGGCAGTAGGCACCCGCAAAGGCCTGTTCATCGGGCGGCGCAGGGGCGGCGGCGCCTGGGAGTTCGACGACAGTCCGTATTTCAACGCGCAGGCGGTCTACTCGGTCGCGATCGACACCCGTCAGGACCGGCCGCGGCTGCTCGCGGGCGGCGACAGCGCGCACTGGGGCCCGTCGGTCTTCCACTCCGACGACCTCGGCCGCACCTGGACCGAACCGCCGCAGCCTGCCGTCAAGTTCCCCAAGGACACCGGCGCTTCCCTGGAGCGCGTCTGGCAGCTGCACCCGTCCGCCGCCGAGCCCGGCGTGGTCTACGCGGGCACGGAACCGGCCGCGCTGTACCGCTCGGAGGACCGCGGCGAGAGCTTCGAACTGGTCCGGCCGCTGTGGGAGCACCCGACGCGCTCGCAGTGGGTACCGGGCGGCGGCGGTGAGGGCCTGCACACCGTGATCACCGACACCCGCGACCCGAAGGCGGTCACCGTAGCCGTCTCGACAGCCGGGGTGTTCCGCTCCACCGACGGCGGGGCGAGCTGGGCGCCGTCCAACTCCGGGGTGTCCGCGGTGTTTCTACCGGACCCGAACCCGGAGTTCGGCCAGTGCGTGCACAAGATCGCCAAGGACGCTAACCCGGACCGGCTGTATCTGCAGAACCACTGGGGGGTGTACCGAAGCGACGACGCGGGCGCGCACTGGACCGACATCGGCGCGGATCTGCCGTCCACGTTCGGCTTCGCGGTGGCCGCCCATCCGCACCGGGCCGACACGGCGTACGTCTTCCCGATCAACGCCGACGCCGACCGGGTGCCCGCCGAGCACCGCTGCCGGGTCTTCCGCACCGCGGACGCGGGCCGGTCCTGGGAGCCGCTGGCCAAGGGCCTGCCGGAGGAGGACCACTACGGCACGGTGCTGCGGGACGCCCTGTGCACCGACGACGCCGACCCGGCGGGCGTGTACTTCGGCAACCGCAACGGCGAGGTGTTCGCCTCGTCCGACGACGGCGACAGCTGGCAGCAGCTGGCGGCGCATCTGCCGGACGTGCTCTGCGTGCGGGCGGCGGTGATCGGCTGACCGGGAGGGGCGAGCTGCCGCAGGGCGTCGCCGCCGGGCTTCGGCCATCGGTTGATCACCGGGCGGTGTGCGGCAGTAGGGTGACGCCCGTGGCACCACGACCCTTGCATGAAATCGTCGAACCGGGCTGGGCGAAGGCCCTGGAACCCGTCGCGGAACGGATCGCCGGGATGGGCGACTTCCTGCGCGCGGAGATCGCCGCGGGACGCACCTACCTCCCGGCCGGACCCAACGTCCTGCGGGCCTTCCAGCAGCCGTTCGACGACGTGCGGGTCCTGATCGTCGGTCAGGACCCGTATCCGACCCCGGGGCACGCGGTGGGCCTGTCGTTCTCGGTCGCGCCCGAGGTACGCCCGCTGCCGCCCAGCCTGATCAACATCTTCCGCGAGCTGAACACCGACCTGGGGCTGCCGCAGCCCTCCAACGGCGACCTCACGCCCTGGACCCAGCAGGGCGTTCTGCTGCTCAACAGGGCGCTGACCACGGCTCCGCGCAGCCCGGGCGCCCACCGCGGCAAGGGCTGGGAGGAGGTCACCGAGCAGGCGATCCGGGCCCTTGCCGCGCGCGGCAAGCCGCTGGTGTCCGTCCTGTGGGGCCGGGACGCCCGCAATCTGCGTCCGCTGCTGGGCAGTCTGCCGGCGGTGGAGTCCGCGCACCCCTCGCCGATGTCGGCCGACCGCGGCTTCTTCGGCTCGCGCCCGTTCAGCCGGGCCAACGACCTGCTGATCCAGCAGGGCGGACAGCCGGTGGACTGGCGACTGCCGTGACCGTCGCCGGTTATCTGGCGGTGGACTCCGGCGGCTCCGGTCTCCGGGTCGCCGTCGGCGTGCCGGGCCGGGCACCCGCCGCACAGCGGGAGTCACGGGAACCGGTCCGCACCGGTGAGCGGGGCATCGACCCCGCCCATCTGATGGCCCAGCTCGTCCCGCTGGCCCGCGCATCCGCAGCGGAGGCCGGAGTGGACGAGCTGGACACGGCCGTCGTCGGCGCCGCCGGATTCGCCACCCTGGGCGATGCCCTGCGCGCCGAACTGCCGGGCGCCCTGGCCCGGGAGCTGGGTGTGCGGCACGTGGCGCTCGCCGCCGACGCCGTCACCGCCTATGTCGGCGCCCTCGGGCCGAGTCCGGGCGCGGTGCTCGCCGCGGGTACCGGGCTGATCGCGGTCGGCACCGACCTCACGGCCTGGCGCCGGGCCGACGGCTGGGGCCATCTGCTCGGCGACTGCGGCAGCGGCGCCTGGATCGGGCGGGCCGGCCTGGAGGCCGCGCTGCGCGCCCACGACGGCCGGGACGGCGGCTCCGTACCGCTGCTGACCTGCGTGGAGGAGCAGTTCGGCCCGGTGCGCGGACTGCCGGGGCTGCTCTACCCGCGCTCCGACCGGCCCGCCGTACTGGCCTCCTTCGCCCCCCGGGTGGCCGCGTGCGCCGGCCACGACCCGGTCGCCGCGGGCATCCTGCGCGCCGCGGCCCGGCACATGGCCGAGTCCGTGGCGGCCGTGTGCCCCGCGGACGGACATCCTCGAGTGGCGCTCACCGGCGGTGTGTTCCGGCTGGGCGAGCACCTGCTCACGCCCCTGCGGGAGGAGTTGGCGAACAGGATGCCGCAGGCCCGGCAGGTGCCGGCCGAGGGCGACCCCCTGCACGGCTCGGTACGGATCGCGAGCGACCTGGCGGCCGGCCGGCTCACTCTGCCGGGTGATCCGGTCATGCTCTGCGTGGCCCCCGCGCAAGGCGGTTGAGACACCCACAAAGACGACCTGTTCCCCCTTATAGCCCCCTTATGACCGCTTTATCAGCCCATGTGCCCGGCACGTGCCCGGAACATGTGCCGTCGCCGCGCAACTCATCAGACAAAACCGGACGGATACCGCTCACCTGCACCCTCCCCGAACGGAGTAACCCGGGAAGCCAGTAACATGCGGCGCCATGAGCACCCCCACTGGGCCCGCGTCCGGCCTGCCCGTACGAATGCCGCGACCCCGCCAGCCCGGACGGCACCGCCGGCCGGAACCGCTGGTGGCTCCCGAGGACGCGCCCGCGCTCGCCCTCGCGGTGCCCGGTGCGCCCAGCGCCGCCACGCGCGCCCTCGCCGAGGAGGTCGTGAGCATCGCCCGCTCCGAGCTGCCCGGCCTGGACGCCCGGATCGGATTCCTGGACGGGGACGACGCCGAGTTCCCCACGCTGCGGTCCGTGCTCGTGCGCGCGGCCGAGGAGCGCGCGGCCCGTTACGAGCAGGCCGTCGCCGCCGGGGTCGAGGGGGTCAAGGAGCCCGACGGCCCGGTCGCCGTCGTCGTCCCGCTGCTGGCCGGTCCGGACAGCGCCCTGCTGCGGCAGATCCGCCAGTCCGTGATGGACAGCCGGGTCGCCGCCGACCTGACCGATGTGCTCGGCCCGCACCCGCTGCTCGCCGAGGCGCTGCACGTGCGGCTGTCCGAGGCGGGGCTGGCCCGTGCCGACCGCGCGCGTCTGTTCACCGTGGCCACCGCCGCGGACGGCATCATCCTGGCCTCCGTGGGCGGCGAGGAGGCCGTGCAGGCGGCGGGGATCACCGGCATGCTGCTCGCCGCGCGCCTCGCCGTGCCGGTGATGGCGGCGGCCCTGGACCAGGAGGGCTCGATCTCCTCCGTGGCCGAGCAGCTGCGTTCCTCGGGCTCGCAGCAGCTGGCCCTGGCGCCGTATCTGATCGGCCCGGAGATCGACCCGGCGCTGCTGGCGGCGGCCGCCGAGGAGGCGGGCTGTGCCACAGCCGAGGCGCTCGGCGCGTACCCGGCGATCGGCAAGCTCGCCCTCGCCAAGTACACGACGACGCTGGGCATCGCCCCGCAGCAGCCGCAGGGCATGCCGGTCCGCTGATCCGCGCCGGCCCCCACGGCACCCGTACGGCACGGGCCCGCTCCCCCACCCGGGAGCGGGCCCGTCGTCTTGCCGGAGGCTCTGCCTCGGCCGTGGGCTCAGCCGAAGACGACGCAGGAGGCCGCGGGGACCGGCACGTAGCCCTCGTAGCGGGGCAGCCCCGTCGCCTCGTCCACGGCGAACCAGGTCACGTCGCCGGAGCGCTCGTTGGCGGCGTAGAGGAAGCCGCTGTGCTCGGCCAGCGCGCGCGGCCACTGCCCGCCGCAGGGCACCGTGCCGATCAGCCGGAGCGCCTCGCCCTCGACGGCGAGGATCGACAGGATGTCCTCGCCGCGGGTCGCGGTCCACACGAAACGGCCGTCCGGCGAGACCACGATGCCGGACGGATAGGCGTCGCCGGCCGGGGCGCCGGGCAGCACGGGGACCTCGGCCAGCGGCTTGAGGGAGCCTGCCTCGGCGTCCCAGCGGCACACGGTCACCGTGGGGGTGAGTTCGTTGACGACGTAGGCGTGCGCGCCGTCCGGGTGGAAGGCCAGATGGCGGGGGCCGGAGCCGGGACGCAGCGCGAACTCGCGGTGCAGGGCTGGTACGCCGTCCTCGAGGGTGCAGATCCGCACCGAGTCCGTGCCGAGGTCCACGCTGACGGCCCACCTGCCGCTCGGGTCGGGCTGCACCTGGTGGGCGTGCGGACCGCGCTGGCGTCGGTCGTGCGGGCCGGAGCCGGTGTGCTGGAGCCGCCCGGAGGGCTTGGCGGCGAGAGAGCCGTCCGGACGCACGGGTACGGCGGTGACGCTGCCGCAGCCGTAGTTGGCGGTCAGCACATGCCCGGCGTACAGGCCCAGGTGGGTCGGTCCGCTGCCGTCGACCCGCACGGGCGGTCCGGCGAGTTCCGGCCGGTCGCCTTCGACGCGGTAGGCGGCGACGCTGCCCTCGGCCGTCTCGCTGACCGCGTAGAGCGTCTCCCCGTCCGGCGAGAGGACCAGGTAGGACGGGTCGGGTACGTCGCGCACCGCGGTGCCGAGGAGGAGGGCGCCGCTCTCCGGCGCGACCTCGGCGGTCACGAGGCCGGGGCCGCCCGCGGCCGTGAACGAGCCGATGAAGGCCCGGCGCCTGCCGGGTCTGCCGTCCTGTGCCACCGCTGTCCCCTCTCGGTCGAGCCCGTCCGGGGCCGACGGTAGCAGCCGATCAAGGCCGGTCTAGACCAAGGGGCGGGGGTTGTCGGCGGTTCGTTCCCTCACGGGAGCCGTGTCATGGCTCCTGCGGGCCATGATCGCAGTGGGGCGGCATGCTTGCCGCGCGAACCGGTGTCGGCACCTCCGGCCCCCGGCCGTGCGGTGCGGGCCCGTCCCCACGAGCCACATCCTGGATCGACCCCTGACAGGCGCACCGCGACACCCCGGACTCCGGCCGCACCCCGACCGTGCCCCGGGTTCAGCCCCCCATCGGCGGCACGCCAGCGATGGCCGGTCAGGCTCCCACCAGTCGCGAGCCCGTCGAGGCGCGCAGGGGTTCGGCCAGGTCGGTGAGGGCGCGTTCCAGGCCGTGCAGGTGGGCCAGGGCGGGCTCGGCGGGCGGCTCGGCGGGGCTGTGGACCGGCTCGGGGCGGCCCGCGGTGAGCGCCTCGACGGCCGCCTCCACGCGCCAGCAGGCCGCGGCCAGGCGGGCGTCGTGCGAGGCCTCGGGATCGGCGGCCACCGCCACCAGGCCACGCACCTCGCGGGCGCAGTCGTCGAGGAGCGCGAGGACGCGGCGGGCGCGCCGCTTGCGGGCCGGCATCGGGTTCAGCGGGTGCACCAGCGGGGCCACGGCCAGCCGGACCCGGCCGAGCAGCTGCTCCAGTTCGGCGACGCGGGGCGCCGGGTCCGCCGTACCGGAACCCGCGAGCCGGGCCGCGGCCTCGGCCGTACAGGCGTGGACGCACCGCAGGGCCCGCTGGATCCAGGCGTCCGTGATGGCATGGGTGGTGACCGGCAGGACGAACAGCACGGCGAGCCCGGCGCCGAGCGCCCCCACACCGGTCTCGGCGAGACGCAGTGCGAGCAGGCCGGGGCTCAGGACGCCGAGAAGGCCGTAGAGCAGTTCGGCCAGCAGGGTCACGCAGAGCATCATCCAGGTGTAGGAGACGGCGGCCGTGTAGAAGATGCCGAAGACGGCGACGGCGATCAGGACCGCCGTCGGAACCGGCGCGCCGCCCACGGGGACGGCGACCAGGAAGCCCAGGCAGATGCCGATCACCGTGCCGAGGACCCGGCGGAAGCCGCGTACCAGGGTCTCCCCGCGCGAGGCGGTGTTGACGAAGATCCACCAGGTGGCGCCGACGGCCCAGTACCAGCGCTGCCCGGACACCAGCTGGCCGACGACCAGCGCGAAGCCCGCGCCGGCGGTCGCCTGGACGGCCTGCCGGGTGGTCACCCGGGCCAGGCCGCGCCCGGCGGGCGGGGACGGTACGACGGCCGGGGGCAGCCGGCGTTCGTAGCACCACAGGCAGAAGCGCACCAGCGCCGCAGCGAGCACGGACAGCAGCACGGCGGCGTACAGCTCCGGCAGCTGCGCCGGGGTGGCGTGCAGGAACTGGGCCACGAAGAAGGTCATGAAGGCGAACACCCCGAGGCTGTGCCCGCGCGGGCCCCAGCGGCGCGCGTACACCCCGGCGCCGACGACGGCCAGGAAGACGAGGTCGCGCGCGACGGGCACGGCGTGCAGCTCGGCCGCGGCGGCGAGCACCGGCACCCCCACGGCGGGCAGCAGCGCGGTGGTGACGGCCTGCCCGCGCACGGTCGGGTCGGCGACGGTGAACAGCGCGAGGAGGGCCGCGAGCCCGCCGGTGACCGCGCCGATGACGGACTGACCGGCGAGGAAGCAGACGACGACCGCGAGGCCGATGCCGAGGACGGCCCGCGCGGCGAAGCGCAAGCGCGCCCGCCCCGGGTCCGGAGCCACGAACATCCTCTTCAGCACTGCTGCCCTCCCCAAGGAAACCGGAATGGAACACCGGCACAGAAAAGGCGCCGCGGAGGTCCGCAGCGCCATCGACGAGTCCATGAGAGCATCAACCACGTCACTGGCTCAAGTGTGACCCGAATCGCTGCGCCATTGGCACAGTGGCCGACGTGTGATCACGCCGGGCGACGGGCCATCGGACCAGGTCGGACGGCACATGGGCAGGTACGACTGCTGAGCCATTGGTACAGTCGTCCATCATGGCCGTGGACGAACTCGACACCCGCATCCTGCGACTGCTCCTGGAACAGCCGCGCACCAGCGTGCGCGAGTACGCCCGCATCCTCGGCGTCGCCCGCGGCACGCTCCAGGCCCGGCTGGACCGGCTGGAGCGGGACGGCGTGATCACCGGCACCGGCCCCTCCCTCTCCCCCGCCGCCCTGGGCCATCCGGTGCTGGCGTTCGTGCACATCGAGGTCACCCAGGGCCACCTGGACGACGTGGGGGACGCGCTGGCCGCCGTACCGGAGATCGTGGAGGCGTTCTCGATCACAGGTGGTGGCGATCTGCTCGCCCGGGTGGTGGGCCGGGACAACGCCCATCTGGAGGACGTGATCCAGAAGCTGATCAGCCTGCCGGGCGTGGTGCGTACGCGTACCGAGGTGGCGCTGCGCGAGCGCGTCCCGCACCGGCTGCTGCCCCTGGTGGAGTCGATCGGCCGGGCGGCGCGCGCCTGACGCTTGGCATGCTGGAGCGCATGAGCGATCTCGGCGCCCTCTCGGTCATCTTCGATCTCGACGGAACGCTGGTGGACAGCGAGCCGAACTGGTTCGAGGCGAGCCGGCTGACCCTGGCCGCGCATGGCGTCCCGGACTACACGTGGGCGGACAACGAGGCCTACGTCGGCATCGGCAACCAGGACGCGACGCGGCTGTGGAAGGAGCGCTACGGCCTGAGCGCGCCGGCCGAGGACCTGCTCGCCGAGCTGAACCGGCGCTACCTGGAGATCGCCCGCACGCGTACCCCGGTGTACCCGGAGATGCGCAAGTTCGTGGAGCTCCTGGCCGCCGACGGGGTACCGATGGCGGTCGCGTCGGGGTCCTCCCCGGAGGCGATCGAGGCAATCCTCGCGGGTACGGGCCTGGGCTCCTGTCTGCGCACGGTGGTGTCCGCCGAGGAGGTGCCGCGCGGCAAGCCCGCCCCCGACGTACTGCTGGAGGCGGCCCGGCGGCTCGGCGCGGACCCGGGTGACTGCGTGGTCCTGGAGGACGCGGCACCGGGCGCGGCCGCCGCCCACGCGGCCGGCATGCGCTGCATCGCCGTCCCGTACGTGGCCGCCCAAGCCGACATGCCCGAGTTCGCCACGGCCACCCTGCTGCTGCGGGGCGGGCAGACGGAGTTCACGGCGCAGTCCGCGTACGCGTGGCTCCGGGCCACTGCGCAGACCCGCTGAGCAGCGCCCGCAAGGCAGGTGGGGAGCGAGGGGGATGCGTCGGCCCGTCGGCGTTACTGCCGTGGACGTTCCCGCCGTGCGCGGGAGGCGCTGGCTGCCTAGCGTGATCCCATGACTACAGAACGGGGTGGACCGGCCCCGCACGATCGACGGTGGAAAGCGCTCGCCGTCTGCCTGACCGCGGCCTTCATGACCTTGTTGGACACCTCGATCGTGAACGTGGCGCTGCCCTCGCTGGAGCGCGGGCTGGACGCCAGCACGGCCGAGCTGTCCTGGGTGATGTCCGGCTACGCCCTCACCCTCGGTCTGGCCCTGGTCCCGGCGGGGCGGCTCGGTGACCTGCGCGGACGGCGCCAGACCTTCCTGACCGGGCTCGCACTGTTCACGCTCGCCTCGGCGGCCTGCGGGCTGTCCACCGGCGCCGCCTGGCTGGTGCTGTTCCGGCTGGTCCAGGGAGCGTCGGCGGGCCTGATCGCGCCGCAGACCTCGGCGCTGATCCAGCAGATGTTCCAGGGCGCGGAACGGGCGCGCGCCTTCGGCATGATGGGCAGCACCATCGGCATCTCCACGGCGGTCGGCCCGCTCGCGGGCGGTCTGCTGATCCAGGCGGCCGGCGGTCCCGACGGCTGGCGCTGGGTGTTCTACGTCAACCTGCCCATCGGGGTGGCCGCCTTCTGCGCGGCGCTGCGGCTGCTGCCCCGCTCCCCCGGCTCGCCGGGCAGACGCGAGTGCTTCGACGTGCCGGGCGTCCTGCTCCTCGGCTCCGGTGTGCTCGCCCTGATGCTGCCCCTGGTGCAGGAACAGCAGTGGCACGGCCGGCTGAAATGGGCCCTGCTCCCGGTGGGCGCCGGGCTGCTGGCGGCGTTCTGGGCATGGGAGCGGCGCCAGGGGCGGCGGAACCGGGCCCCCCTGGTCGACCTACGGCTGTTCTCGCTGCGCTCCTTCTCGCTGGGCGCGCTGCTGAGCCTCGTGTACTTCGGCGGCTTCACGACGCTGTTCTTCGTCTACACGCTGTTCCTGCAGAACGGCATGGGCTACGGCGCGCTGGCGGCGGGCCTGTCGTCCATGCCGTTCGCGGCGGGCTCGGCGGCAGGTGCCGCTGCGGGCGGCCGCCTGGTGGTGCGCTACGGCCGCAAGCTGGTCATCGCCGGGCTGTGCACGGTGGCAGCGGCGATGCTCGGGGTCGTCGCGGCCGTGCACTGGGTACCGGGGCGGGGCGTGGCCTGGGCGGCCGCGTTCCCGCTGCTCGTCGCCGGCATCGGCTCCGGCCTGACCATCTCCCCCAACACCACGCTCACCCTGTCCCTCGTGCCCGTACGGCGGGGCGGGGCCGCGGGCGGGGTGCTCCAGACCGCGCAGCGCATCGGCTCGGCGGCCGGCGTCGCCGTGGTGGGCTCGGTGTACTTCGCCCATCTGGCCGGCCACGGCACCCCTGCGACCGCACTCCAGTACGGCTTGCTCACCTCGGCCGGCATCATCCTCCTGGCCCTCTGCCTGGCCTGCGCCGACCTGCGGGAACGCCGGATTCACGCCCAGCCGGAGCAGCGGCGGGAGGCGGCACGGGAGAGGGTGTAAGGGGGGTAGGGCCGGTTGCGGATGCCTGCACGGCGCGCCGGGCCAACCGAGGCCTGCCTCGCCGCACCGGGCCGCCAGAGCCCTGCGGGGCGTGGACCGCGCCGATCTGAAGGGCCGGCGACACGGCAGCAGCAGTAGGCGCCGCTGGATCCGGTGCCCGGCGGATCCGGACTCGGCCCGGGCCTGCTGCCGGCCCCGCCGGAGCCGCCGCGCCGGTCCTCACGACCTCCGGCGCGGCTTGCCCCGCTTGGGTGTCTGCTTGCCACCCGCCGTGCGGGCGCGCGGGTTGCGGCCCGTCGGCTTCGGCGCCGGCTTCTGCCGAGTGCCGCTCGCTTCGGAGCGCTTGCGCTGCTGCTCGGCCTCGGGCTTGGTCCGGCCGCGCGTGCTGTTGACGGTGCGGCCCCGGACGATGCCGATGAAGTCCTCCACCAGGTCGGTGGTGGCCTCCTCCGGCCAGGACAGGGCGACGCTCGACCGAGGTGCGTCGGTGACCGGGCGGTAGGTGAGGTCCTTGCGGTGGTGGAGGCGGGCCAGGGACTGCGGGACGACCAGGAGGCCGACGTTCGCAGCCACCAGCTCGATCGCGTCCTCTGTCGTCGCGGGGCGCTCGAAGGCGGGTTCGCCGGGCGGGCTGTCCCAGCCAAAGACGTCGTCCAGGGGGTGGAAGAGCACCTCGTCGGCCAGGTCGGCCAGAGTGACCTCTTCCGCGGCCGTGATCAGGTGGCCCTTGGGGACGACGACCACCGTGGTCTCGGTGTAAAGCGGGATCGCGCTGAAGTACGTGCGGTCCACGGGGAGCCGTACGAAGCCCGCGTCTGCCTGGCCCGCGCGCAGCACCTCGGGCGCCTCCGCGGCCGGGACCTGGACGAGGGTGAGCGGGATGTCCGGCAGGCGCTCGTTCCAGATCCTCACCCATTTGGCGGGCGTCACTCCGGGTACGTACGCGAGCCGGAACGACGGTGGTTCCTCCGAGCCTGTCACCAGGCCAGGTTACCGGCCGTGGTCGGGGGCGCGGCACGTGGCCGATACCCTTGGCCTCATGAGTTCGCAGCAGAGCACCCAGACGATGAAGCCCGCGACCGCGGCGAAGAAGCTGGGTGTGTACCTCCCCGCCACCCCCGCCTCGTTCCAGGAGGGCGTCGTCACGCGCGCCGAGCTGAACGAGCTGCAGGCGAACCCGCCGGAGTGGCTGAGCGAGCTGCGGCGCAACGGTCCCCACCCGCGTCCGGTGGTCGCCGCGAAGCTCGGCGTGTCCATCGCGGGGCTCGCGCGCGGCGGGGTGACCGAGCCGCTGACCACCGAGCAGATCGAGGCGCTCAAGCAGGAGCGGCCCGAGTGGCTGGAGAAGGAGCGCGCCACCCAGGCCGAGGTCCGCAAGGAGGGCGCGCGGATCAAGCAGGTGAAGAAGGAGAAGCAGGAGAAGCAGGAGCGCGCCGCCCGGCGCGACTGATCCTCCTGCGCTGTTCCCGTTTTCCCGAACGGCTTTTCCCGAACGGCTTCCCGAACCGTCTTTCCACAGCGCCCTCCGGTCCCCGGAGGGCGCTGTCAGTGGCCTGCCCTAGCCTGGTCCGGATAACGCGAGGGCCCGGTCGGCTGCGGGGGCGAAGGGACACGACACCGGACGGGCCGCCGTTCCCCCGTGTCGGCGGCCCGCCGGACGTACGTCCGCACAGGCTGCCGGTGCCGCGGGTTGCAGTGTGCGACAGCCAGGGTCCGCCGGGGAATGCGTACAAGTACGTACGCGGACGGGGAGGTGGGGCCGCGGGGCAATCGGAGAGGGACGGGTGGGACTCGACAGGGCGTACGAGCGCATGACGGCGGTCGCCGTGGCGGCGCTGCACGAACGGGAGCCGGCACGCCTGTGGCCGATGCTCGCCGCTGCCCTGGCGGACCTGTGCGGCGGCGAGGCGGTCATCCACAAACCGGACGACTGGAGCGAGCGCGCGGGCACGATCGGTGCGGCACCCGATGCCGCCGCGGCCGAGCTGCAGCGGCTCGGGGAGGCCGACCTCGCCCTGCTCCGCGCGGGCTCTCCCTTCGCCCGCCACTACGCGAACCGGACCGACCGGATGCCCGTCACCGCCCATCGGGCGGCGGGGCGGCGCTGGCCGCACAGTCCCACCGCGCGTCTGCTCGGCGCGGCGCTCGACGTGGACCACGTGCTGGGCGTGCCGCTGCCCGACAGCACCACCCCGGTCACCGGGTGCCTGGTCTACCGCGCCGGCAGGGACTTCACCGACGACCATCTCGCCATGGCGGAGCGCGCACAGCCACTGCTGGCGGCCGTGGAGCGGCAGCGGCGGCTGCTGGAGGAGTGGCGGCACGGGCTCGGCTCCGGCGGCGCGACGGGTGAGCGGGCGGTGGACGAGCGGGCGGTGGACTGCGCGCTGACGCCGCGCGAGACGACCGTCCTGCTGCTGCTCACCGACGCGCTCACCGCCGACGCCATCGGCCGTCGCCTCGGCATCTCCGTCCGCACGGTGCACAAGCACGTCGAGAACATCTACCGCAAGCTGGGCACCCGTGACCGTCTGGGCACCGTGCTGCGGGCCCAGCGACTCGGCCTCGTGCCGTCCCCTGGACCACCCTGAGCCTGGGCTCGGCCTTCGTGATTGGTTACGGTGGACCGGTCCGCGGGAGCGCCGAGCCTTCCTGAAAGGTTGTCAGCCAATTTGTCATGTGATAGGGCGACCGCACCGGGAGCCGGGAGCCGGGAGCCGGGAGCCGGGAGCCGGGAGCCGGGCTGAAGGCTTTCTGCGCGTCCCCGTAGGCCCGGACGCCCACCGCTGGCGTACCTTCCCCGCCGAACGGACGCTCGTCGTCGCCGCGCGTACCGTCACCTCCACCGTGCGCGTGCTGGAGGCGCTGCCCGCCCTGCTGCGCGACGACCCCCGAGTGAGCGTCGTCTTCGCGCACGACCCCACCTCCGCGTTCGCCGACGGGGTGCGGGAGCTGCTCCGGGACTCCGGATGCCGGGTCATGCCCTGGGACCAGCTGGCACACATCCGCCCCGATCTCATCCTCACGGCCAGCGAGAACGTGGACATACCGGAGGGCGACTGCCCGGTCCTGGTGCTGCCGCACGGCGTGGGCTTCCAGAAGCGTGTCCCGGACGCGCGCGGGGCGCACGAGCGGCTCTCCGGCCTCGTCCCCGACGCGCTGCTGGAGTCCGGCCGGGCCTGGCTCGCCGTCTCGCACCCGGACCAGGAACGCCAGCTCCTCGCCGCCCACCCGAAGACCGCGGGCCGCACCCTGCTGCTGGGTGACCCGTGCTACGACGAACTGCTCGCCGCCCTGGCGCGCAGGGACGCGTACCGGCGGGCCCTCGGTGTCGCCGAGGGCCGACGGCTCGTCGTGATCAGCTCCACCTGGGGGCCGACCTCCCTGTTGGGCCGGCATCCCGGTCTGCCGGTCCGCCTGCTGGGCGCGCTCCCCCACGACGCCTACCGGGTCGCGGCCGTGGTCCATCCCAATGTCTGGGCGGCGCACGGGTCGTGGCAGCTCCGTGCGCTCCAGGCCTCGGCGCTCGACGCGGGCCTGCTGCTGATGCCGCCCGTGCACGCCTGGCGCCCGGCGCTCGTTGCGGCGGACGTGGTGATCGGCGACCACGGGTCGGTGACCCTGTACGGTGCCGCCCTCGGACACCCGGTGCTGCTCGGTGCGTTCGGTACCGACGCGGTGCCGGACACGGCGGCGCACGAGCTGGCCGCCGCGGCACCGCACCTGGATCCCGCCGGGGACCTGGCGGCTCAGGTCGAGGACGTCGTACGGGACCACTCCCGCGAGCGGTACGACCCGGTGGCGCGGCGGGCCTTCGCCGAGCCGGGTCAGGCGTCGGCGCGGCTCCGCGCGGCCGTCTACGGGCTGCTGGATCTGCCCGAGCCGGTCCCGGCACCCCCGCCGGACCTGCTGCTCCCCGTGCCGGAGCAGGCCGCCGAGCCGGTGACCTCGTGGCTGGTCGTCACCGAGGTGGGCGAGGAGCCGCCCGGCCCGGTCGTGACGGTGCGCCGCCATCCGGCCGAGGCGCGGGCGTACGCGCACGGCGGACCGGACACAGAAGAGGACGGCCCGGACGCATCGCCGTACCGCTTCGCACATCTGGCGTGTTCGGACGCCGAACGCGACCGCCGGCTGCTGGAGAGCGCCTCGGTGATCGAGCGGGACGGCCCTGCCGGATCGGTCGCCGAGGCGCTGCGCTGGATCCGTGACACCCTGGCGGCGCTGCCCGGCAGCCTGCTGGCCGCCTGCGCGGTGCGGGGCGGTGGCCATCTGGTGGGGCTGCGGGACGGCCGGGTGGTGGAGGCGGCGGTGACCGGGCCGGCGCTGTCTCCCGGGCTCGCGGCGGCGATCGTCCACGCCCGCCTGCGGCAGGGTCTTCCGCCGGGCGAGGCGCTGCTGACCCTGCGGATCGCCGGAGTGCGGGACGAGGACGTCGTGCTCCGCCCGCGCCCCGCGTCCTTGCGTCTCAGCTGAGGTCCCTCAGCCGTCGGCGCACGTCGTCCGCGCGCAGGTTGCCGTTCGCCTCGTGGATCTCGAGGGCGCGGGTCAGCCAGGCGCGTACCCGGTCCAGGTGGCGACCGCTGCGCTGCGCGAGGTCGGCGAGTTCCTCCCGTGCGTCGGCCTCGTAGCTGAACGCGCGCCGCTCCTGAAGGGTCTGGGCCGCCGTCTCCAGGGCGGGGAAGGCCGCGTCGAACTCCTCGCGGTGGGCGTGGGCCCGGCCGAGGGCGAGGAGGGCACGGGCCGCCATCCGCTCGTCGGGTTCGGGGAGGCCCAGTAGGTCCGCGCGTGCCCGGCCGAGCAGGGTGAGGGCCTGCTCGTGGTCGCCCTGGGCATCCAGCGCCGAGCCCAGGAAGAGCAGGGCCAGGGCTTCGCCGCGCCGGTCCCGGGCGCGGCGGTTGAGGTCGAGGCAGTAGCGGTACGTCTCCACCGCCCGGGCCGGTTCGTGGAGTTCGAGGTGGCGGCCGAGGAACTCCTGGACGGAGGCGCGCAGCAGCAGTCGGTCGGTGGGTTCGGCGAGGGCGACGGCGCGCTCCAGTTCGATGCGGGCGCGGTCGTGTTCGCCGAGGTCCGTGAGCGGGCGCGAGAGCAGGCTGCGCAGCCGGGCCTCGCCGGCGCGGGCCTCGGCCGCCGCGCCGGCGGGGGTGGCCGGGTCGGCGGCGAGCGCGGCGGCGGCCTCGCTGCCCAGGCTCAGGGACTCCTTCCAGGCGCCCAGGTGGCGGTGGTGCAGGAACAGCACCGTGAACGCCTCGGCCAGCGGCCAGGCCAGGGCGTACAGGCGGTGGCGCACGGCCGCGCGCAGGACGGCGAGGATCGCGTTGCACTCGGCGTCGAGCCAGGTCAGCGGGGCGGGGCCACCGGGTGCGGAGAAGGGGTCCGTGGTCCCTGTCAGCAGCTCGGTCAGATCGGCGACGCGCAGCCGGTCCGCGCGCTGCGCCCGGTCGGCGAGGGCCGCGAGGACGAGGTAGTGCGTGGTCACCCGCTCGATGACGGCCCTCTCCTCGCCTGGCCGTTCCTCCGCCTCGGCGCGCTCGCGGGCGTAGAGGCGGACGAGGTCGTGGGCGCGGTAGCGGCCGTCGTGGTCTCTCTCCAGCAGGCTCGCGGCGGCCAGCTCGCGCAGCAGCCGCCGGGCCGTGCGGCGGTCGACGCCCGCGGCGGCGGCCGCGACCGACTCGTCGAACAGTCCCGTGGGCAGCAGGCCCAGCAGCCGGCACATCCGGGCCGGGCCGGGCGGCAGCAGCCGGTAGGAGGGGCCGAGGACGGCCGACAGCGAGTGGTCGCCGCCGGGCAGGGAGATGCCCTGGAGCCGTTCGGCCTCGTCCGCCAGCTCCTGGGCCAGGTACGTCAGGGTAGGGGCGTCGCCGGTGGTCAGCCGGGTCGCCACGATGCGCAGCGCCACCGGCAGTCCGCCGCACAGCTCGACGAGGCGTTCGGCCGCCGCGGTTTCGGCCGCGACGACGTCCTGTCCACACTGGTCGCTCAGCAGTTTCAGGCCGCCGGGTGCGTCGAGGGGTTTGAGGTCGATGAGTTCGGCGCCGTCCGTCGCGACGAGTTCGCCGAGCTTGCTGTGACTGGTGACCATGACGGTGCTGCCGGGACCCGTGGGGATCAGCGCGCGCACCTGGGCGGCCATGGTGACGTTGTCGATGAGGACGAGCATGCGCCGGCCGCGGGAGTGCGTCTCGTACTGGCGCCTCAGTTCCTCGAACCGCTCGGAGACGTGCGCGTCGCTCCCGAGCAGCGCCCGCAGGATCGAGGCGAGGGCCTGTGAGGTCGCGGCCGCCCCCATCGCCGCACCCACGGCGGAGTCGTCGCGCAGGGCGGCGTAGTCGACGTAGAAGAGACCGTCGGGGAAGTGCTCGCGCCGGGTGTCCGCCCAGCGGCAGGCGAGCGCCGTCTTGCCCACCCCGGGCAGCCCGGCGAGGACGGCGAGCCGCACCCTGTCGGGTTCGCCGCACAGGGTGTTCATCCGGTCGAGCTCGGCGACCCGGTTGCTGAACGTGCCGGTCAGGGCGGGGAGATGGTCGGGCTGGGCGCCGGGCGGCACCGGTGCGGCGGGGCGGACGTCGAAGGCGATGTCGTACGACGCTCCCGGCAGCAGCTCGGCCAGCAGCCGGCGCAGCTCCTCCGCCGCCCCGGGGTCGTCCTCGAGGATCCGGAGCAGGCGCCGCTCCCAGTCGGCGGCGACGCGGTTGGCCGTGTCCTCCTCGCCGCAGCTCTCTCCGGCCGTCGCCAACTCCTCGCGGAGGGCGTCCAGTTCGCCGTGCTCCGCACGCCGGGAGAGCCAGCGGGTGAACCGCCGGCTCCCGTGCTTCATCTTCAGCCAGGCGTCCGTGACCATGAGACCGACCAGAGCCGTGGCCCCCTGCGCGGCGAGCGTCCCCAACTCGGCTTCCACCAAGCCCCCTTACGTCGTCCAGCGGCACCGGGACAGGCGGAACCCACGGTAGAAGGATCTTCGCGGGATTCCCAGTCGGCGCCGCCGCGGATGCGAACTGTGCTAAGGTTGCGGTGTTGCAGTTGTGGTACCCATGAACCTATGTGCGCCTGACAGGAATGTTTTCCCTTCAGGCGCATTATTTGTTTTCCGGCATCTCCGGATGGGGCCTCTGCCTACAGAACGGAGAAGGTCATGGCACAGGGAACCGTGAAGTGGTTCAACTCTGAAAAGGGTTTCGGCTTCATCGCGCAGGACGGCGGCGGCCCCGACGTCTTCGCCCATTACTCGAACATCGCGAGCCAGGGCTTCCGTGAGCTCCAGGAGGGCCAGCGGGTCTCCTTCGACGTCACGCAGGGCCAGAAGGGCCCGCAGGCGGAGAACATCGTCCCCGCCTGATCGCCGGACGCGTATTCCGCCCACCGGGGTCCGCACCGTCACGGTGCGGACCCCGGTTTGTGCTGTTTCCAGGAAGGCAGACAACCGCATGCCCCGCAGACCCCAGAAGCCGAACCGACGCGCCTCGTCGCCCCAGCCGTCCGCGTCGACCGCGTCGAACGCGTCGTCAGTGTCGTCGCCACGGGAGTTCCGGCTGCCGGAAAGCACGACACCCGCACTTCCCGCCGTCGAGGACTTCGCCGATCTGGACATGCCCGCGGGGCTGCTGAAGACCCTCACCGAGCAGGGGGTGACCACTCCCTTCCCCATCCAGGCCGCCACGCTGCCCAACTCGCTCGCCGGCCGCGATCTGCTGGGACGGGGACGCACCGGCTCCGGCAAGACCCTCGCGTTCGGACTTGCGCTCCTGGCCCGCACGGCCGGACTGCGCGCGGAGCCCAAGGCACCCCTCGCCCTCGTGCTCGTGCCCACCCGTGAACTCGCCCAGCAGGTGACCGACGCGCTGACCCCCTACGCGAGCGCGGTCCACCTCCGGCTGGCCACCGTGGTCGGCGGGCTGTCCATCACGAAGCAGGCCGCGGCCATCCGTCGTGGCGCCGAGGTGCTCGTGGCGACTCCCGGCAGGCTCAACGACCTCGTGGAACGCGGGGACTGCGGGCTCGGCGGCGTACGCATCACGGTGCTGGACGAGGCCGACCAGATGACCGACATGGGTTTCCTGCCACAGATCACCAAGCTGATCCAGCAGGTACGGCCCGACGGACAGCGCATGCTGTTCTCGGCCACCCTGGACCGCAATATCGACCGTCTGGTGCAGCGGTTCCTGACCGATCCCGTGGTGCACTCCGTGGATCCGTCCGCGGGAGCGGTGACCACCATGGAGCACCACGTGCTCCACGTCCTGGACGAGACCGACAAGAAGGCCGTCACCACGCGCATCGCAGCCCGTGACGGCCGGGTGATCCTCTTCCTCGACACCAAGAGGTCCGCCGACCGGCTCGCCAAACGGCTCCTGGCGGTCGGTGTCCGGGCGGCGGCCCTGCACGGAGGCCGTTCCCAGCCGCAGCGCAACCGCACGCTGGAACAGTTCAAGAACGGCCAGGTCACCGCGCTGGTGGCGACGAATGTCGCGGCCCGGGGCATACACGTCGACGACCTCGACCTCGTCGTGAACGTCGATCCCCCCACCGACCACAAGGACTACCTCCACCGCGGCGGCCGCACGGCCCGCGCCGGCGGCTCCGGAAGTGTGGTCACCCTGGTCCTGCCCGACCAGAAACGGGACGTCACCCGGCTCATGTCGGACGCGGGCATCCGTCCCCGAACGGCCCGCATCAAGTCGAGCGACGCGGAACTGGCCGCCATCACCGGCGCCCGCGAGCCCTCCGGTGTGCCCGTCACCATCGAGGTCCCCCAGCCGGCTGCACCGACGGCGTCCCGCCCGGCCCGGAAGCCCGGCGCCGAGCCCGGCAAGCGGTCCGGCCGCCGGCGAAAGGGCGGCGGCTCAGCGGCGACCGATACTGCCGACAGAACGAGGGACCGGGGCGCGAACCGCCGGACCACGGCCGGGGCGGCCGTAACGGGCGCTCCGTCCGCAGGCAGCGGCCGCGGTGCTGCCCGCCGGAGGGCGGACGTCGGCTCGGACCGCCGCGCCGGGGACGGGGCGGCGACCGGTGCCGCCTCCGGCAAGACCGTCCGCGGATCCGGCCGACGGACGGCGACCCGCGGCACGACCGGCGACCACGCCCCGGGCCACCGGGGCGGTCGCGGCAACTCCGCACGCTGACCCGGACGATGCGGGCCTGCCCTCCCCCTTTCGCACGGATGCGGGAGGCCCCCACGCGGGCTTGGGCTGGCAAATCCTGACTGACGGAACGTCAGATGAGGCCTGCGGGAGCCACTCCGAGGGGCACCTTTTTTCAGCGGTGTGTGCCGTGTCACGCATTCCGAGGGCCGCCTAAGTTGCGTGCATCACAGCGGAAATGTCCATTTAGCGTCCATGCTCGAAACGGATATTGACTCCCGAAGTGGAGCGTATCGGCTACCTCTTGGGCGCGACGTTGCAAAGTGACCCACGCCACAGCACTCGTGACATTCCCGCTAGTTCCCCCGGAAAGGTGCCCCCTTATGGCCGCTTACCTCTGTCCTCCTGCCGTGATTCACGGCGAGCACGCCGTGGAGACCAGCCAGATCGTGGCGGAGGTGCGCAACCGGCACCCGCACGCGGCCTGGGCGCCGCGGATCGACGGCATCGCGGCCAGCACGGGCATCGAGACCCGCGGGTGGATGCTGCCGCTGGACAGGGCCGTCGCGCCCGGCAACGGCGGCGGCCTGCGGGCTGTCGGCGTCGGACCGGCCCAAGAGGCGCTGGCCCGCGACGGGTTCACCGAGCAGGACGTGGAACGCGTGATCGCCACCCTCGAGGCGATACCCACGCCGCAGACCGTCCAGGAGCGCACCGCGCCGGCGTGGGAGGCCGTACAGTCCTACGGCGAGCGTGCGGCGCGCGGGGCCCTGCAGATCGCCGGGCTGGACGTCGCGGACATCGACTGCCTGATCACCAGCAACTCCACCACCCCGGCGCTGCCGGGTCTGGACATCGCCCTGGCCAACAGGCTTCAGCTCCGCAACGACGTGATGCTGCAGCCGGCCACGCAGTGGGCCTGCATCGCGGGGACCCGCTCCCTGGCGCTGGCGGCGGATCTCGTGGCCGCGGACCCCGACCGGGTGGTCCTGGTCGTGATCGCGGAGGCGCTGAGCACGACCTACCAGCCCGCGGACGACACCCTCGAGTCCCTGATCGTCCGGTTGCTGTTCGCGGACACCGCGGTCGCCGCGGTGGTCACGGGCCGTCCGCGGCCCGAGTCGGTGCTGCGGCTGGACTCCTCCTGGCACCACACCCTGCCCGGCACCCAGGACCTGCACCGCCTGGAGACGCGGGCGGACGGCACCCACTTCGTGATGGACCGGCGCGGACCGCGCGCCGTGCAGGAGACGGTCACCGCGATGTGGGAGTGGCTGCGCGTCCGTTACCAGGACCACCCCGGCTCCTGGCACCCCGACGTGCTGCTGGCGCACCCCGGCGGGACCCGGGTGCTGGAGTACATGGAGCAGACGATGCCCGAGGCGTGGCCGTCGGGGCTGCTGGACTACAGCCGGGACAGCTACACCACCGGCAACCGTGGCGGCGCCGCCGTGTTCGACATCATGCGGCGGGCGCACGACGCCGGGCAGAAGCCGGGCAGTCGCGCCGTCCTGTACGCGGCGGCACCGGGCCTCACCGCCACCGCCCTGGAAGGGGAGTGGCTGTAGGACGGGCCCGTCCCGGCCGCGCCGGACCGGTCGCCCGCACCGCCGGTCACGTCATGTATCGCCGATGACACGTTCCGTGCCGTCGGTCGCCCGCACAGCAGGCCGCGTCACCTCGCGACTTCCGCCCAGATCACCTTGCCGGTGTCCGTCCACCGCACCCCCCACCGGGTGGTGAGCCCGTGCACGATGCGCAGGCCACGACCGCCGTCGTCGAGCAGGCCGCCCCGGCTCAGTCGTGGCCTGCCGTTGCCGGTGTCGCCCACCTCGCACAGCAGGCCGCGGCCGGTCCTGATCAGCCGTACCGTGACGGGACCGGTGGCGAAGCGCACCGCGTTCGTGACCAGCTCGCTGACCAGCAGCTGGACAGTCTCCCGGGTGTCGTCCCTGGTGCGCCATTGCCGCAGCAGCGCGGAGACCTGTGCGCGGGCATGGGCGGGCGCGTCGTCGCGGGCGGGCAGCCGCCAGGTCGCGGTGTCCCCCTTGCGGTAGCCGATCATGCGCGCGAGCAGCAGGGTCACGTCGTCGCGCTGGCGCCCGGGGGCCCCCCCCCCCACCCACCCCCCGAGGGGCGGCGGCAGGGCCGGCCAGCGGGGGGGCCGGGCACACGCC